>QIAJ01000143.1 GCA_003225495.1 Acidobacteriota bacterium
CACCTGTGGGCTGAGGAGTATCAGCGGGCCTTGCGGGATGTCCTCACGCTGCAACGCGAGGTGGCGCGTGACGTGGCTCAGGAAGTTCGTGACACTCTGACGCCTAGCGATCAGAGACGGTTGGCTACTGCCGGCGCCATTGATCCGGCGGCGTACGAAAGCTATTTACGGGGCCGGTCCTATTGGAACCAGCGAAACGAAGCCAGCCTGCATAAAGCCATCGAGCAATTCAGTAAGGCCGTCGAAATTGAGCCCACGTATGCGGCAGCCTATTCGGGAATTGCCGATTGCTACACCACGATGGGATACCTCAGTTACATGGACCCACTCGACGCGTTCCCCCAGGCTCGCACGGCAGCGATGAAGGCCATTGAACTGGACCCGACACTGGCAGAGGCACACGCTTCCCTGGCATATTACAACCTCTATCACGCCTGGGATTGGGAAGAAGCAGAGAAAGAGTTCAAACGAGCGGTTGAGCTCAATCCGAACTATGCTACGGCGCACGAATGGTACAGCTACTATCTCAGCGCGATGGGACGCTTCGACGAAGCATGGACGGAGATTCAACGTGCCCGCGAATTGGACCCGTTAGCGGTCATCATCAGCACGGATATTGGTTTCAACTACTTTTACCGGCATGACTACGACGGGGCAATCAGCCAGCTCCGCCAGACGCTGGCGGTAAGCCCAAAGTTTCCCTTGGCACATCTCTGGCTCGGCCGGGCCTATCAGCAGAAAAAACTGTACGCGGAAGCCATTGACGAGTTCAACAAGACAGACGCCGCCTTACCAGAATGGCCCGTAACTATCGCTGGAATAGGAAACGCCTATGGGGAATGGGGAAAGCGAATGGAAGCGAAACAAGTCTTGACTCACCTGAGTGAATTGTCCAGCCATAAATACGTAACACCCTACGGCGTCGCTCTCGTGTATGCCGGACTCGATGACAAAGACCAGGCCTTTGCCTGGCTCGACAAAGCGTTTGAGGGACGCAACCATTGGCTGGTCTGGCTGAACCGCGACCCGCGGTGGGATCGGCTGCGTCCTGACCCCCGATTTGCGGATCTCAAGAGCCGCGTTGGGCTCCCCTAGTCTAAAAGCGCACGCTATAACCCGCCAGAACCAGGGTGTTCGCGAGATCCCCGCCTCCCGCGAAATTGTGCTCCACATCGACTGGGCCGCGCTTGAAATCCTGATGCACCCGGAGCGGCACGCTCAACGTAAAGGTGTTCAGGCCGCGACCCATGGCCAACCCCGGTTCCAAGTACAAGGTATATCCCGGTCTGCGAAAGCCGTCATTTCCACCAACCAGATCCCTCTCTCGGATGCCGTCGACGCGCGTTCCAAGACTCAAGGAGAATCCTTGCCTTGGCGCTACCATATACGACGCCCCGACTCGCGCCGAATACACATCCGGAACCGATAGATTCACTCCTGTGATCGGCGAAGGCACGTTGGTCATTTCCTTGGGACTTAGCAAATACCACTCGTAGGTGTACCCGAACCACCGGTGATAGATCTGTCGAAACGCCTGCGCTTGCGCGATCACACCCCAGCCGCCATCGCCCAACTGGATCGACTGGTCCACTGGAGGGTCTAGGACCTGCCTGTTCGCCAAGAAGACTTGCCGTCTTACGGTATTCGACCCTGAAGGCGTTTTTACTCCTAGACCGAAGGCCACGTTTCCGACGGAGGCCTTCCCTGGATCTAGAAGCCAGTAGTTTCCTACGACGCTGATATCGCCCAAACCGCTGGAGTTTACCTCGTGACGCCCCTGATCTTGATAAAAGCGCGAATGTGTACCGTATGTGAAAGGCAGCGTCAGTACCAAGCTCAACTTGGCTACTCGACGCCTAGATCTACGGAATGAATGTTCAGGTACAACGGGTGGTGGAACGGCGCGGCATCTTCCCTGAGTTCGGTGCCTACGAACCATTTGTCTGCATACAAATGACGATACGCAACATCCACTTGCCACTGATGTTTCTTAAGCTGCGTTGAGGTTTGTCCCGCCAGACCGGGGGATGTAAATCGCACAGGCATTCAACCTTGAGCGAATGAAGGATGGTCCATCATGACTAGGAAGAGAGTCAGCGAAGCGAGGATTTCGGGCAATGCACGTCCACGCGTCGTGAATGGCAAGAGCAATGTTAGAGCCCCAAGAGATGACTATGAGTACTCTGCGCCCTTTAGATGGTCAATGACTCACCCTTGGTATCCCCTTACGACCATCAGCCTAAGAAGCACGGATTCGAACAACGTATGCGGCGCAAGACCCGGTGCTGACTCAACCCTGTGAATTTCGGTTCGGGCAATATGCCGCGATCTTCCTGCCCAAAATTCTCACAAAATGCGACAATAGAGTTTCCCCGTGATGACCACTTCTGCGATCCCATCTGTTACGCCGGAGATGATCCGGGAGCACGGCCTTACTCCGGACGAATACGAAAAAATCAAACAGCTGCTGGGCGGACGCGAACCGACGCGGACCGAACTTGGCATCTTCAGTGTTATGTGGAGCGAACATTGCTCCTACAAGTCCTCGCGCGTCCATCTGAAGCGTCTGCCGACACGCAGCAAGATCGTGTTGCAGGGGCCGGGCGAAAATGCCGGCATTATTGATATCGGTGATGGATGGGCTTGCGCGTTCAAGATCGAGTCGCATAATCATCCGTCGTTTATTGAGCCGTTTCAGGGAGCGGCCACCGGCGTGGGTGGCATTTTGCGGGACATTTTCACGATGGGCGCGCGGCCAGTGGCGGTGATGGATTCACTGCGGTTCGGTCCGATCCATGCGGGAGACACGAGTGAGGGACCGGGTCTTCGACCCGGTCGGACGGGGCAGAGCCCCGTCCCTACACAAGCTGAACTTCACAAGAATCATTCCGTCATGGAGGGTGTGGTCGCGGGTGTAGCCTCCTATGGGAATTGTTTTGGCGTCCCAAATCTCGGCGGCGAGGTCAAGTTCGAGCCTTGCTATTCCGGCAATCCGCTGGTGAATGCGTTCGCACTCGGACTGGTCCGGCGCGATGAGATTTTCTATGCGCGGGCGGCGGGCGAGGGAAATCCGGTGATTTACGTTGGAGCCAAGACCGGGCGCGACGGTATCCATGGCGCCACCATGGCGAGCGAGGAATTCAGCGAAGGGTCGGAGGCGAAACGGCCGAACGTGCAGGTGGGCGATCCGTTCCTGGAGAAGTTGTTGCTCGAAGCCTGCCTCGAAGCCATGCAAACGGGCGCGATCATTGGGATTCAGGACATGGGCGCCGCCGGGCTCACCTGCTCGACCTGCGAGATGGGCGCGCGCGGCGGCACCGGCATCGAGATCGAACTCGATCGTGTTCCACAACGCGAGACCGGCATGACTCCGTACGAGATCATGCTCAGCGAGTCTCAGGAGCGCATGCTGCTGGTCGCGCAGAAGGGCCGCGAACAGGAAGTTTTTCGTGTCTTCGAAAAGTGGGGACTGGATGCAGTAGAAGTTGGGCGCGTCACAAGCGATTCAAAGATGCGGGTGCTTGAGCATGGGAGGGTAGTCGCTGAGATTCCGAATGCGGCACTGACCGATGATGCGCCGGTTTACAAGCGGCCGTTGGCGCGCTGGGAGCCGCCAGTCCCGCGGGAGAAGCCGGATCACATTCGGCTCTCATCGTTCCATGAGAGCAAACCTCAGGGGCTAAAGCCCGCATCGGTAGCGGCGTTTGGCGGCACGGCTGAAGCCGTGCCCTCCCAAGCCCAACGGGCGATTCTTAAGAGCGGCGACTTCAGTGCGAATTTCAAGCGACTGCTGGCTAGTCCGAATATTTGTTCGAAGCGCTGGGTGTGGCAGCAGTATGACCACATGGTCCAGACCAATACGGTCGAGGGGCCGGGCGCGGGCGATGCCGGCGTTATCCGCATTAAGGGTTCCAGGCGCGGGCTTGCAATGGCGCTCGACGGCAACGGGCGCTGGTGCTATCTCGATCCCCGACTGGGCGCGATGCACGCGGTAGCCGAGGCCGCCCGCAAAGTTGCGTGCTCGGGGGCGACGCCGGTCGGCGCAACTAATTGTCTGAATTTCGGCAATCCCGAGAAGCCGCACATCATGTGGCAATTTTCGCAGGTAATCGACGGCATCACTAAGGCGTGCGAGGAACTTGAAGTCCCGATCACCGGAGGTAATGTCAGCTTTTACAATGAAACGTTGGGCGAGGGAATTTATCCGACGCCGGTTCTGGGCGTTGTCGGCATTCTCGATGACGTTCACAAGGCGGCGAAGATGCACTTCGCTGAGGCTGGCCGAACGATCGTATTGCTACGCGCCGGTGAATGTGGAGACGCAGTCGACGCCGAGTCGGAATTTGGATCATCCGAATATGCCAAGGAGATTCTCGGGGCAGTGTGGGGCTATCCGCCGGAGTTGGACCTCGAAAAAGAAGCGACCTTGCAACGGGCGCTGGTAGCTCTGATTCAGGCGGGCCTAGTCGAGTCCGTGCATGATTGTGCCGATGGAGGATTAGCAGTGTCGCTCGCCGAATGCGCCCTGCCGAAAGGCATAGGCCTCAAGGTGACTCTGAAGTCGCGCGATCTTCCAGCCGAGTTTGTCCTTTTTGGGGAAGATGCCAGCCGTGTGGTTATCTCCTGCGACCCCGTGCAGCTGGCACGAATCCAACAGATAGCGCGGGATCACAGTCTGTTCGTGGATGTGTTGGGGCAGACGGGTTCGGACCGGGTTGAGATCGTCCTGGACGGGAAGCCCGTTGTCTCCGTCGCGGTGGGCGAATTGAATGAGGTATATGAGGGCGCGCTAGAAAAGGCACTGCGAGCGGAACCAGCTGCAATTTAAGACGTGAAAATCGGGGCCAGGAACAGGAGTGGGCTTGAATGCTGCCTTTCGACAAATTTCGTGAAGAGTGCGGCGTCGTCGCGATTCACGCGCATCCGGAAGCGGAGAAGCTTGCTTATCTTGGACTGCACGCGCTCCAGCACCGCGGGCAGGAATCAGCAGGCATCGTCACGTCTGATGGCGAGCGGCTGCATCCGCACAACGGCATTCTGGCGATCGGACATACGCGCTATTCCACTGCGGGCGATTCAGCCCTGCTCAATGCTCAGCCGATCATGGTGCAGTCGAACAAAGGTGCGATTGCGATTGCCCACAACGGCAATCTCGTCAACGCACAGGCGATTCGGACGAAGCTGGAGGCTCAGGGCTCCATTTTTCAGACAAACAGCGATACCGAGGTGCTGGTTCATCTTATTGCTCTTTCCCGCGAGCAGACGCTGCCCGATGCCATCGCTGATGCTTTGCGTCGGGTGGAGGGAGCATTCTCGCTGGTCATGATCAGCCGCGACCGCATCTTCGCAGCCCGCGACCCGCGTGGTTTCCGGCCATTGGCGATGGGACGCATCCCGGCGCTGACTGGAGAGAAAAAAGACACAATCGTGTTCGCTTCGGAGACCTGTGCATTCGATTTACTGGGCGCAAATTACGAGCGCGATGTGAAGCCGGGTGAACTAGTCATCGTTGGTCCAGAGGGTGTAAGTTCGCGTTTCTACTCGCCGTCGCCGGCACAGTCGAGTTGCATCTTCGAGCACGTCTATTTTTCGCGTCCCGACAGCTTCGTATTCGGGCGTTCGGTGGACCAAAGCCGCGACCTGATGGGCCGCCAGTTGGCGATCGAGTCACCGGTCGATGCCGACATCGTTGTTCCGGTGCCCGACTCCGGCAACACCGCTGCGATGGGATACTCCGCCGAAAGCGGCATCCCCTTTCGTCTCGCCTTGATTCGCAACCACTACATTGGCAGAACGTTTATCGAGCCGAGCCAATCGGTACGGGATTTTGGTGTCAAGCTGAAACTCAATCCAGTGCGCAGCCTGCTCGAAGGCAAGCGCGTTGCGCTGATCGACGACTCTCTCGTGCGCGGCACTACCAGCAAGAAGATCGTTCGGTTGATCCGCAACGCAGGAGCGAAGGAAGTCCACATGCGGATATCCTGCCCGCCGACGATTTCTCCGTGTTTTTATGGCGTTGATACTCCTTCCAAGAAGCACTTGATCGCGGCCAACAAAAGCATTGAAGAAATTCGCGCTTACATCGGCGCGGATTCCCTTGCATATCTTTCACTTGAGGGATTGAAGAAGGCTTGCGGTGAAGGCGAACTCACCACTTACTGCTCGGCCTGCTACACCGGGAACTATCCGACCAATTGGGTCGATGCCGATGAGATCCAGCCTGCGGAAATATTGGAGTAACCCCCGCCAGATAACCCAACGACACGCTAATCATTCAATCGAAAAATTGAATGGCTTCAATAGCAGCTACCAGCTTTTCGCTTGAGATATATCCATGATGCCCGGGGTCTGCTGCATTCGATCTGCGGTAGCAATGGGGTGAGTCGCTTAGTGCAAAATCGGCGTGGCATTGGTGGCTACGCAAACCCAGTTGCCATTTTTCAAAATCCAGGTATCGACGAAGCGCTCGCGGCGAATGTAGGCTTTGCCCTTGCGAGTGCCTTTCGCGGCAAAGACTCCAACTGCAACCGCGGTTTGACCGTAGACATGCACTGTCATGGATTCGGGCGAAACCTGTTCTTCGTTGGCGGTGGTGGACTTTACGCTGGCCAGAAATTCAGCCTTGGTTTTGATGCTGCCGTCGTCTTCGATCAAAACGATGGCATCATCCAGCAGCGTACCGAGGGCTTTCGTGTCCCCGAGTTTGTAAGCCTGGTTCCAGGCTTTCTCGAGGGCCATAACTTTTGCTTTGGCAGCGTTCTCGGGTTCACTCTGAGGAAGCAGAGCGCCCGTGGCCAGCAAGATGAGCGGAATTATCCATTTCAGTTTCATGGTATGGATGTCCGGGATCGGTTCGTGCTTAACCTGCGCTGCCAGCCGCTGTCGCTTTTCACCACGGACGATCAGATTGAGAGCGCCTTCTTCCGGACTATAACAAAGCAAAGGCACTAGCCAGATAGGTTCCTGCTAACGATGTACTGGGAAAGGTACTGGCGGGTTGAGGGTTGATTTGGCCTGCGCGTCAGATTTTGTTGAGGCCATCAAGGGCGGCGACTTTGTAGGCTTCGGCGAGCGTTGGATAGTTGAACACGGTGTCGCGGAAGTATTCGATGGTCGCGCCCATCGTCAAGACTGCCTGGCCGATGTGAATGATTTCGGCGGCGCGGTCTCCGATAATGTGAACTCCGAGTAACTTGAGAGTGTCGGGGTCAAAGAGAATTTTCAGGAGGCCGTTCTCGTCACCCAGCATTTGGCCTTTGGCCAGTTCCGAGTAGTGCGCGAGGCCGATTTCGTACGGCGCTTTGCGGCGGGTGAGCTCTTCTTCAGTGGCGCCGACCATCGAAATTTCAGGAATGGCATAGATTCCATACGGGATGAGATTGGTCGACATGCTGCTGGGTTTGCCGAACATATGGCTGCTGGCGAGGCGGCCCTGCTCCATGGAAGTGCTGGCGAGAGCCGGAAAGCCGATAACGTCGCCGGCCGCATAGATGTGCGGCACGACTGTTTGAAAGTTTTCATTGACGGAAAGCTTGCCACGAGGATCGGGCTGAATACCGGTCACTTCGATGTTGAGCTGGTCGCTGTTAGCCTGGCGCCCGATGGTGTAGAGGAGTGCTTGCCCGCGAACGATTTTTCCACTTTCCAGCTTGGCGAAGACGCGATCACGCTCCTGGTCAAGGCCGACCTGAACGACCTTTTCTCCGAGACGAAAGACGGTTCCGAGTTGCCGCAATTGGAATGAGAGGCTCTCGATAATCTCGCGGTCGACGAATTCAAGAAGTGTAGGACGGAGATCGAGGAGCGTGACTTTGACTCCCAGGGTAGCGAACATGGACGCGAACTCGAGGCCGATAATTCCGGCGCCTACGACGATGAGTTCGCGGGGAACTTCATCGAGACAGTGGACCTGATCGGAATCGAAAATACGTTTGCCATCAATGGGAATATCGTCGCTGTGAGCGGGACGGGTGCCGCAGGCGATCAGGATTTTTTCGCCGTGAATGAGCTGCACTCCATCTTCATTGTGGATCTCGATGGTGTGCGGGTCTTTGAAGCGGGCGTCGCCTTCGAGAGTAGTTACCAAGTTTCGTCGCAGCTGGGCTTTAATGACTTCCACTTCGCGCGTCATCACCGACTGCGCGCGAAAAACGAGATCTGACATGAGAATGCGGTCTTTCACGACGTAACCGCGCCCATAAAACGTGCGCTGGCGGAAGCCGCTGAGATAGAGAATCGCTTCGCGCAACATCTTGCTGGGAATGGTGCCGGTATGCACGCAGACCCCGCCGATGGTCCGCTGGCGGTCAATGATGGCGACTTTCTTGCGGAGTTTGGCGGCGCAAATGGCGCCTTTTTGCCCAGCCGGGCCGCTACCGATTACGACAAGATCGTATTCATTAATCTGCATTGGAAATTCGCATCACTACTTTACACCTGTCGAGAACGCAGCTAACATCCTGACTTGTAACGGAAGAACGCGTCTCTTCGCGTGCGACCTTCCCCGTTGTGAACGGCTGTCCAAAAACTGTTATAGAGTTCTGCCGAAGATTCGTTGCCCTGAAGCCGGTCTTGTCGTCAGGTAGAGCTCAAGACATTACTGTTTGGAGGAGCGTATGAGAGAGTCGGCTACAGTGGTTGTGCTGGTTCTGTTTTCACTCATGATAGGGGTATCGGGGGCATTCGCTCAGGATGCTGCGAAGAAAGATGCTCCGCCCAAGCCGGCGGTAAGTCCGTCGCAGGCTCTGCTCGACTCATGGAACGACATCGGGCGGAAGCTGAACGCGATGGCGGAAGATTTTCCGGAAGACAAGTACGACTTCAAGCCAACTCCCGCACAGCGCAGCTTTGCTGAACAATTGCTGCATGCGGCAGGCGCAAATTATTTCTTTATCAACCCGGCTACCGGCAAGAAGATGCCAGCGGGAGAGGACCCCAAGCGCTCCGATTACAAAAGCAAGAGTGACATCGTGACTTTTGTGAAGAAGTCTTTCGAAGATGGGGCTGCTGCGATTAAAGCAAAAGGGGATAAAGGGATGAGCGATCTGTTAGTGGATCCGTTCGCCAATCAACAGACGCGAATGTCCGACATGGCCTGGGGCCTGATCGAACATAATGGAGAGCACTACGGGCAGTTAGTCGGTTATTACCGGACGGTGGGTTTGGTGCCGCCGGAATCGCGGCCGAAGAAGTAGGCGGGGTACGGGACACCGCGAGGGTTGAATATCGTAAGTGGAATACCGTAGATATGAAGCGATCGATGGTTGATTTCGTCTGCCCTTCCCACTAGACTTTTCGTTCCGCACAGTAGGGAATGGGGGAGAAGTCATGAGCAGGTACGCGAGTTCACGAAGGATCGTGGCGATTGGGATATTGCTGGCGGGCTTTCTTCTCCCCAGCTGCGGTTTCAAACGCAAATTGGTATCAATCACGATGATCCCGAGCACCGCCACGCTCACTGGCCCGGGTGTGAACATTCAGTTCCAGGCAATCGGGAACTACGAACATCCGCCCGACCATGGCGACATCTCAAATTCCGTAAATTGGGCCTCAGCGGCTCCACAGATTGTCACCATAGACCAGGCAGGACTGGCAACCTCGACCACCGGATGCGGTACCGGGATCACGATCACCGCAACCGCGCATAGCGATCCTCACGACAGTGAGAGCGGAGTGGTGATCGGCACGGCTACTGTCGCCGTGGCTCAGCCGGGTGGCATCTGCCCGTAATTTCTTACTCCTCCCCCAGCAAATCGCCGAGCGTAGGCTTGTACTTTTCAGGTTTCGATTTTTTTGCACGGACGAGCTGCGAGGGTTTCGGACTGCCGACGCGCTCGCGGGCCAATTCGCGAACCGCTTTGGCGGCGGTGAAGGTTTTTTTCTTCCTCTTCTTCCCAGGCATCACGGCATCTTCGCACTGGAAGGAATAAAAGTGCAATAATCGGGGAGTGTCAGGCTCCGTGGCGCTTGAGAAATGCGTCCTTTGGGTCCGACAACAAAAACACTGAAGACCTGAGACCTGCCCCATGGACGAGCGCGAATTTTTTGACGAGAAGCCGGACAAGAAACCGGCGACTTTGAATTGCCCCCATTGCCATCAGCCAGGAGAATATGAGATCCAATGGCTGGTGCGCACCAAAAAGAGGAATCTGCCGCCCCGTGCTGACGACCGTGACCGAGCTAAGTTCGCCAAAGCGCAGTCGTACATGCTGCGTCGCGACGACATGATGGTTTGCAAGAATATCCGCTGCCGAAAACGCTTCGAGATCACGGGCGTGCAGAGCGTGGCATTTCTGGGCTAGAACAATACACGGTACCCTTCCGGTCCGTACGTCAGCTGGAGCTCCATTTCCGCCCGACATGAGTCGTATCCCTCTCGGCGCGAAATCGAATTTTCAACTTCCTGCGGTTTCCTCCTGCCTTTGCTATCCACGCATTTGCAGGCTTCAATGAGCTACCAGTGCAGGATTCTCTCTAGGGACGGTCCTGTATAGCGATTTGGTCTCTCTCCGTGTCGATTTTGCGCCTAATCAGAGCCCACGCTCTTAGAGGCATCGTTGCAAGCCCTTGAGCCTAATCGAGATAAGTCCATGAGGCCCCGGTTTGGCAGAGTGGGTGCACCCTATCGATGGGGGAATTTTCTCCGCAGGAGGCTTCGTTTGATATGCAGAGAAGAAATCAAACACGATTGTACGTTCTTCGTTCGATGGCTCCTATGACACTTGGCCTGCTGCTCTGGGCCAGTACAGCGGCTTATGGACAGAGCATGCCAGCTACGAGCGGCGTGCCAACCCATGACGACCATGACACCAAGGGCTGGCAAATTGCCGATATGGACAGGTTTCTTGACAGCCATCCAGAAGTGGCGGAGCAACTGCGCAAGGATCCTTCGCTGATCCGGAACGAGGAGTTTGTTGAAAACCATCCCGCGCTTCAGCAATACATGCACGAGCATCCCGGAATTCTGGAGGAGTTCACGGAAAATCCCAATGCTTTTATGCGGCAGGAACAGCGGTACGAGCGGCGCGAGGACTTCGAAGGAGAAGGCCGCGATCGGGACCGCGACCGCGATATAACCCGGGGACAGCTGGCGAGCATGGACCGTTTTATGGACACGCATCCGGAAATTGCGGAACAGCTGCGTAAAGACCCGTCGCTGGTGAAAAACAAAGAATTTGTTGAGAATCATCCGGCGTTACAGGAGTTTTTGCAGAATCATCCGGAGGTTCGTGAAGAATTCAGGGAAAATCCGAATGCTTTCATGCGCCGGGAAGAACGTTTCGACCGGCGTGAAGGAGATCGCGACGATCACAGGATCGCAGGCGATCGCGATGTAACTCATCAGGAACTGGCGGCAACCGACCGGTTCATGGATACACATCCGGAAATAGCGGAACAGCTGCACAAGGATCCGACACTGATCAAGAACAAGGAGTTTGTCGAAAGTCATCCGGCATTGCATGAATTTCTTCAGACCCACCCGGAAGTGCGAGAGGAGTTTCGTGAAAACCCGAATGGATTCATGCGGCAGGAAGGCCGCTTTGACCGTCGAGAGGATTCCCGCGATCGAGTGGCGACTTTTCATGACCGTGACCGGGCGAGTTTCCACGATCGGGATGATGTGGCTAGCTTCGGCCAATTCCTGGGTGGACACTCCGGCATTGCCCAACAGCTCTCCAAGGATCCTTCGCTTGCGAATAACAAAGAATTCCTGGCGAACCATCGGGAGCTTCAGGACTACTTAAGAACCCATCCTGAAGTGCAGAAGCAGCTGGCGGCGAATCCGCAGAGCGTGATCCCGCCAGCGACCCAGCCACCGGCCACGATCGCTGATCCGAGATTGCAGCCCAAACACAAACAGTAGGGGAGAGGAAGCGGGCAGAATTGGTAGACGCAGGACGGTCGCTCCAATTCTGCCCCCCTGGACCATCAAGCGACATGACTACTACGAATCCGAAGGGAGAATCTATGAAGATCGGTACAGCACTGATTGCCGCATTGGCTTTGGTTATGATGGCTCCATCGAGCGCCGCCGCCAAGGATAAAAAGAAGCACGGGCAAAGAGGCATGCTGGAAAGTATGCAGTCCGTGCCCTGTGGCCTGAAGGAACGCGGCGTCAGCGGAATCGGCAGCATCTTCGGCTCCATCGGAGTTCAACACGTAAATTCAAACGAGAAATTGTGCACGCAATATCTGTTCCGCACGGATGAAATGGAATACCACATCCGCCCTCTGGACACGAAGCACGTTGTGCTGTTGCCGGTTGGGCACGAGGGCGAATTCAAGTTGAAAAAAGACCGGATGGTTCTGAGAATTCCGGACGAAGACAAGAAAGCCCGCGAGTATCAGGTGATTGCGATGCAACCGGTGAACCACGAGGCGCGCGACGAGAGCGCCACATACCGATCGACCGAAAGACACGACGAAGCCAGAGGGACTGAGAAGCAGGCTGACCGAACCGAGAAAGAAATCGCGAATCGTCCGCCGGAGTGAACTTCCCGGTACACCGCAGATTAAATTCAGGAACGAGAGGTAGAAAGTGTTGCAGCCAGCCGTCGGACGCTGCGCAGTAGCTGGCCAAGAGGCGCATTGCCTGAGAGAGGGCTTTTGTTCTGCGAGGCATCGCTGAAGCCCTCTTTTTCCATCTGGCTGGCGGCCGCGTTGAATCTTCTGGAGCTGTCATCGTCCATGGCGAGAAAGCGGAAAGCCTGCGCCAGCGGGACGCCATCGGCGCCGGTTTGCAGAAATTCTATCTGGGCGCTGACTTTCCCAAACACAGTATTCAGAATCATCTCGCCCATCGCGCCGCGCGGGATCGGCCCCTTGGCCAGCACGGCAGATCCGCCAGTGAGCGATAGTCGCTGAATCACACCGACAAACTTGGATTCGTCCACGCGCGACCCTTCCGGGGCGATTTGGGCGGCTTGGAGGACATAACAGAAGAATCACAGTGGGAGGCATGATGGTCAAGGTTACTTCGGTGACCGAAAATCGGGTCAAAGGACTTCCGCGTTGGAACTGGCCGATTCGTCTCAAAACTTATGGTCATTTATACTTGCTAGTTTTCCCATGCGCTATTGAAGGCATAGGGTTGGGAGTGTTTTAGTGAAGATCCTGGTGTGCATGAAGCAGGTCCCGCAGAAAGACGCACCACTGAAGTTGAATGAAGCGGGGACGTGGATCCGCGAAGACGTTTCGTACGAAGTCAATGAGCCGGACGCGTTTGCGCTGGAAGAAGCGCTGCGCCAGCGCGAAAAGCATTCCGGCGAGGTGGTCGTAGTGACCGCTGGTCCGGCGCGGGCTCAGCAGGTGTTGCGGGAGGCGCTAGCCAAGGGCGCGGACCGGGCGATTCATCTTGAGGGCGACGGCTTGGTCGCGCTCGATGCCTACAACACGGCGCGGGCGATCGCGGCGGCGATCAAAGACGAGAAGTTCGATCTGATCTTTACGGGATTGCAGTCCGACGACTACGGGTACGCGCAGACGGGTGTCATCCTGGCGGAAATTCTCGGCTGGCCTCACGCGACCATCATCATGCAGATCGAAAAGAACGAAGGCGGCATTCGAGTGAAACGGGAGCTCGAGGCGGGATTCTTCCAGTTCGTGGATGTGCCGCTGCCGGCGGTGCTGACGATTCAGTCAGGAATCAACAAGCTGCGTTACGCAACCTTGATTGGCATCAAGCAGGCAAAGGCGAAGCCGATGCGTAAAGTGGCCCTCGAGGAAGTGCAGTCGGCGATTGGGAGCAACTTGCAAAAGATCGAGAAGCTTTACATTCCCCAGAAATCGAAGAACACAGAATTTCTTGAAGGTGCGCCGGCTGAGGTTGCGAAGAAATTGGTGGATCGACTGAAGAATGAAGTGCGGGTGCTGTAGTTCGCGGGCGGATGTAGAGGTCCTTACGACTTCGCAAGAACCTCGCTTCGCGGAAATTTTTGCTTCGCTCAGGATGACACGTGGATGGCTTGCCGAAAACCGAGAACTTGGAACTGAGAAATTATGGCTGACAGCATTCTGGTAGTCGTCGAACAGCGCGATGGAAAGTTAAACCGGGTTTCGTGGGAGACGATTGCGGCGGGGCAGGCGATTGCTGCGGAAACGGGATGGCCCCTCGAAGCGGCAGTTGCGGGCGCGGGCGTTGGCGCAATCGCCAGTGAAGTCAAGGGAAAGAAGCTGGTGAAAGTGTATGCCATCGAGTCGGCCAAGCTTCAGCCCTATACCCCGGACGCATTCGCGCACGCGCTCAAATCGTTTCTCGTGAAATATCCGACTAGGCTTGTGCTCATGCCGCACACCTATCAGGTGCGCGATTTCGTGCCCAAGCTGGCAACGGCCCTTGGGAGCACCGCGATCACGGATTCGGTCGGCTACAAGTATGAAGGCGGCAAGCTGATGTTCACGCGGCAGATGTTTCAGGGGAAATTTGTCGCCGACGTGAGTTTTGCGGGGACAGGTCCATGCTTTGTTACGTTTCAGAATGGCGCGTTCCGCGGAGATAAGGTAGAGGCGGGCGGGTCGGCAGCGGTCGAAACGGTGAATATTGACGTGCCCGATGGCACCGTCCGCAACAAACCTCAGGACGTTTTCAAGGAAGCCAAGCAGGCAGTCGACCTGACGCAGGCCGAAATTATCGTATCGGTGGGGCGGGGCATCAAGGAGCAGAAGAACATCGAGATTGCCAAGCAGTTGGCGGAAGCCCTGGGCGGAGAACTGGCGGCATCGCGTCCTATTTGTGACAACGGATGGCTGCCGATGGACCGCCAGATCGGGTCATCGGGGCAGACGGTCGCGCCTAAGTTATATCTGGCGCTTGGGATTTCGGGAGCGATCCAGCACATTGTGGGAATGAAGGGCGCGAAGAGCATCATTGCGATCAACAAGGATTCCGAGGCGCCGATTTTTGAGATTGCGGATTATGCGGTGGTGGGGAATTTATTCGATATTGTGCCGCCCCTGATTGAGGAAGTGAAGAAGGCCAAGGGCTAGGGTTCGAAAATCAAGAACGGACGCTCCCTTTCCTCGGAGTAGCCGATCACGTCCCGGGCGACAGCTTGTCAGCAATCGACACGTGGACGAGTGCGCCCGCTCGAAACATTTCAGCAATGCACACGACAGCAAGTCCTTCGGTTCGCCCAGGATGACAGTTTGGAATAGAAGAATCCGTGTTGGTGTCCGTTACGAACCGGCCGCGAAGCCGCCGATGTGGGCCATCGTCATGCGGAGATACTTGTATGGGTTGACGGGGGTTTCGTTGATCCGGACTTCGTAGTGAAGATGCGGGCCGGTAGAGCGTCCACTGAGGCCGACGTAGCCGAGGACATCGCCGCGGTGCACGAACTGTCCGGCAGCGATAGCGAAGCTTGCCAGGTGACCGTAGCGGGTGGTGATGCCATGCGTGTGATCAATCACAACAGCGCGTCCGTAGCCGCCCAGGAAGTCAGCGAAAGTGACGGTGCCGTCAGCCGGGGCTAATACGGGCTGGCCCACTACGGCGGAGATGTCCACGCCGGAGTGAAAGGCGCCCTCACCGTTGAAGGGATCGATGCGCTCACCAAAAGAGCCGGTAATCTGGCCTTCGACAGGCCAGAGATTCGGGGCGGAATTGGCACGCACCCAGTCGGCGGTGGTGGAATTACGGGTCAGTCCGAGCGAAATGCCGACGGTAGCAGCCCCGGACATCGCCGTATGCTTCAAGGCGTAAAGCTGGTCCATCGAGGAGGTAACCTGTGCGTCCTCGATCTGCACGGTCGAAGTATTCATCAGGACTGGGTCGGACTTGAGCCCATACAGGGCTGAAACCTCGCTGGCCAGCGATCCGAGAGATGCGACCTGAATGTCGCGTTCTTTTGCTACCTGCTCAAGGCGCGTGTAGCGGTCTTTCAATTCTTCTTTTTCGGTCCGGAGCTGGTTGAAGGTGGAAACCTTCTGAAGCATGCGGGTATAGGAACTGGCGATGCCGGTCAGGCCGGCGATACCGATGGCTGCCCCGGTCAGAATCACATAGAGATAGTGGACCGGAATCGAAATTTTGCGCAGTTGTCCGTGCTCGTCACGGGCCACGAAAAAGATGTAAAAGCGTTTGCGCAATAGAGTATCCGCCAATCGAATTAATGTTCGGATCCTGCCGGAGCGGAACAGTCTGCTCAGGACTCAGAATCCTGATTCCACCAGTCTCGTCGGGATCGAGCTGGCTTCCCCTACCTACGGAACCAGGCAAGCCAAAATCCAGTTCGCCCGCAACCAATTCAGGATGCGGCACTTGTTTCGGCCAAAGGTATTCTTGAACGTCGGTAAACGGTAACAAACCTGATTCACGGTGTCAACGTACTCAGGCTCAAATCTGGGTTACCAAGGCGGGGTCATTTCGCCTGCCCGACCGTACGCGTTACTTTCTGGAGGACGGTCAGGGCCGGTAGGTGGTGCCGGAAGTCACCTCTGTCGGTGCCTCTCAGGTATTGGGGGCCGCCCGCACAGCCCCTTGTCCTGCAGGCCAGATGATTGTCGAGAGGTATAGTTAGGGGCTTGGCTCCACTGGGAGAAAAATCGCTGATCGAGCGCATCCGGCGCCGTGTTCGCGCTGGGTCCGCGGTGGTAAACGGTATCGGAGACGACTCCGCGGTGCTGCGCGTACCCGCTGGTCACGAGTTGCTGGTTACTACTGACTTCACGCTGGAGAACGTTCATTTCCGGCGCCAGTGGCATCCGCCGGAAGTTGTGGGATGGCGTTGCCTGACGCGCGGCCTGAGCGACATTGCCGCCATGGGAGGCGAACCTCGGGCGGCCTTCCTTTCCCTGGCGCTCGATGGGCGGACTCCGCAGAAATGGGTGAATGGTTTTTTTGACGGGCTCCTGGAAGCGGCGTCCGAGTTCGGCCTTCCACTCGCCGGTGGAGACACAGCACAATCGGCAGGGGGAATTCAGGCGGACATCGTAGTCGTTGGCTCGGTGCCGAATGGAAAGGCAGTGTTGCGCTCGGGGGCGCGGACAGCTGACGGAGTGTACGTGACCGGGGAGTTAGGAGGATCGGCGGCGGCCCTCGCTCAACTACACACTGGAAAGGCTCGCCCAGCGGATTACCCGCGGCATTTTCATCCCGTCGCGCGGATTGCAGTTGGACAGTGGCTTCAGCGCCGGGGTCTGGCATCGGGGATGATCGACATCAGCGATGGCCTTTCCACTGACCTGGAACACATCTGCGAGGAAAGCGGAGTGGGAGCGGAGATTGCAGGCGCGGCAATTCCGCGAGCCCGGGTGGGGCATCGCGCGCAGCAGGTTGGCCTTGACCTCGCGTTGCACGGTGGGGAGGACTACGAGTTGCTGTTTACGTCGGCGAAGAAGATCCCAGCGCAAGTGGCGGGAGTTCCGGTGACACGGATTGGGCGGATCACCCGAAAGCGGAGGATGGTGTTAACGGAGGATGATGGCGCACGCAGGACACTGGAAGTACGAGGTTGGGAACACTTCAAAGGCAATTAACAACTCTGAGACGGTGACTTTCGTTACCTGCCTGGTAACCCGCCGGGGGACTACAGTAAGCCTATGTGGACAAGAAATTTGCTTCTGGCTTTCGTGGTTGCGGCCGTGCTCCCCGCTCTTGCTCAGGGACAGACCTCGCAGAAAATCGACAATGATTTCGTGCAGCGCACGTTCGGAAAAGATTTCAACATCGTGCAGGAAATCGGCGGGATGGTGGGCGACATGGACGGCGATGGCATCGAAGATGTTGTAATCGCTGCGCGCTGCAAGAATCCGCTCCTTGATGAAGCCGAGCATAACTACTCCGTGATCGATCCGTATTACACCTTCTTTGGCTATGGCGACCCCAAGGTGACCATGAGTTTCGTTGAGGACAGCCCCATGAAGCGCGGGCTCGTCGTGCTCATTATTCATGGCGATGGTCCGCAGGCATGGCGGTCGGAAACTCCCAAGGCGAAATATGTTGTCATCAATCTTCCCTATCGGACGATCTCGGTGCGCAAGATGAAGCTCAAGAAAAAGACTCTCCAGGCCATCTACGCCGAGGAAGGGAACGAACTGAGCGAATCGTCGGCCCTGTTCTTCGACGGAAAGAATTACAAGTACGTGCCGATGGGTTCGAGCATGGAGTAGGTGGCCGTTCGCCACTGATTGCTGGTCGTCCGTCGCTAACCGTTGTAGTACCCTCCTGTTGATTGCCTAACCGTTTGAAATTCCGAATTCTCGCCGAGAGGCTGGCAGTATGTCAGCTGCCAGCGGGAAGCCGAGTGCCTGAGTGGGCAATAGGGTCCGGATTCTTTTGCGTGACCCAGACGGCGGAAGAGCTCTCGATTGTCTGCGAGCAAAGCCGCGTGCCAAGTGGCGTTCGCTCCGAGACGGATTGGGTCGGGCTGAAGCTGGAGGGCCCATTTCCCTTTGCGATGACCGGTGTGCTTGCCTCGTTCCTGCAACCGCTGGCCGAAGCAGGGGTCCCGATTTTCGCGATTGCGACTTTTGATACGGATTACGTGTTGCTAAAACGCGATAAGTTGGAGCAGGCACTTAGGGTTCTGGGCGCGGCCGGCCATCAGGAACTCCCATCCGCCGGACCTCTGGGCTGAAGCTACGTTATGGCAAGCTGTAGCGCTCTCCGCCCGGCAGCGCCGTTTAACCCTCGATTCCCACTGAATACTGCTGGAAATTGTGCACTTCCTGAGGCAGATGTTTAAATAGAAGAGGACTAATTCTTACATGCCCTCGACAGCAGTCAGGCTACGCCGGAAGTACAAGGCGGCGAGCCGGAACATTCACGGGTTGTGGCAGGTGCTCAAGGCGGTGGCCTCGACGGACCACCCTTTGTTGGCGCATCTGATTCCGATCCGGCGGTGCAATCTCTCCTGCACCTACTGCAACGAGTACGACGATTTTTCAAAGCCCGTGCCGACCGAGCAGATGTTGCGTCGAGTGGACAAGCTTGGGGAACTCGGGACTTCGGTGGTCACGATCAGCGGGGGCGAGCCGCTGCTGCATCCGGACCTCGATGACATCATCCACCGGATGGTGAAGCGCCGGATCGTGTCCGGGCTCATCACGAATGGCTACCTGCTGACAGCGGACAGGATTCAGAAGTTGAACCGCGCCGGGCTGGAGTGGTTGCAGATTTCTATCGACAACGTGATCCCGGACGAGGTTTCGAAAAAGAGTTTGAAGGTGCTCGGCAAGAAACTCCAATTGCTGGCGGAGCACGCCGACTTTCACGTAAATATCAATTCGGTGGTGGGCGGCGGAGTGAGCAATCCGCAGGACGCATTGACGATCGGAAAACGCGCGCTGGAACTGGGATTCAGTTCTACGGTAGGCATCATCCACGACGGCCAGGGGCAGTTACAGCCGTTGAAAGACGACGAGCGAATCATTTATCACGAGATGAAGCAACTGGAGCGCCGGAGCTTCACTCGAATCAATTCGTTTCAGGACAACATTGCGGAAGGGCGTCCCAACCAATGGCGATGCCGGGCCGGCGCGCGCTATTTGTATATCTGCGAGGACGGGCTGGTGCACTATTGCTCGCAGCAACGCGGTTATCCGGCGATCCCGCTGGAGAAATATACAATCGCCGATTTACGGCGGGAATTTTATACGGAGAAGTCGTGCGCGCCGCATTGCACGGTGTCGTGCGTGCATCAGGTTTCCATTTTCGATTCGTGGCGGGCACCGCAGCATCCGGCGGCGATCTCTTCGGATAGCTTGGTGCAGATCGAGTAAGTTTCGCTTGTAAAAAACCAGGCATCGTCTTCGCATGTTAGATGAGACGCCGCAGGCCGCGTCTCCCTGGGGTTTAATTCCCTCCCAACAATAATTGGGGCAGATTCCTTTCCTGCTTAGAACCTCAGCACGATACCGGCGGAATAGCGGAAATTGTTTTGACTGTCTCCACCGGTGCGGGTTTGCAGGTAGTCCACTTGAGCTAGTCGAACGCTGATAATGGGAGCGATATTCAAATCAACTCCGCCGCCGACGGCCCAGGCTG
This sequence comes from Acidobacteriota bacterium, assembly GCA_003225495.1. GTDB lineage: Bacteria > Acidobacteriota > Terriglobia > Terriglobales > Acidobacteriaceae > Acidiflorens. The sequence continues at coordinate 19,985 of QIAJ01000143.1, forward strand.
CGCTTGTGTCCGTGCCATTAATGCCTACCGCATCCGCCGAAGTGTGGATCCCGCCTCCCAGAGCATGAACGAAGGGGGTGAGGTGAGTCGGGTTAGGCAGACGGACGACGGGTCCAAACATGAAGGTGTGTTGTTTGGTGTGAATGGGAACTCCAAGTACCTCCGGGCTGCCATAAGCGCCGCTGAAGTCGGCGGTAACGCCAATGTAGCGGTTGAAGTATCCACTCAGTGAGGCGTCCCAGCCGTTCAGATTGAAGTGGTCCAGGTTCGAAACGTCCGTATTGGTGTTGGCTCGGAAATACTGAAAGCCGCCAAAAACTTCTGCCCGGGGCGCATCCTGCGCCAGGACATGAAGCGGGAGGGTCGCTGCGAAAATCAAGACAGCCAAAAAACGGTACATAGCTTCTCCTTAGTGTTCGCTGGCGCGCACACGGATGTACAATCCGCGCGAAGTGCGCGACCAATGAATCCGCCAGCTGTAATCGTGTGTGCTTCGGAATTGGATGCGGCGGAGTTGGCTGTACGTCGCCTCAGAAAAGGGTCACGGAAGGTCTACTGCCGGAGGCCAATCCACCCTTCCGCGATCACCATTGAGTTGCCGGGATTGTGCGGATCGTACTTGACGGAAGTGTGCAGCCCCAGACGGCAGGAGTGCAGGTTAATCCATTGACGAAGATAGGTCACGTCCTGCGACGCCTCGTAGGAAACGCCCGCCACATCGTATTGATAAATCAGCATAGTGGCAGGAGGTCGATTATCCGAGGTGATCTCCTGGACATCAATGACGGTGCCATCGGTGATACGGCCGATCGAGTTCAGCCAGACACGGCGGGATTTTTCTATCTCGTCAGGTGTCTTGGGCTTGCGCCGAAACATGAGATAGCTGACGGATGCCAGGCCGAGCGCGCCCAGGGCGAGCGTATAAGTACCAAGCGGAGTCATGGCCATCAGGCTGGTTCGTCGGTCGTCTTCAGAATAAATGCAAAACTGTCTCACGCAAAGACACCGTGAGTGTGTAGTCAGGTGCGTGTCCAAGGAATTGTCAGGCGATCGCGTCACAGATTTGACAACAAAGTGACATCAGTTTGACAACTGGTCACAGTTTGCTGGCCTAGAGTGGCAGAACTTGCTGGCCTGCGCCGCGCTCGTTTCTGGCCATGACATCTCTCCAGGGGTGTCCGAGGTTCGGGAACGCCAGATCACTCCAAGCATGATCAGAGCGGCGCAGGCAGTGTCACCGAACGCGGCCGAACGGCGTGTGAGTCGCGGGGGACAAAAAGGGCTAGCGCTGCCGTTGTCCCGTTTTCGGAGAGAAGGGCCGGAGCAATCCGGCCCTTTTCATATGTTTGGGGAAGCAAGTCCGGGAGAAGTTCGGCCCTGAGAAACCGGCCACCGATTATTTCACATTGACTTTCACCCGCATCCAGGGATGGATGCAGCATTCGAAAAGATGTTTACCCTTCTTCAGACCTGTAATTTCTACGTGGCTGCCCTGAAGGAGCCGGGTCCGGGCTACCGCCACGTTCGCAAAGCCGCCGGCGCATTCGGGAACCGTGGCCTCTCCGTTGTTAAGTCCATCGATGAACCCACCACCAAACTGGGCGACTTCGGTAAAGGTATGAGGCTCCCCACCCTGGTCAACGATGCTCAGAGTTGTTCCCTTCTCGATATGGAGGGTATCCGGTTCAAAATCCCAGCCTCGATCGGGGGTTCCGGCGGCCGCCTTCGCAAATAAGTCCGATAACGTCGTGGCATACCCGAGCGCGGCAAGCGCGACATTCTTGCAGAAATCAGGCCCGAGTGCGGCATTGAAAGTGGTCGGGTCGCATTCGTCCAGGGCCACGACCTGTGCGAGACCGGGCGGATTGGCTTGCGAAGAACGTCCCTGGCCAAGCGCGAGCGTTGCTGCGAACACGAAACAGCCAGCGAGTAATGCGAACTTCCCTGCAGTAGTCATTGTCGTATCTCCATTCGAACGAATTTTGTCAGTTCATAACGCATCTTTCTTCGCGTCTACCTAAATAGGCGTAATGGGCAGGCCCGAACTATCATTCGTAGGCCGTTTATTTGATGGACTGGCCAATGTGGCTATAATTTGGCGAGATTTGGGATGCTTGGGGTGCGGGGCGTGAAGAATCCGGACAAGACGTCGCCGGAAGGGGATGTCAGCACGTTGCTGCGAGCCTGGAGCAACGGGGACCAGAGCGCCCTCGATCGGCTGGCGCCGATCGTCTATGGCGAACTGCGGCGGCTCGCCGGACACTATTTGCGCGGGGAAAGAACCGGCCACAGTTTACAAGCCACCGCCCTGGTTAACGAAGCTTACCTGCGGCTGGTGGACTACAAGCGCATGCGCTGGGAGAATCGCGCTCACTTCTTCGCCGTGTCGGCGCAATTGATGAGGCGGATTCTGGTTGACCATGCCCGGCGACACAATCTGAAACGCGGCGGCGGCGTCCAGCACATCGGACTCGAAGATACCGCGGTGGTTGGCGGCGGTAGGACGGAAGATCTGGTCGTCCTCGACGAGGCCATGGAAGCTCTTGCCCACATCGATCCACGGAAAGCGCAAGTGGTAGAGTTGCGCTTCTTTGGTGGCTTGAGTGTAGAGGAAACGGCGGAAGTGCTAAAGGTGTCGCCTGTCACGGTGATGCGCGACTGGAGCACCGCTCGGGCATGGCTTTATCGCGAAATGAGTGGCGGAGCCGGCGATGGATGCTGAACGGTGGAAGCAGGTCGATCAGTTGCTTGAGTCGGCGCTGGGATTGCCGCCCGAGCGTCGCCAAGAGTTTCTGCGTCAAGCATGTGGAGGCGATTCCGCGTTAGAAGAGGAAGTCAGGTCACTCCTCAAATCACATCAGAATCTCGGCAACTTTCTGGAAGGTCCCGCCATTGAGGCGGCCGCGCACATGATCGCCCTGGCGGAAGCTCGAGAGGCCGGTGATGCAATGCTCGGACAGACCATTGCGCACTATCGAGTACTGAGGAAGCTGGGGAGCGGTGGGATGGGCATAGTCTACGAAGCGGAAGATATCCGCCTAGGACGCCGCGTCGCCTTGAAACTGTTGCCCGAGAACCTGGCGCAGGACAAGCAAACTCTTCAGCGGTTTGAACGCGAGGCGCGTGTCGCCTCGTCTTTGAATCACCCGAACATCTGCACCATTTACGAAGTGGAAGAACATCTTCGTCAGCCGGTGATTGTCATGGAGTTGCTCGAAGGCGAGAGCTTGAAGCGCCGCATCGACGAGCGGCCTCTCACAATCGACGAACTGCTGGATTTCGGAATTCAGGCCGCCGATGCCCTGGAGGCAGCCCACAGCAAGGGGATCATCCACCGGGACATCAAACCCGGCAATATTTATGTCGTGGGCCAGGGGCGGGTGAAGATCCTCGACTTCGGATTGGCCAAGATGCATCCCACCGTACTTGAAGAAGATGAGTCTGATGAAGAAGCTCTCACCCTGGATGGCATTATCCCGGGCACGACGTCATACATGTCTCCGGAGCAGTTGCGCGGCGAAGAGATTGACGCACGCAGCGACCTGTTTTCGCTGGGTGTAGTGCTGCATGAGATCGCCACGGGCCGTCGGCCCTTCGTCGCCAAGAATCGCATCATGTTGATGAATGCGATCCTGAACGCACAACCTGCGCCGGCCAGCAAGGCGAATCCGTCATTGCCACCCGGGTTCGACGCAATCATCGCCAGGGCGCTGGTAAAAGACCGCGAGAAACGCTTTCAGCATGCCGCCGAAATTTGCTCGGACCTGAAACGGCTGAAAAGGGAAAAGGCAAAAGCGCACATGGCTGCGGAACCTGCAAAGGCAAGCCCTCGCCCTGGACGCCCTTTCTCGATTCTCGCCGCCATACGAGACCGCTTTTCGGAAAAATCAGCGGATGAGTTAGAGGCCCGTCCGGTCCATCTTCCTGTGCAGCGAACCGGGTTTGTGGGGCGTGAGAAAGAAATAACCGCAGCCAAAGAGCTTCTGCTGCGGGATGGTGTGCGCCTGGTCACGGTTACAGGTCCGGGAGGGATCGGCAAAACGCGTCTCGCGTTACAAGTGGCGGGCGGCCTGGCAAAGAGCTTTCCGGGAGGCACTCATTTTGTTGCGCTTTCTCCGGTCAGCGATCCGGAAATGGTCGCGTCGGTGATCGTGCAGACGTTGGGCATCCGGGAAGCCGGAGGTCAGTCGCCGCTCGAAATACTCAAGAAGAATTTGCGGGAGTCATTGCGCGGACCCACGTTGCTGGTGCTCGACAATTTCGAGCAGCTGCTGCCCGCTGCGCCGACCGTGGCGGAGTTGCTGGCGATCGGTTCCGATCTCAAGATCCTGGTCACCAGCCGCGCAGCGCTACACGTGTACGGAGAACATGAATATCCGGTACCACCGCTGGAACTCCCGGATACGCGTTCGAAGCCGCCGATCGAGGTCTTATCACAGTACCCCGCAGTCGCGCTGTTTGTGCAACGCGCGGTCGCCGCCAAACCAGATTTTGAACTGAATCGGGAAAACGCGTCTGCCATCACGGAGATTTGTGCCCGATTGGATGGTCTGCCGCTCGCGATCGAGCTCGCTGCCGCCCGGGTCAAAGTGCTTTCGCCCGCCTCCATGCGGACGCGGCTGGCCAGCCGGCTGCAACTATTAACGGGCGGCGCGCGTGATTTGCCGCAGCGTCAGCAGACGCTACGTGGCGCCATGGATTGGAGCTACGACCTTTTAAGCACGGCCGAGCAGAAACTCTTCCGGAGACTGTCGGTGTTTGTGGGGGGCTGCAATCTGGAAGGGGTGGAAGCGGTCTGCGACACGAGAAGTGATCTGGATTTGGATTTGCTCGACGGCATGGCATCGATGGTGGACAAAAGCCTGGTCCATCAGGTTGAGCAAGCGAGCGGCGAATCGCGCTTCGTGATGCTGGAAACGATCAGCGAGTATGCCCTGGAAAAACTGGAGGCCAGCGGAGAGAATGCCACGACCAAGCGCGCGCATGCCGCCTATTGTCTGGTATTGGCGGAGGAGGAGGTTCCGGAGCAGAGCGCCGCGGCAGGAGCGGCATGGCTGGAACGCTTGGGGTTGGAGCACGACAATTTTCGCGCGGGTCTGGAGTGGCTGATAGAGGCGGGAGATGCAGAGTGGGGACTCCGTCTTGGGGCGGCCCTGTTTCGCTTCTGGGAGACACGCGAATATCTCGCCGAGGGCCGGGATAGTCTGGGAAAGCTATTGAAACTCGCCCAAGCGGCTGCGCCTACGAAGCAACGCACGCGAGCGCTCTTTGCCGCCGGCGTGCTGGCAGGCGAGCAGGGAGATTATCCCTCGGCAGATGCGCTCATCGGAGAGAGTCTGGACATCGCGCGCCTGTTGGGTGACCAACAGGGTGTGGCCGTCTCTCTCAACGCATTGGCGGTCTTGGCCAGAGACCAAGGGGACGTCGCTGTCGCGCGCGCTTTGTTCGAAGAGAGTTTAGAGCAGTGGCGAGAATTGGGCGACCAAAAGGCGATCGCTCGGTCGCTCAGCAACCTGGCGAATGCCGTCAAGTTGCAAGGCGACAATGCCCGCGCGCGCGCACTTTACGGGGAGTGTCTCTCCATCTTCCGAGGACTGGGGGATCGGACGGGCGTCGCGTGGTCCACAAACTATCAAGGGGATGTGGCTCGCGATCAGGGAGACTCCATTGCCGCGCGCGCGCTATACGAACAAGGTTTGGCAATTTTTAGGGAACTCAATGACCGCTGGGGCATTGCCGGGACGCTTGCGGATCTGGGGAGCATGGCAAGGGAAGAACGGGATTATCCAACCGCGCACTCTTTCTACCGCGAAAGCATAAAACTTTTCCAGGAACTGGACCACAAACGCGGAATTGCGCGTCTGCTTGAGTGCTTCGCATGCTGCGCAGCCTTTCAACTCGAAGCCGTGCGTTCCCTTCGGCTGGCTGGCGCGGCGGCAGCCTTGCGTCAAAATATTGGCGCTCCGCTCACATCAGCGGAACAAGCGAAACTGGACGCCAGTCTGCACATGGCACGACATGCCTTGACCAGTACAGCAAGCGCCGCTGCTTGGGCCGAGGGTTGCGCTTTGCCGGTCGATAAGGCAATTGAAGAGGTGGTGATGTCCGAGACTGCGACTCCCTCTTGTTAATACGAGAAATGAGAATATCGCGGCAGGGTTTGCAGACGCTTACTCCGCAGTTGCGGGATCGATCAGCCTGCGGACCGCGGAGACGCGATTGGCAGGAAGTCCCACTCGCCGGGCATGATCACGGATGATCGCCTCGTCCGGTGCGAGATATACGCAGTACACCTTGTCGCCGGTAACGTAGCTATGGAGCCATTGAATCTCAGGACCAAGCGCCCTTAGAACGGTGATTGACTTTTGCGAGAGTTCGCGCAGCTCGGCGTCGGAAAGATTTCCAGCTCCCGGGACTTCGCGTTCAATCACGAACTTTGGCATCGGCTTCTTCCTGACGCGGATATATCGTAGCAAATGGAGCGCCTTCAAGACAGTTTGGCCAAAGCCGCCACTCAGCAAAAATGTTCAGACAAGAAACAGGAACGAGGTTTTCATGGATCTTCGATCTCTGCAAAAGCCGCTGAAAGACCAATATCGCAATGACCGCAATGCCTCGCGCATCACAATCCGAGCGAAAGGCGAGCAGACCGGCGCCCCCATAGCATGCTCGGTCGATATCGGCCGTGCCATCTACCAGGCGGAAGCCCACAAGGGCGTCGGGGGTGCAGGTGTCGCCGCCTGCTCGGGTGACCTTTTGCTTGGAGCTCTGGCAGCGTGCGCCCAAATCACGTGTCAGATGGTGGCCGCAGCCATGGGCATACCGACTGAGCACATCGAAGTCACTGTGAAGGGGGATCTGGATCTGCGCGGCACGCTTGGCATATCGAAAGAGGTGCCTGTCGGTTTTGAGAGTATCCATCTAAATTTTGACGTGGTCGCTCCGCAAGCAACACCAGAACAACTGAGCGGCTTGCGAGAGAAAACCGAACAGTATTGCGTCGTGATGCAAACGTTAATGCGACCGCCGAAACTGCAGAGCGAGTGGGGTGGTCAAGGCTAGCGCGCAACACCATCACTTCATCTCGAAATTGGCGTCAGACTGAGCGAAAGCCCTGTTCCCTATCCCCGCTCCTTCCGGCCTCCTCCTAGCATCTAACCAAGCGAATAACGGAGTACTACCCTGATCCTTGTAAGAGTTCTTTTCCTGGCACTTTTTCTCGCGCTTATCTATGCAGTCCAGCGTTTCTGGTTTGTCCGCGCGTGGTCGTGGATTGCTACGCTGGCAAATCCTAGCTGGCGGATGGGTCTGCATGCCGGGCTGATCGTTCTCGCGCTCGCTCTGGCGAGCGCGATGCTCGATCCTCTACTGGGCCGCGTCGTCTCGCGGCTCACTTTTGGGAAGAGTCTGATCACGTTTGCCAGCCTGTGGCTGATTGCGTCGTTCTTTGGATTTCTGGCGGTTCAGTCGGTGGGCGCAATTGAGTGGGTGACAAATGCCGCGTCCCGACTTCGACTTCCGGCGGGGGCGGTGGCAGAGTTTAATCCGTCGCGGCGCACTTTCTTTCAGTACGCTGCGATTCTCGCCGGCAGCGCTCCATTTCTTGCCGCGACCTACGGATTCGCGGCGGGGCGTCTGCGTTACCGCATCGAGCGCGTGGATCTGCCGATTGCGAATCTTCCGCCTGCGCTTGACGGCTTGCGAATCGCGCAGCTCAGCGACATCCACATTGGCAACTACATGCCGCCTGCGGAAATTGCCCGCGCCGTCGACATGGCGAATGAGTTGAATCCCGACATCGCGTTTGTCACGGGAGACTTCGTGAGCCGCGAGGGCGACCCGCTGGAAACCTGCATCAGCGAACTGAGCCGTTTGCGCGCGCCGCTGGGCGTCTGGGGATGCAATGGGAACCACGAAATTTATGCCGGGGTCGAAGACGAAGCGCAGCGACTTTTCGAGAAGAAAGGCATGCGGCTGCTACGGGCAGAAAGCACGGTGATCGAACACAAGGGCGCGAGATTCAATCTGCTGGGCGTCGACTACCAGCGCGACCACATGGTCAGCGGCGAGCGCACGGGACCGATGCTGCAGGAGATTGAGCATCTGGTCCGTCGCGACATGCCGAACATTTTACTCTCGCACAATCCGAATTCATTCCGGCGCGCCGCGGAACTCGGCGTCGAACTCAGCCTCGCTGGGCATACACATGGCGGACAGATCAAGTTCGAGATTGTGGATCACAGCGTAAGCCCGGCGCGGTTGATTACGCCGTTTGTGGCCGGACATTACACGCTGCCGATGACGAACGGGCACGCCACCGATGCGCCGTCGACTAACGGCGTACACAGAGCCGCTTTGTACGTGAATCGCGGCCTCGGGACATTTGGATTTCCCGTGCGAATTGGAGTACCGCCAGAGATCACGCTGTTGACGTTGCGCAAGGCGTAGAACCCAGTTCAAATTCTCACGAGAGGGACAGAGTAGTTGGTGTTAATGCCTGATTTCTATAGTTGACTTAGGGTCCACGGCTAGCCCGGGCTCTCCGCGGTAGGAATCCGCCAACACCCAGGCGCCCGCCGTCAGCGCCGCCGAGAGGACGGTCTCGCTCCATACGAAGGCGTTTTTGGAGCCTGCAGCCACGATGGGTATCCACACCAGCAGCGTGAACATGCCTATCTGCAACGCCGAGAGCGCGGCTGCCAGCCGTGCATACACCCCGATGAGCACCGCCACGCCAGCCGCGAGGAAGGTACAGCCGAAGAAATAGGCCCAGGCCATATGCCACGGTAGCCAGCGAGGCACCAGCGCGGCGGTCTCTTTGACATAGTTGAAATGGGCCACGCCGAAGGGGATCATGGCCAGTCCGTAGAGCACCCTCGCGATGCGCAGACCCTTTTCGCCGGTGGCGAAACCGAGGCGCTGCATGTCCCAGTCAGCGGCGAACCAGGCATACAGTACCCAGGCACCCGCCACCATCACCGAGGTCTCACCGCACCCTGACCAGGTATCTTGTGCGGCGGGAGCGTGGAAAATGTCGCGTACTCTGAACAGCAGGAACCAAAGCAGGAGAGAGGCAAGCAGGACGCGTGCAGCCGGGGTGGCTGCACGCTGCCAGAGCAGACCTATTCCACACGACAACGAGACGAAGGCGCAGAGATAGACCAGTACCTCGCGTGCGGGCAAACCCTTGGGTACCGGCTGCCATACCGCGGTGAAATCGCCTTTTATGAGGCCCAGGATTCCGAGGCCGATCATGGTCGCCGCAAAGACCGCATGACCCACACTCGCGACGCGCATCGCCCTATTCTCCGGTGGGGTATTAGTTCATCGGGTACAGGCATCCTTGTATGCCAGATACCAGGCATTGCACAAGGAAATTGGCACGATAAATTTCAGGGCCGCCGCTGCTGCGATTTGGTCAGTATCGATCTCGCAACGCTCAACAAACGCGCCAAGTTGGTCATCCTCTGCCCCTCGGATCGCACTCACAAACCGCGTTTCTCGTGGTATAATTTGCTATAGTCATAGATTGGTTAAACTACTGTAAAATGAACCGGTTAGCAGCAACCGAAAGGCGTGAAATCCATGCCTTTGTTATACCTGTCACTGAGACCTAACTTACATGCCTGACGATCCTAAAAACCCTGAACTCCCCTTGACGCCTCCTCCCGGCGACGGCGGTCCCGGCGCCCTCAATATTCAGCCCGTCAATATTGAAGAGGAGATGAAGCGGTCGTACCTCGACTATTCGTTGTCGGTGATCATTGGCCGCGCTCTGCCGGATGTTCGCGACGGACTGAAGCCCGTCCATCGCCGCATTCTCTACACCATGCAGCAGATGGGCCTCAGGCCCGGCGGCGCCACCCGTAAGTGCGCCCGCATCGTCGGCGAAGTCATGGGTAAATACCATCCGCACGGAAACCTTGCTGTGTACGACGCGTTGGTTCGCCTCGCGCAGCCGTTTGCCATGCGCGCGCCGCTGGTCGATGGACAAGGAAACTTTGGCTCGGTCGATGGCGACCCTCCCGCAGCCGACCGCTACACCGAAGCTCGTTTGACGCGGGTTTCCACCGCGCTGCTCGAAGATCTCGACAAGGAAGCGGTTGATTTTTATCCCAACTACGATGGCACCGAAACACAGCCCGCGGTTCTGCCCGCGCGTTATCCAAATTTGCTGGTCAATGGCTCAGACGGAATCGCCGTCGGCATGGCTACCAAAATTCCGCCGCACAACCTCACCGAGATTGTCGATGCCACCATCACACTGGTGAACAATCCCAATGCGCAGTTGCCGGAAATTTTGAAATTCGTACAAGGACCGGATTTTCCGACGGCTGGAATCATTCATGGCCGGGCTGGAATTTTTGAGGCTTACCGAACAGGCCGCGGCCGCTTCATGATGCGTGCGCGCGCGGCCATTGAGACCTTCAACAAGGATCGCCAAGCCATCATTGTCACCGAGATTCCCTATCAGGTGAACAAAGCCCGCCTCATCGAGCGCATGGCCGACCTGGTTAACGAGAAGACGATCGAAGACATCTCCGACATCCGCGATGAAAGCGATCGCGACGGGATGCGCATCGTGATCGAACTCAAGCGCGGAGCTGAGCCTCAGATTGTTCTCAACCAGCTCTACAAGCACACCTCCATGCAGGAAGGCTTCAGCATGATTCTGCTGGCTGTGGTCAACAACCAGCCGAAGGAGATGGGGCTGATCCAGGCGATCAAGCATTTCATTGATCACCGGGTCGACGTGGTGCGGAGGCGCACGTCCTACCTGCTGGCAAAGGCGCAGGATCGGGAACACATTCTCGAAGGCTACCTAACTGCGCTCGATCACCTCGACAACGTGATCACGATTATCCGCGCCAGCGCGAACCGTGCCGATGCGCGCGAAAACCTGGTCGCATATTTTGGCGGTAAGAAAATCGACATCAATGTCGCCGGACGCGCGCCCAAGCTCAGTCCAGAGAAGCCCTTCACATCGAAGCAGGCGGACGCGATCCTCGAACTGCAACTGCACCGACTCACGAAACTTTCGATCGACGAAATTTCGAACGAGTTGAAGCAGATCCGGGAGGCGATCGCTGAGTTCCAGTCGATCCTTGCATCTGAGAAAAAACTGCGCGGCGTGATCATCAAGGAATTGGAAGAAGTTAAAAAACAGTTCGGCGACGCTCGCCGGACCGTGATCGAAGACGAAGCGGCTGAGATCATGCTGGAAGACCTGATCGCCGACGAGCAAGTCGCCGTGACGGTAAGCCATGGCGGCTACATGAAGCGGACGCCGATCTCGACGTACCGCATGCAGCGGCGCGGCGGTACGGGGCGCACCGGCATGAAGACGCGCGACGAGGATTTCGTCGAGCATCTGTTCATTGCGTCGACGCACGCTTATATCCTGATCTTCACCAACACCGGGCGGGTTTACTGGCTGAAGGTCTATGAGATTCCTGACATCGCTGCCGCCGGTAAGGGGAAGCACGTCAGCAATCTGGTTTCTCTCCAGCCAGGAGAGACTGTTCGCACCATGCTGGCTGTGCGCAACCTGGAAGAAGAAGGGCGATTCATCCTCTTCGCGACGCGCAACGGCACTGTGAAGAAAACGGAACTGAAAGACTTCTCGCACGTGATGTCTCGCGGCATCATCGCGATCGGCATCGACAAAGGAGATGAACTGGTTGGCGTCACCCTGACCGACGGCAGCCAGATCGTATTCCTGGCCTCGCATGACGGGCAGGCGATTCGCTTCGACGAGGCGGATGTGCGTCCGATGGGACGTCCGGCGTATGGCGTGCGTGGCATGAATCTTGGCGAGAAGGACTACATCGTCGGCATGGCGACAACCGCGAAAGATGCCAAGAAGGCCGAGGCCACGGCCGAAAAAATAAAAGCCGAAGCGGGCGTCGAAGCTACTGCGACCGACGAAACCTTGCCCATCAAAGGCAGTCTGATTCTTTCCGTGACTGAAAACGGCTACGGCAAGCGCACCCCCGCGGACGAATATCGTCTGCAAGGCCGCGGCGGCTCGGGAGTCATCAATGTGAAGACTACTGAACGCAACGGAAAAGTAGTCGGCATCGCGCAAGTCACCGAGGTTTCGGAAGTCATGCTGATCAGTCAGTACGGCAAGATCATCCGCATGGACTCGAGTACGATTCGCGAATCGGGGCGGGCGGCACAGGGCGTCCGGTTGCTATCACTCGAGGCTGGAGACCGCGTTGCAGCAGCGGTCGTGTTGGCGCCGGTGGCGGAAGACAGTGCAAATGGCGGGCTGATTCAGTAGGTACGAGCGGAAATAACGAGGCGCCTCCGAAATGGAGGCGCCTTTTTTCGTTAGACTCGCGCAAAAGCTTTCGGCCAAAAAAATGCGCGACGTCCCGCGTCGCCCAAGGTCGGCGTTGACAAGACCACCCCTTGACATTCTGGGTCAGTTAAAATAACTTATTGGTTATGGAACTATTCGGTTATGGAACCCGATAACCTGAACGCGACCTTCGCGGCCCTGGCGGATCCTACGCGGCGTGCCATCCTGGCGCGGCTGGCGTCGGGAGAGGCTTCGGTGAATGAACTGGCAGAGCCGTTTTCGATGAGCCAGCCGGCAATTTCCAAACACCTCAAGGTGCTGGAGCGGGCGGGCCTGATTTCGCGCGGCCGCGATGCGCAACGGCGTCCGCGGCAACTTGAGGCGAGGCCGCTCGCGGAGGCTACGAAGTGGCTGGAAGGCTATCGGCAGTTCTGGGAGGGACAATTTCAGCGCCTCGATGCATTGCTGCAGGAGATGAAAAGCTTCGATGCGAAGGGCGAGAAGTCGAAAGCCAAGCATAAGACTCATCGGCACAAGAGACATTCCGCACGAACTCATTAAGGAGATCAGTGATGATGGACAGTGGAGCTTTGAAAGTTACGACCCGCGGCGACCGCGAGATTGTGATGACGCGCGTCCTGAACGCGCCGCGCAGCATGGTCTTTGACGCATTCACCAAACCGGAACTGGTCCGGCGGTGGCTGCTCGGACCGGAGGGATGGTCGATGCCGGTGTGCGAGATCGATCTTAGAGTGGGCGGCAAGTATCGCTACGTGTGGCGCCACGCCAAGGGACAAGAAATGGGAATGGGCGGCGAATTTCGCGAGATCGTGCCGCCGGAGCGGATCGTTTCGACTGAGAAGTTTGACGAGTCATGGTATCCCGGCGAGGCCGTGGGCACGCTCGTCCTCGCCGAGCAGGACGGAAAGACTACAGTCACGCAAACCGTGCTCTACCAGTCGCGCGAGGCGCGCGAAGCTGTCTTGAAGTCGCCGATGGAGTCGGGCGTTGCTGCGGGATACAACCGGTTGGCGGAGTTGCTTGCGTCGACGACCTCAGGAGAAGGCAGATGACAATTTCAGCTACCGCAACGGCGGCGCCTTCCCGACATTTGGGGCGAAGCGTAGCCGCACTCATCTCCGGATTTGTAGCGGTCGTGGTTCTTTCGCTCGGCACCGACGAAGTACTGCATGTGCTGAACGTCTATCCGCCGTGGAACCAGTCGATGTATGACTCAGGTTTGTCTCTGCTGGCGCTGTCTTACCGGATCGTTTACACCATTCTCGGGAGCTACATTGCCGCGAAATATGCTCCTCGTAATCCGATGCGGCATGCTTGGATCCTAGGGGCGGTTGGAACTGTAATAGGTACAGCGGGCGCAATCGCTACCATCCCGATGCACCTAGGGCCTTCATGGTATCCAATCGCGATTGCGGCGACGGCTCTGCCTTGTGCATGGCTGGGCGGCGTTTTGTACGAGACACGGCATCCAGGATAAAAGACAGGGCCCGTCGAAATCCCGCTTGACAGACCAATCGGTCGGTTTTAGTATTTAGTTCAAGTACGCTCTTCGGAGCGGACTCGAATTTCATGCAGAGTGGCTGAGGGACGAGCCCATAGACGCCACGGCAACCGAAACGGGATCATCTATCCCGCTTGACAGGTGCCAACTCTCGCCCGGTAACGGGGACCATGAGATTTGGGATACGCGAATTTGGTCGCATTTCCCAAGCCTCTTTTCCCATTTGGAAAAGGGGTTTTGTCGTAACTGGGGTATTTTTTCCCGGCTCGTCCCGCAGTCACAGAAAGCAGTTGCGGAATGTCGACGAGCCAATACCACCTTCGCTGCCGCGAATGCGGCAAGATCTTCGGCAATCAGCCACGCAGCCTTTGTGAAGATTGCTTCTCCCCTCTCGAAGTCACCTACGACTACGATTCGATTCGGCCGTTGGTTTCGCGCGAGCTGTTCGCTTCGCGCGCGCCCAATCTGTGGCGCTATCGCGAGTTGCTGCCGCTGCCGGAAGGCTTCCGGTCGTCGCTGCCCACCGGATACACGCCTCTTCTGAAAGCGCCGCAACTGGGACTGAAGATCGGATCGTCCAATCTCTATGTCAAGAATGACGCCGTCTGCCTGCCGACCTTGAGCTTCAAAGATCGGGTGGTAGCGGTCGCGCTCGCCAATGCGCGCGAGTTTGGTTTCGACACGGTTGCGTGCTCTTCGACCGGTAACCTGGCCAATGCAGTCGCAGCGCAGGCGGCACGCGAAGGTTTCAAGGCATGGATTTTCATCCCGTCCGACCTCGAGCCGGCGAAGGTTCTGGGCACGCAGATTTTCGGCGCGCAACTGGTGCGGATCAACGGCAATTACGATCAGGTAAACCGGTTGTGCTCGCAGATTGCCGACGAACATCGCTGGGGATTCGTCAATGTGAACTTGCGACCGTATTACGCCGAGGGGTCGAAGACGGTGGGCTTCGAAATCGCCGAACAGCTGGGCTGGCGGTTGCCGGACAACATCGTGGTGCCGATGGCTGGGGGATCGCTGATCACCAAGATCAAGAAAGCGTTCGACGAGTTGACCCAGCTTGGATTAGTCGAGCCGAAGCTGGTGAAGTTTTTTGGCGCGCAAGCGACTGGGTGCTCTCCGATTTCGACTGCGATCAAACAGTACAGCAATGAAATTGAACCGCAGCGGCCCGCAACCATCGCGCGGTCGCTCGCGATCGGTAATCCTGCCGATGGGCACTATGCGGTGAAGGCGATTACGGCGAGCGGCGGCTGGTCAGAGGATGTTTCGGATGCCGAAGTTGTTAACTCCATCAAGCTGCTGGCGGAAAGTGAAGGCATTTTCACCGAGACGGCGGGCGGGGTAACGGTGGGATCGGCTAGCAAGCTGATCCGTCAGGATCGCATTCTTCCTGAGGAGACGACTGTGCTCTGCATTACGGGCAATGGCCTCAAGACGACTGACGTGCTCGCCGGACAATATGAAGTCGAAGTGCCGATCGCGCCGAAACTGCGCGAATTCGAAGTACTTCTTGAAAACAAACTAAGTGGCGTTCCAACTTTTGCCGGCGAGAGGCCGGCGCTGACTGTGGAGGTCTAGATGAGCATCACTGTACAGATTCCAACCGCGCTCCGCCGGCTGACAGCCGGTACGCCGAGCATTCATTGTGCCGCCTCGAACTTGCCGGAATTGTTTTCCGTGCTCGACACGGAGTTTCCGGACCTCAAGCCGCATCTCCGCGATGAGGCGGGACAAACGCGGCGCTTCCTGAATGTATACGTGAACGAAGAGGACATCCGCTTTCTCGGCGGGAATACATACGCGTTCCAGGATGGCGACGAGGTTCTGTTGGTACCTTCGATTGCGGGCGGATCTCGCTAAGCAACAGCCGGACAAGGAGTTGCGAGGCATCGCGACCAGCCAGATCCCTGCAGCAATAAATATTGTGCGGTGGCGGGGATTGGTTTACTATCTATCTAACTAACCGGTTAATTAGGTATGCCTGCCTCCATTCGCACACGCCTCGGTACGCGCGGAAAGCCGGAAGAGAGCCGAGCCGCCATCCTGAAAGCGGCGATCAATGAATTCTCCGAGCACGGCATCGCCGGCGCTCGGACCGATGCGATCGCCGCAGCGGCCCGCGTCAACAAGGCTCTGCTTTACTACTACTTCAAAGACAAGGAAGCAATCTATCAAGCGGTGCTCGATCAGGTCTTCAGTGGCCTGCGCGACACGGTTGTGCCGACCCTGCATGGAAATCTCGCGCCGCGACAAAAGGTACTCAACTATCTCGGCGCTTACTTCGACTACATTGCGGCCAATCCGCGCTTCCCACGAGTGGTGCAGGGGGAATGGATTCGCACTGGCAGCGACCGCGTCGGGCAGATGAAGCGCGTAGCGAAAAACTACTTTCAGCCGATTTACCAGAAGCTCGGCGAAGTACTGAGAGAAGGAATTGCGGCGGGAGAATTCCGGCCCATCGATCCTGCGCAGTTCATTCCGTCCATGGTCGCAATCATTGTTTTTTATTTCAGTGCGGCTCCGGTCATAAAGACGCTGATGAAAGTCGATCCGCTCGCGCCGGAGCGTATCGCAGAACGGCGGGCGTTCGTTCTTGACTTCATCTCGACTGGGCTGTTCACGCGCACAGGTCCGCTGGGAGGCCGCTCATGAGTGTGCGCAACAAATTTCTGATCTTGCTTAGCGTGATTGTTCTCATCGCTTCCGCGTATTACTTCTTCTCAACGCCCAGCGGGAACGACCTTGTGCTGGTCGGCACTGTCGACTCGAATCAGGTCGTAGTCAGCCCACAGGTCGGCGGACGAATCGCAAAGTTGCTGGTGGAAGAAGGCTCTTCAGTAAAGCAGGGGGATCTGATCGCGGTGCTCGATCCCGCCGAGCTCGAGGCGCAGGAACGGGCCGCCGCGGCGACCATCGCCAGCCTTCGCTCGAAGGTCAGCGAGAGCCAGTACACGCAGCGTTCGACGAAGGGCGCGACTTCCAGCGACGTGGAGAATGCGCAGGCGCGGCTGCAGGCCGCCCGGGCGCAACTCGCGCAGGCAGAAGCGACCCTGACGCGAGTCGAAAGTGACACCCGGCGGATCGTCGGACTCGCGCAGGCCGGAGTCGCCTCTGACATGGAGAAGGTGCAGGCCGAGCAGAATTTGAAAGCCCAGCAGGCGAGCGTGCAGGCGCTGAAAGATCAGGTTCACGCGGCACAGGCCGATCTCGATTCCGCAATCGCGCGTACGAACCAGGCAGGAGCGGCGCAGAGTACAGTGGCGTCCACCCGGGCCCAGGTCGCAAATGCCCAGGCACAGTTGAAAGAGGCGGAAGTACGACTCGGTTACACAAAGATTTATGCCCCGGTAACCGGAACCGTACTGGTGCGTGCTGCTCGCGAGGGCGAAGTCCTGATGGCGGGGCAAGCGATCGTCACCCTGGTTGACCTTAGCGACACATGGGTGCGCGCCGCTATTCCAGAGACGGATGCCGATCACATCGGACTCGGAGACACCCTGCGCGTCCGCCTCCCCGGGGGCACGGTCACCCAGGGCAAAGTGTTTTTCAAAGCGGCTGAGGCGGATTTCGCCACGCAACGCGATGTGGGCCGCCGCAAGCGGGATATTCGAACGCTGGTACTGAAGGTGCGCCTCGATAATCCGAAAGGCGCGTACGTGCCCGGCATGACCGCGGAAGTGCTGGTAGCGAGTGACCAACTGAAAGGCGCGGCAGCGTCGAAGAGCGCGGAAGCAGCGGGTAAACCGTGAGTGCAGAATTGAGCAAGAATAATAATGCTGCGCTTCCGGTATTGGATTTTAACGGAAAGAGTGACATTCCCACTGATGCGCCGAACGCGATTGAGGTCTCGCACATCGTGAAAAAGTATGGCGACTTCACCGCCGTGGACGATGTTTCATTCCAGGTGAAGGAGGGCGAGATTTTCGGCCTGCTGGGTCCGAATGGCGCGGGTAAATCGACGCTGATCCGCATGATGACGACACTCATCCCGATCACTGCGGGGTCGGCGCACATCGCCGGACACAACGTAAGCAAAGAACCCGACGAAGCGCGACGAGCTATTGGCGTGATCCCGCAGGCGTTGACCAGCGATCTCGATCTGACGATTGAAGAGAATCTCAATATCTACGCCAAGCTTTATGACGTTCCGGCGAAAAGACGGAAAGAGGCGATCGATGAACTGCTGGAGACTGTCGACCTGACGAAATGGCGACATGCGCAAACCAAGACTCTATCCGGCGGCATGCGTAGACGCTTAGAGATTGCCCGGGGGCTGGTTCACAGTCCGAAAATTTTCTTTCTCGATGAACCCACCACGGGCCTCGACCCGGTTTCTCGCGTGGCAGTTTGGGAGATGCTTACCAGCATCAAATCCAAACGCAAGCTCACCGTGCTGATTACTACCCATTACATGGATGAAGCTGATCGTCTCTGCAACCGCATTGCGATTGTCGATCACGGCAAACTTGCGGCGCTTGATACCCCAGAGGCGTTAAAGGCCAGCGTACCCGGATCGACTGTCATCGAGGTCCAGTTTGATAATCCGCCGGCCGACTGGGAACAACGGCTGCGCGGTTTGTCTGAAGTCACTTCCGTCCAGCATCAGGCAGCGGGCATGTACCGCGTCTTGACTGCGAATGGTTCTCGTACGACGACTGCGCTGGTCGAGATCGCCGTCGATGCCGGGGTGCCAGTGCGAACTTTGACCGTGCAAAACACGACACTCGACGACGTTTTTGTCCATTACACCGGCCGTCAGTTACGCGACGAACTGGTAAAGGCTCATCAGTTTGAGATGCCGCAGAGACCCGGGATGCGCCCATGAACCGGATGATGGCGATTATCGAACGCGAGATGCGGAAGTTCTTCCGTTCGCCCGCGCTGATGATGGTCTCGATGATTTTTCCGTTGGTGCAATTGATTGTGCTGGGGAACGCCTTTGGCGGCAAAATTCGCGATGCCAAGCTGGGTATCGTCGATGAAGATCACGGCACGCAGGCAATCCGAATCAAGGAAGCCTTCGATTCGGTACGCGCGAATTCGAGGACCTTCCTTCCGGTCGAGTACGGCAATGAGGTGCAGGCACGAGAAGACGTCCGGAATGGCAAAATTCAGGGAGCAGTGATCATCCCGCCTCAGTACTCGGCGAGGGTGTATGAGAAGAATCGGCCGCGCATTGCTCTCATCGTCGACAACAGCGACAACTTCATGAGTTCCACCATGGAGGAAAAGCTGACCGGAATCACCGCCGCATTGAATGAGCCCGACGTCGAGCCACGATTACTGCAGCAGACCGCGCTCGATGTCGTGGAGCTCTATCCCTATATCGAGTACATGAAGTACCTGCTGCCGGGGTCTATTGCGCTCGCGATGTTCGTATCGGTGATGATCGGCGGCGGCATGTTGTACATCGACGATAAGGCGCGAGGAATCCACGAAGGTTATCTGGTCACGCCCATCACGAAAGCTGAGTTGGTATTTGGATTGACCGGCGCGGGCGCGATCAAGGCTGTGCTGACAGGAGTGGTCATCACTGTGATCGGTTCCCTGATCGCCGGCGTCGGAACGATTTTAAATTTCCCGACAATCATTGGACTGGTGTTGCTGATAGCGAGCGTTTCGATGGCATTCAACGGGATGATGTTCCTGATGATGGTGCGCGTTGAAGATCCGCTGGTGCCGCGCGCGGTCTTTGGAATTCTGAATACTCTGCTTTTCTTCCCCAGCGGTTCGATCTACCCCGTACAAGCGTTTCCGGCATGGCTCCGAGCTATCGCAAAGGTCGATCCGTTTACCTACGCAGTGCACGGATTTAAGGCGCTGCTATTGAAGGAAAGCGGGCTGGTGGCGATTGTCCCAGACGTGTTTTACTTGTCGATTTTCGCAGTCGTAACTCTGTCGTTCGCTGTGCCGTTGTTCAAGCGTACGCTATGAACGGCTGGTGATGAGTTACGTAGAGCTGTAATCCGCATCTTCCTTTGGGCCACGCAGCGTCTCTACGAACATGCTCGAGAGAATGTCATCGCTGGAAGGCAGATAGCGAGACGTCCGAGCTCACGGGCAGCATCGGCGTCCTCGGCGTTCTCAACACATTCGGACGAATCGGATCCTCACTCGCGAGACGAAAGAGCAGGTCGGTGTGCGAGGTGCCGGTTTTCAAGCGGAGCCACACGTACTTTCCGATGCGGCCCAGGCGCGTGTCATCCGCGCCAAGGCGTGAGACGTAACTCGCGCTGACGCGCCCAATCTCTGCACAGTCGTGCATCGGTCCAAATTCGACTTCCTGCGTGCGCGGTTGCTGCCGCATCTGTTCTAACTCATAGGCAACGGTTTTGCGTTCCCGGACGCAGGGTCTGGTACGGCAGTTGAGAACCTTGTCGATGGTGAACAGTGCGGCATGATCAACGCGCTCACCGAATGCGATATACAGCGTGTTCGTAGCGGGTACGAAGTGCAGCGGAATCATCTGAAAGGCATCCATGATCGCGAGCGGAAGCCAGCCGAAAGGCGCATTAACCGTGGTATCCAGAGACGACACGACCGGGCATCCCCATTGCAGTCCGAGGGCGGAGGGGACCTGTTGTTCGGAGGCGAAGCCAAGTTTCTCGAACCAATCTCCGATTTTTCCTGTTTGGGCGGATTGTTGTGCCGCGAGCGCAGTAACTACTTGCTCATGAGTCAGCCATCCTCGAGCGACCATGAGCAGGCCGAGAGGAATGCGGTTGGACGGCGGGGCGGGCGGAGTCAACTGGTAGAGCTGCGCCACCTGTGCTTTCAGTGCCGTTTCCTGGCATTTCGGCTGGCAATAGAAGACGCCTTGCAACAGGGTTCCGGTTCTGGGAGTAAGGAGGCGAGACCAGGGCGATTTTGGACTGGGACACGACAAGAGTCCGCACGGAAGGTGGGCTTGTTGCCAACGTCTGGTCCAGCGGTTTTGCCACGTAAGTGTTTTGAGCATTTTGTGCATGTGCATTCCTTTAGGAAGGAGGCGCTGAATCTAGGACCTGAGTAACGCGGAGTCCGTAGTTACCATCGACAACCACTACTTCGCCTTGCGCAACCACGCGGCCGTCGAGTAGCAAATCAACGGGCGAATTAAGCTGGTTGTCGAGCTCCACAACCACTCCGGCGCTGAGAGCGAGGACATCGCGCAGAAGCATGCGACGGCTTCCAAAACGAATCTTGACCTCCAGAAGCACGTCACGCAGGCGCTCGTAACTGGCGGCGGTAGCGGGAGGTGGCGGAGCCACGGAATCGACTGGCGCAGCCGCTGCTGCCGCAGGCACTTCTGGGCGCGGTTGCAGCGCCGCAGCGAGTGCCGCGCTGATCTGGATTTCGATGGTCACCGGATTCCCTGCCTCGTCCCGAGTAAAAAGAGATGTGGCGGCCGAAGGAGACCACGTAGGCGCGGTCGATGTCGCGAGATTGAGTTTTACTTCTCCGCCCGCAGCTGCACCGACGGCAGTGGCGGCTTGTCCGGCGATCTGGCGGAGTAGTTCTTCGAGTGCTTCTTTGTGTTCGGCCGACAGTTCAGCCGGTGCCGGTTCTGCCTCCTGGAGAAATTTCTGCGCGAGACGCAAACTAGAGGCGACGGGCAAACGCAGCGTCATTTCGCCGCGCAACACTCCGCCCGCGACCACTATGTACCACAAGTCGGACTCGGTTATTGGCAGGGCTTCCGCCGGAGTCTCGAATGTAACCGGGCCGCCGAAGATCTGGGACAGCACCTTTTGCGTGCAGGTTGACCAGGCGTCAAACCATGCCTTCATTTCGGGATTGATTTGTTTGTCGGGTGAGTCGGTCATGACTTACCTGCCTGCGCAAGCTGGGATTCCCAAGCAATCACGCGAGCGCCGCGGCGCTCATTCACGCGGACCGGCATCGCGGTACACAAGTGCACTCCATCGACCAACATTGCAGCCGGAGCGAATGGGCTTCTTGGAAACGTCAGAACGGTTTCAGGCGTCAGGCCGGCTAAATCCTGCAAGAAGAGAGGCAAGTGAGGAGTTGAAAGCTCAACGTCGAAAGAGGCTTCCAGCAGCCGTTTTTCGAGCGTCCGGCGGGCCTCGATCGGACCGCGAGGACGCTGATAACTCAGGTCGGCGGAGATTTTCCGCAGAAGCGCGTTCGACACCACGGCCGGAAAGGCCAGGTTCAGCGTGCCGCGAGTTTCCTCCATTTTGACTTCGAGGCTGAGGCACAGATTTTTTTCTTCCGGGGCCATCAGACGTTCCGCGTGCGCAACCGTCTGGCGCTCCCCAAACTTGAATTCCAACGCGATCGCCTGCCAGGTCACTTGCAGTTCGCGGCAGATGATGCGCATGATGCTCTCGAGAATCTGCTCTTCAATTTCGGTGATCTGTCGGCCCAGATCGCCGCCCTTGCCCTCGCCTCCAAGGAGCAGATCGATCACCGGAAATGCGACTGCCAGATCCAGTTGCAAGACCGCCGACGCGCCCGCGGGGAGAAGGTCACAGAATGCAGCGTAAGGAGTTTCCGGCAAGCGCTGAAGGAATTCCTGATAGGTCAAGTGTTCGGCTGAAACAAGGCTACAGTCAAAAGCAATGCCGAGATATGCTCCGACCGAGTTGGTCAGATTGCGCGCAAAAACTTCATGCAATTGGTTAATGGCGCGCATTTGCTCGCTGCCGATTTGGCCAGCCTGGCGGATGTCCCACGGGCGCACCACCTGAGTCGGTTGCGACGCGGCAGACTGGCCGCCGCGAGCAATCCGCACCATT
Organism: Acidobacteriota bacterium; assembly: GCA_003225495.1. Taxonomy (GTDB): domain Bacteria; phylum Acidobacteriota; class Terriglobia; order Terriglobales; family Acidobacteriaceae; genus Acidiflorens. The sequence goes on from QIAJ01000143.1 coordinate 42,561, forward strand.
GCATCAATTTCTTCCTGATTGAGTACCTTATCCATCTCACCCTCTTATAGAGTTCCTGCAGCTTTGGCCCGAGCCGCGGGTGAAGTGCCCGCGAGCAGCGCAGTCAGACGAGTGCGCAGACGCACCATCGCAAGCGAGTGAATCTGCGAAACGCGTGACTCTCCAATGCCCAGCACCTCTCCAACTTCTTTCATGGTTAGTTCTTCGTAGTAATAGAGCGACAGGAGACGTTGTTCCTTTTCCGGAAGTTCGCCGATTGCCTGCGCAAGCAGGTGCTTCATCTCGGATCGCAGGCAGAAAAAGAAAGGAGTCTCATCGGGCGCGCCAGAGACGCGATCGGTCAAATCTTCTTCTTTTCCGTCCCGCGGAGACTCGACACGCAGGCTCCCTAGTTCGAGTCCATCCAGCTCCGCCAGTAGCGATTGCAATTCGCGCAACTCGATTCCAAGCTCATGGGCAATCTCGGTCTCGTTGGGGGCACGGCCGAGTTTGCCCGATAGAGCCCCGTACGTTTCCTCGACCATGCGGCCTTTGCGGCGCAGTTCGCGCGGGCTCCAATCGAGCTCACGTAAGCTGTCAAGGATCGCACCGCGAATACGGAACTTGGCGTAGGAACTGAACTGCACGTGCTTGGACTGATCGAATTTACCGAGGGCGTCGATGAGACCGACGACTCCAGCGTGGATCAAAGCCTCAAGGGGCACATGGCGGGGCAGGCGTTCGTGTATCCGGCGGGCGAGATAACGTACCTGAGGTAGCTGTTCCATCAGGACGCGCTCCCGTTCGGCCTCAGCCTGCAGGCCGCCATAGGCATGCACGGGGTGCTTGCTCATGAAGCTGTACCTTCTTGCTGAGCGCCGCTTTCAGTCCAGGCTCAACGAACCGGAACTCGCCGCTTCTGTAAATGAAGCAAAAGCGCGCGCCAGGGGATGATCCGGTTCAGAACCCGGTTGTCGAGGAACCGAAGACGATGCCATGAGATCGCTTCTTGCAAGAGAAGTGCCAGCCCAGCACAAATCGGCTTAGAAGACTCTTATCGGGGGAGGTTTTGCGCAAACGGTTACGGTTGTAGATGACCCGCTTCTAACTTCGCTCCGGTCGCCGGCATCAGCATGTGTTCCGGCAGGATCAGCATTTCATCTTCGGCAAGTATGAGCGCCCGCTCGATGACATTCTGCAATTCCCGCACGTTGCCGCCCCACGAATGGGACGTCAGCAGTTTCGCGCCTTCTGGCGACAGTTCTGGTGCGGGCGGTCGGAGAGAAAATTTGTCCATGAAATGCCGCGCTAATTGGAGGATGTCTTCGGGACGCTCACGTAACGGAGGAATCTCGATCGGAAACGCACAGAGGCGATAATAGAGATCTTCTCGAAATCTTCCCTGCTTAACCAACGCCGGCAATCGCGCATTGGTGGCGGCGATCACGCGCACATCCACGTGCACAACTTCGCAGCTGCCAATCCGTTGCAGTTCTTTTTGTTCCAGAAAGCGCAGCAGCTTCGGCTGGAGGCTCAGCGGCATATCGCCGATCTCATCGAGAAAGAGGGTGCCTCCCTGGGCACTCTGAATTCGACCGCCATAGGATTGCATCGCGCCTGTGAAAGCTCCGCGGGTGTGGCCGAATAGTTCGGATTCGAGGAGAGCTTCTGGAATCGCTGCGCAGTTGATCACGACAAACGGGCGGGACGCGCGAGGACTCAAATTGTGGATTGCTCGTGCGACCAGTTCTTTGCCGGATCCCGTGGGACCGATCACCAACACAGTCGTGTCACGGCGGGCTAACAGCCGAGCTGACCGGTAGACCGGTTGCATGTTCCACGAACCACCAATCATCCCCGGCAAGGGCGCTTGCAGGATCGAGTTGACCGCTGCGGCCCGCGCAGGAAGCGGGGATTCGTCAATCAGCGCCTTCCAACCCGGCATTGCCATCCGTTCCTCTTCACTCCCGGCAGTTTCCGATTCGAGCAGCACAATTTCCACCGCAGGAAACCGCTGCCGGATGATCTGGCTGAGTTCTTCCGCATTCAGGTCGGGCAGCGAGCGATCCAAAAAAAGCACCTGCCAAAGTCCGTGCTCAAGGTGGTCGAGTGCTTCCGCTCCTCCGCTGGCCTGCTCCACCCGGCGGACCGGAGACCGCAGACTATCGAGGACGCGTTGACGAACCGCACTACTGGGGCTGGCCACCAGTACGTGATCCGCATAATTCGGCATGAGAGGCAGGCTGGTCATGAATACCGATTAGAAGCTGCTTCTCTTAGAAAGAGATTAGACGAAGATTAGAAGTCTCTACGCGAACGAAACGTTCGTGCGGCCGTGAGCGGAGATTGATCTTTACAAGATGACTTGTTTCTGCAGGTCGTTGTCAGTTCCCGGAGAAAAGTCTCATCGCTATTTCTCCACAAACACAAGCTCACCATTTTCAACCTTAAGGTCTTTAACGTTGTTCGGCAACTTTAGCTGATCGTGTTGCTCGGCCAATTTTTTCTGCAGGGCATCGTTGACCAGCGACACCGGCACGTTCAGGTCGCCAAGTTTTACCTCGGTGGCGTCGAAAGTGGCATAGCCATCCTTGGCGCCAAGATGCCCGGCAAGTGTAAGGTAGACATCCTTGCCTGCGATGTTTGTGAGGAACTGGCCGCGCACGACGTCGCCATCCATCGAAACCTGGTAGTCCTTGATGTTGGGAACGGCGCCGGGAAATTGCGGACCCGAGCTAGACGCGGGTGCAGCCGATGAAGCCGGCGCGGCACTGGCAGGTGTACCGGCGGCGGTTGGCATTAAGCCCGTAGCTTGGGCGATAGCGGCCGTTAGTTCACCGCCTGTCAGACGAACTTCGCTTCCGCTTTCTGCGGCAGCCGACGACTGCTCCAGGCGGTTGACTTTCTCTTGAAAAGATTGCGCATTGGCCGCGGTCGCCGCCGGAGAAACGGGCGCTGCTACCGGGGCCGGCTTACGCACCACTAGAAACAGCGTAAAAACAGAGATCGCCAGCGTTGCCAAGCTGATGATACGTTGCCATTTCAAGAGACACCTCCAGCGCTGGCTCAATGTTATCCGGACAGGCGAGGGCAGGCTTAGATGACGGAGGTATCGGGACCGGAGACCGCTGCGGGTCGATTTTGGAGCGTTTCACTCTACGATTGCCAGTACATCCCCCGCATTCACGGTGGCGCCCTGCACAGCCAAAATCCTCTGGACTACGCCATTCTTCGGCGACTTGATTTCGTTCTGCATCTTCATGGCTTCCACGACCACGATACCCTGGCCGGCCTCGACTTCGGATTTCTCCGCCACTAACACTCGAACGATCTTTCCCGGCATAGGAGCGATCAACCTGCGGGGGCCGCCAGCGGATGCTCCTCCATCCCTCCTAGATCGTAAGGAGCGCGGATCACGCAGTTCCACGTCAAAGCGCGCGCTGCCCACCCACAGATGAAGATCAGTCGCGGTTTGCTCGCGTTTGATTTCGTAGGAGCGGCCATCGACAAGGAGAGAAAGCACGTCGGGGCGCAGCATGACTGCGTCCACGGTGATCTTCCGGCCATCGAGAAGGCACTTCCATTTGCCTTCGTCGCGCTCCAATTCCAACCGATGCGGCTGGCCGTCGACTGTGACGTCGTAAACCATAAAATGAGATTAGCGCAGTGCTTCGGAACGTCCTTTCAGTTTCCATTTGGAAGGTTGCGCAGCAGTCGCCCCCGGGCTTCCATTTTTATTGCAACTCGAGGCCGGATCGAGCGTCGCGAATAATCCGGCGGCGATGGCGGCGATCCTTGTCCCCGCTTCATTGTCAGAGGAAGGCTTTTTTTCTTTTGCCAACAGACGGTCAAGGTAGCCGGTATCGAGTTTGCCATTCTGAAAATCGGGGTCCTGCAGGATTCGTTGAAAGAGAGAAATATTCGTCTTAATGCCTGCCACGAAATATTCATGCAGCGCGCGCTGCAGCCGCATGATCGCTTGCTGCCGATCAGTTCCATAGCCGATCAACTTGGCGAGCAGCGGATCGTAGTCGATCGGCACGCTCCAGCCTTCGTACATGCCACTGTCCCGCCGGATGCCTGGTCCAGAGGGCGCCAGCAGCAGATTGATCTTCCCGGGACTCGGGAAATAATTGTTGTCGGGGTCTTCCGCATAGATGCGGCATTCGATGGCGTGCCCGCGAATCTCTATTTCATTCTGTGTGAAAGGCAGTTTTTCCCCATTTGCAATCCGGATCTGCAGGTGCACCAGGTCGAGGCCGGTGATCAGTTCGGTGACTGGATGTTCCACCTGTAACCGCGTGTTCATTTCCAAGAAGTAGAAATTTTTCTGCTCATCTACCAGGAATTCAATGGTTCCCGCATTGGAATAGTTCGCAACCTGCGCGACTCGTACCGCGGTTTCACCCATGCGGCGGCGCATATCGGCGTTGACAACTGGCGATGGCGCTTCTTCCAGCACTTTTTGGTGGCGACGTTGAATTGAACATTCACGTTCACCCAACCAGACTGTATTTCCGTGCTCGTCGGCCAGCACCTGCATCTCGATGTGCCGCGGATTGATGATCACCTTTTCGACGTAGACTTCGCTGTCACCGAATGACCCTTGCGCTTCGCTCTGGGCGCCTTCCAGAGCGGAGCGCAATTGGTCCCGCTGCTGAACGAGCCGCATGCCTTTGCCGCCGCCGCCGGCAGCGGCTTTCAGCATGACTGGATATCCGATGCGCTCAACCACCTGCTCCGCCTCTTCGGCTGACGCGAGTCCTCGCGACGTTCCGGGCACCGTCGGCACGCCTGCCTTTTCCATCTGCTGGCGGGCGCGCGTTTTCGAGCCCATCATTTCCATGGAAGCAGGAGTTGGTCCGATGAACTTTACTCCGGCATCCGCGCAGGCCTGCGCGAAGGCCGCATTCTCGGAGAGAAATCCGTATCCCGGATGGATAGCTTCCGCACGCGAACGTTTGGCGACATCAACAATCTTGTCGATCCGCAAATATGACTCAGAAGCTTGTGCCGGTCCAATTGGATAGGCCTCATCTGCTTTTCGTACGTGCAGCGACGCGCGGTCCACATCCGAATAGACCGCCACCGTCGCGATGCCCATTTCGCGGCAGGCGCGTATCACGCGCACCGCGATCTCTCCCCGGTTGGCAACCAGTATTTTCTTGAACATGCCGACCTCTGATTCTACGTCGATCAATAAAAAAGGCCCCATCGCAGGTAGCGTGGGGCCTTCGTCCAATCCTGTAACGTTTACTTATTTTGGTCCATGACGATGCCGCCTGCGCCTGGCTGTTTCTCAGCCTTTGCTTTCTTGGTGGCCATGGTCTTATCTACCCATTCGTCAGCGGTCTTGAGATCTGTGGCTCGGGCTGACGGGTCGTCACACTCTACGTCGGCACGCTCGCGATACATCAGGTTCAGATACGCCATAGCGTCATCGTAATCAGGACGCAACTGAATCGCCTTGTTCAGGTTGTCGATGCCTTCCTGAATGTTGGTCGTATTTTTCTCCCGGATCTCCGCGCATAGTTTCTTGTTCTTGGCGGCCAGCGAGTCTTCTGTCTTCATGCCTTCTCTGGCGCGTGCTTCCATGCGGGGCTGATAAGTCTGGGTCCAATCGATAACGGCGATCGAGTAGTACGGTTCGGGGTCGTTGGGATCGAGTTCCGAAGCCTTCTTGTAGAATTCTTTGGCCAAGTCGAACTTCTTCATCTGCAAGTACAGGTACGCGATGCCTTTCACGCTGTTGATATTCTTCGGATCGGCTTGCAGCACCAGCTTGTATTGCTCGATGGCTTGCTCTGCCATGCGCAGGTTGTCGGGAGTATCGACGCCGCCGACATATTGCTGGGCATAGGCGGTCGCAAGATAAAGGCGGGCATTGATCAGCGTCGGGTCGAGCGTGACCGCCTGCTGGAAGTGATCAATGGCCTGCTCGAACTTATTGTTCTTGAAAGATTGCACGCCCTTGTTGAGCTGGTCGCGCGCCTTCAACTTGTTGCAGCCGGTGCCGAGCAGCAGCACCAGACCAGCTGCCAGTACCACTAGCAACTTCGCAGTATTTTTCATCAGCTTTATGAATCTCCCTTGCCACGAAGTAGAAGAACGAGGGCAACCGCGGAACTGGCAAGGCGCGTAACGCGACAGGGTCGCGCTTGCTCTCCCGCTTTAACCGCGGTACGGGTCTAACCGCCCGCTTCAATCTTGGCCGTAATCAGGCCGACTTTATCCACGCCCGCCGAGTGTGCGATGTCGATCACACTGGCCACGTCAGCGAAGGGAATATTGTCATCGCCCTTCACGAACATAACCTTTTCTGCACGCGTCTTGAATACGTCCGTGAGGCGGCCCTGGAGGTTCTCCCAGGTCGCTTCGTCCTGATTGATCTTGAGCCCCGGCGTCTGCCCCGGGCCGCGATCGATTAACTGCACTACGATCGTACGATCCGGCGTTGGCGGTGGTTGCTTCTGGTTAGGGGGAGGCGGCTGCGGCACCAGCGCATCCAGACCTTTGGGCGTCAGCGGCGTGATCACCATGAAGATGATCAGCAGCACCAGCAACACGTCGATGAGCGGAGTCACGTTGATATTCGCGTTTTGACCGCCACCCGAACCAAGTGCCATTGCCATAATTGATCTCCTTGATTACTGCCCGCGACTACTGTCCGCCTGTAGGTGGCGGTGGCGTCAAATTGCCAGGAGTTTTCTTCTGATCGGTCAAGAGGCCTAGTTGGTCCACGCCGGCGGCGCGAACGTTGTCCACGACCTCAACTACCCAGCCGAACTTTGCTCGCGCATCGGCCTTGATAAAAACTCGTTTGTCGGGCTTGTTGGCGAGCCGATCTTTGATTTTTTGGGTCAGGTCCGCGGGCTGAATCGGATCGGTACCGAAGAAAACCTTGTTTTCGCGGGTTACCGCCACCAGCAGCGCATCTTCCTTGTCGGCATCCGGCATGGGAGCCGGATTGTTCACCTGCGCCATGTCTACTGGCTGGCCGTGCTGCAACATGGGCGTGACCACCATGAAGATGATCAGCAACACCAACATCACGTCTACCATGGGTGTGACGTTGATGTCGGAGTTGACCTTCGCGCCTTCGTTTCGTACTGAGATTGCCATGGAAGTTCCTTTCCAGTATTGCGGCTGCGCTTAACCGGTCGCCCTGGTGTGGAGGAGCAGGCGCCCCTTCTTGGGGCGCCCGTCCAGCAACTCATGTTGGCGACCGCCGTCTCTGCGGCTTAAGTGCGGCGCATGCTCCTGCGCTTCAGGAAGTAGTCGATCAGTTCGCTGGAGGAGTTATCCATCTCCACGTCGAACGCTTCCACGCGGCCGGTCAAATAGTTAAACATCATAACCGCCGGAATCGCCACGAACAATCCGACTGCGGTGGTAACGAGCGCTTCCGAAATGCCGCCCGCGACCGCTGCCAAGCCGGTTGCCTTCTCTTTGGCGATACCGTTAAAGGCGTTCAGAATGCCGACCACCGTTCCGAACAGTCCCACGAAGGGAGCGGTCGAACCGATCGTCGCCAGGCCACCGAGCCCGCGCTTCAATTCCGCGTGGACAATCGCTTCGGTGCGCTCCAGAGCGCGCTTGGAAGCTTCGATGGTCTCGCCAGGGATTTCGCCTGGGCTATCCTGGTGCGCTTTGAATTCCATCAGGCCGGCCGTGACAACCTTGGCCAGGTGGCTCTTCTTGTTGCGCTCGGCGACCTTGATGGCTTCATCAATCTTGCCTTCGCGCAATGCGCCGGCAACGGCCGGAGCGAACGAGCGCGACTGGTTGCGAGCGGCGTTGAAAGCCATCCAGCGATCGATCATAACGCCGATCGACCAGCCCGACATGATGAACAGAATGATGACCACGGCCTTCGCCAGAAGCCCCATCTGCTTCCATAGCGAAATCGGGTCCCAACCAACCGAGCCCTCTCCTTGCAAGAGCATGGTGGCGAAAATGTGCATGTTGCAGAGTGCGACTGCTGCCAGGTTAACTAACATGAGTTGCCTTTCCTCCTCGGACCTTATTCTGAACTCGCTTCTGAATGCTTCTCCCGTATTCGCGGGAAACCAGTTGCCCAGACGCGACGCACCGCTTACTGCCGGAACCTCGGTCCGAGCCGATCTTTACCGCTCTGCTGCCATGAAAATGCTCGGGCGGAAACGGCGTTCCGGTGTCACGGGTTCCCGTCGATGGGATTGCGTCGGACGGGGAGTGCCGACTAACCACCTGAGATGCGCTCTGCAGCGGTTTAGCCGCCGGAGAGAGTGAAATTGACTTGCACCTGTGTGTCAACAGCCACCGGTTCGCCGTTAAGCAAGTACGGCTTGTAGCGCCACTGCTTCACTGCTTCAATCGCAGCCGGTGCCAGCATGGGGTGTCCGCTGATCAATTGCAGGTTCTGGATCGTGCCTTCCTTGCTGATTTCGGCCTGCAAAACCACCGTTCCCTGAATCCGAGCCTGTCGTGCCAGAGGCGGATAGTTAGGCTGAACTCGCTTGATCAAAAGACCCTGCGAGACGCCTGACGATACCCGAACCCGTTGCGGTGTCGCGACCTTGGGAATGTTAGCGGTGGAGTTGATCATGCCACCGATAACGCCGCCCATCGATCCGCCCGGAACTCCACCCGGGACGCCGCCCATAACTCCGCCTGCCATGGCGGGGGGCGCTTCTTCTTCCTTGATCATCTGGACTTTCTCAGGAATTTTTGTGGGCGTCCGGAGCTGGCCGTTCACGAGATCGCTCTGAATCTTGACCACCTTAACGACCGCGGCCGGCGGTGGAGGCGGTGGTGGTGGCGGCGGAGGCGCAACCAGGAACGTCATGAGCTGCGTTTTAGGAAGTGCTTCGGTGTAAATCAGCGGGATAAGGATCAGAATTCCAAGCAGCAGGAACTGACCGAAAAATGAAACGATGGATGTGGTCAGCCGCTTGGTTTTGAGCTTGTTTCCCGATTCGATAAGGCTATCTTCAAACATAGGCTTCTCCCTACATCAGACCCTACGTAACCTTAGACACCACCCGCATCCGCTTTGCTCCCGTTATTTCGCAAGGCCGCCTCTCCGGGCAGGTCCTTGATTACAAAACAGTTAACAGCTACTCAAGCCTTCACTTTTTCCTTCGGCTTATCCTGCCCGCCGCTCGTTCGGACCGGCATGGCGATGGGCCGCTTTCCACGTTCCGAGCGCCATTCCTGGTAAGCAACCAGAATCGGCGCGGCAATCGCGATCGACGAATAAGTCCCGATCAGGATTCCGACAACCAGAGCGAAGCTGAAGCCACGTAGCACTTCGCCGCCAAACAAGAACAGAGCAAGCACGGTAAGGAAAGTCAGGCCCGCTGTCAAGATAGTTCGACTTAAAGTCTGATTAATGCTCTTGTTGACGATGTCGGCCAGTCTCTCCCGTCGCAAAAGCTTGATGTTTTCCCGGATGCGATCGAAGACCACAATCGTGTCGTTATTCGAGTATCCGATCAGGGTCAGGATCGCCGCGATTACGGTCAGCGAAATCTCCCAGTTCAGCAGAGAGAATGCCCCAACTGTGATCAAAGTGTCGTGAAACACTGTGAGGACAGCCGCTACACCGTAAATCCATTCGAAACGGAAACCCAGGTAAACCAGCATGCCCGCCAATGAATAGGCGGTTGCCAGAAAAGCCTGATTCCGAAGCTGGCTTCCAACTTGCGGACCAACGATTTCAACGTTGCGAACGCCGAAGTCGGAAGTGAAAAAGCCATCCTGGAGCGACGCTACAACCGCCGGATCTGCAACCGCCCTCAACTCGTCGATCGAGGAAAGCACGCCGCCCTTCTGCTTATCGCGATAGTCAACGATGGCACGAGCAATGGCGGTGTACCGCTGGTTGGCCTCCCCGCCCGCGTGCAACGGGTCTTTTTCCAGCAGATAGTTCAAGATTGTCAAAGAGCTGGCGTTATTCAGATCCTGTTTGCCTGCCGGGGCGTTGCTTTGCAGCGCTTGAATAATCTGGGTTTTACCCTTGTCGAGAGCCTGTTCGCTGGTTTCCTGTATGTCGAGCGCAACCAAGACTTCGTTGTTGGCGGCGGGTCCGTAGGCCTGGACGCGGGCGTTTTTGAGTCCCGCGCGAATCAGTTCGTCATGGATTGCGGCTGGATTGGGGGTATGCGCGTACTTCACATACACAAGCGTCCCGCCCCGGAAGTCGACGCCCAGGGGAATGCCGTGCCAGAAGATCATCGAAAACAGACCCGCCAGACTGAAGAGCAAAGAAAACGCGAGAAAATACCACTTCTTGCCGAGGAAATCGATGTCGGTATTGCGAAATAATTCCACGCTGCTTTTAACCCCTTGAGTCGTTCTAAATGCTTAGCGCTTCGCCGCGCTGCTTCCGGCTCAGCACCCAATCAAAAATCGCGCGCGAAACAAATACCGCGGTAAACAGGTTCGCGGCCAAACCGAACACCAGCGTTGTGGCAAACCCGCGGACCGGACCGGTGCCAAAAATAAAGAGAATGGCCGCCGACACGATGGTGGTGACGTGCGTGTCGACGATGGTGATCCAGGCATGACTGAAACCCTGCTCGACCGCCGAAGGCGGCGTCTTGCCGTTCCTCAATTCTTCTCGAATGCGTTCGAAGATCAGGACGTTCGAGTCCACGCCCATGCCGACGGTCAGAATCACTCCCGCAATTCCCGGCAGGGTCAGCACGGCTCCGAAGTAGCCCATGAATCCCAAAAGAATAATGAGGTTCAGGATGAGCGCGATGTCAGCATTGATGCCCGCGCCACGGTAGTAGATCAGCATGAAGATGAGCACTGCGAGCATGCCGACGATGGCTGCGCGAACACCCGAGCGGATCGAGTCCGCACCCAGAGACGGGCCAACGGTGCGCTCCTCGAGATACTTGATGCTCGCCGGAAGGGCACCCGAGCGCAGAACCATCGATAGATCGCGCGTCTGCTGCTCGGTAAACTTTCCATTGATCACGCCATTGTCGCGGATCGCATCCCGAATGACTGCGACCTCCTGCACTTTGTTGTCGAGAACCACAGCCAGGTTGTCGCCTACGTGAGCCGATGTGAAGGAATAGAATTTACGGCCACCTTCGCCACTCAAAGTGAACTTGACGGCCGGCTGGCCGTTTTCATCGCGACTGGCCTGCGCATCGCGAAGATCGCGCCCAGTCACCGCGGACGCTCTGGAAATCAAGTACCAGGTCTCGCCGTTCTCGTCGCGGGTCGATCCAATGCTACGGCCCGGCATCAGGACGGCATCCGGGGGTAGCACTCCCCCCTTGTCCTGTAACGCCTGCTGCTGGCTTGAATAGGGTCCGCCCAGCGATTGCTTGATTTCAAGCATCGCCGTGGACTGCATAATCTCTTTCACCCGCGCGGGATCGTCGACGCCCGGTAACTGCACGAGAATCTGGTATTGTCCGAGACCGTGCTCCTGGATTACAGGCTCGCTCACTCCCAGCGAGTCGATGCGGTTCCGGATGGTTTCGATAGCCTGCGCGACCGCGCGATTCTTCAGATCGGCCAGGCTCTGGGGCTTCATCGTTATCGTGTAGGAATTCTCCGCACCCGACGAGATGTTGTACTCGGGCAACCGGTCACTGACGATGCTCTGCAGGTCTGACCGCTGCTCCGGCGCCACGCCCTTGATCACCACCATATCCGGACGGTTCACAGGATCGGGCTTGGTGATCTCGACATAGTTGATCTTGCGGGCACGCATATCTTCTTTCAGGCGCGCCACAACATTGTCCGAATCCACGTTGACGGCATCGTTGACCTGCACCTGCAGGATCAGGTGAGTGCCGCCCTTCAGATCGAGGCCCAGATGAATACGATCGGTGATCGCCGCTAATGGCCCGCGCCCACCCCAACTCCACGGGGCGCCGAAGATTCCCAGCGTGAATACCAGCATGATCGCGAGAATCAGGACCAACTTCCAGGTAAGGTTCTTATTCATATAAAAAGTCGTTTGTCGCTAGTCATTGGTCGTAATCGTTCGCAACCAGCGCCGTCCATTAGCCACGGAGAATTGGTGAGCCAACGACCAGCGACTATTGACTAACGACCCTACTACTTTCCTTCTTCCGCCGTGGTCACCGAAACCACTGAGCCACGGCTGACTTCCAACTTCAAATTATCGGGCGGCACGCGAAGCGTAAGCGCATCCTCTTTCAGGCTGATGATGGTCCCGCGCAAGCCGCCGCTGGTCGTGATCTTGTCGCCGGTCTTGAGCGCACTCAGCATCGCCTGCCATTTCTTTTGCTTGCGCTGCTGCGGCATGATCAACAGGAAGTAAAAAATAGCGAAGATGAACACCAGCATCGCTATTGATGGGATGCCGGAACCGAGAGAACCCTGCAACCACACCGCCAATCCGTGGAAGCCGCCTATCAAAATTGAGCTGCCTGCCAAGTTGATCCCCTCAAACGAAATTCTAGTAAAACACCGTCTTCGGCCGTAGCAGTCTGAAGCGCTCCGTTTGGGCGCCGAGCAAAACTCGGCACTAATTTGCTTCTATCGCTGCTTGCCTGCGGGAATTCTCTTCTTACTTTAGGCCGGAAACCCTTAAGGCTTGGACCTGGGGCGCCGACTACGGTTTCGGCCCAGAGTACTCAGAAAGAAAACGGGCCCTTTCCCCAAGCTAAATAGCATGCCGGACGGCCCGCATAGTGTCAAGGTAGTAGGTCAAATTGTGGATTGTATTCAAGACTTGGGCCAGCACTTCGTTCGATGCATAAAGATGCCGCAAATAAGCCCGCGAATACCTTGCGCAAACCCGGCAACCGCATTTTGGGTCCAGTGGACTGGCGTCCTGCGCATATCGTGCCTGCTTGATCGAGACTTTACCCTCGGAGGTAAACAGCAGCCCATGCCGCGCCGCCCGCGTCGGAAGCACGCAGTCCATCATGTCGACACCCATCCGCGCATATTCGGCGATCTCTTCAGGAGTGCCAACCCCCATCACATAGCGGGGCTTGTCGGCGGGGAGATGCTCCAACGTGGATTCGATGATTTCGCGCGTCATCTCACGGGGTTCGCCGACACTCAGTCCGCCGATCGCATAGCCGGGAAATCCGATTTCGACCGTCCGCAAAGCCGACTCCCGACGAAGTTCCCGATCCATGCCGCCTTGCACGATGCCGAAGAGAGACTGGGTTTGCTGCGAGCCGCGGGCTGCGAGCTGCGAGCTTGCCCACGGCACTTCCCTCGTATGCTCCTCAAAATATTTCTTGCTTCGCTCTGCCCACCGCAATGTCATTTCCATCGAAGCGCGAGCCCGCTCCCGCTCCGCGGGATACTCCGTGCACTCGTCGAACGCCATGATGATGTCGGCGCCCAGTCCTATTTGGGCGGCCATCGCGCTCTCGGGACTAAAAAAGTGTGAGGATCCGTCAAGGTGCGATCGAAACGTAACGCCCTCTTCGCTGACTTTGCGCAGCTCGTTCAGACTGAAAACCTGAAAACCGCCGGAATCCGTAAGGATCGCCCGATCCCACGACATGAACTTGTGGAGCCCGCCCATCGTTCGAACGGTCTCGACGCCGGGCCGCAGATAGAGGTGATAAGTATTGCCGAGCAGTATCTGAATGCCGAGTTCTTCAAGCACATCCTGCGGGACTCCCTTGACGGATGCCAGCGTGCCAACCGGCATAAATACCGGGGTCTCGATTTCGCCATGCGGAGTGGTGAGTTTCGCTAACCGGACGGCCCCCGCCGACGTTTCAATCTGAAAGTGGATGGACACTGGGGAGAATTCTAAAGGAATTGCGGCGGCAGGCCGCAGTTCAATCAGTAGCGCCGGTTATTGGAGATAGGCTTGCGCGACT
>QIAJ01000144.1 GCA_003225495.1 Acidobacteriota bacterium
AGTCAGTGTCAGTCCGGGCACAGCAGGTAAAGCCTTCATCTCGTCGAGTACCGACTGAGCATCTTTCACGCACCCCGCCTGAAGATATGCATATTCCAGGTAGTCGAGGGCATGCAGACGCTGGTCGCGGGCCTCTCCATTCTTGGACGTCATCTCGGCCTGCTTCGCAAGATCCGCCGACCGCCGATTTGACATGATCGATTCATCCCATGATCCCACCCGCGTAAAAATATGCGACGGCATGTGATTTGCATGCGCCGATGCGGGTGCAATCGTGGCGTATTTGCGCGCGGCCCCCAACGCCGCTTCAGCCAAAATCGGGTTGTCACTGCAATGAATAATGTAGTGCGCTATGCCTGGGTGGTTCGGCTGTTTCGCAAACAACGGGATCAAAATGTTTACGCACTTGCGTTGGTTGGCAAAAGTCTTGTCAGTCTTAGGCGCGATGATGTCAAGTGTCAGCGCATGAAAGATGGCAGCTTCACTGTCATCCGGATATGAACCCTGAAGCGTCGCCATCTTTTGTTCAAAAGCCCGTCCATGTGCGTAGGCCTCGCTGTCATCCTCGCGGTAGATTTCCGACAATGCGTCGATGTAAGCCCGCTCACGGGCTGTACTCGTCGCGCCGAGGGACATCTGCTGCGCCTTCCGGATGGCGTCCCGCCCGGCTACAGGGTCGCCGTTTTCCCACAATCCGTGATAGTGCGACATTGCAATTCCCCAGTACGCCATCGCACACGCAGGATCCTGCTTGGCGATTGCCTGGAACGCACCTCTGGCCTGTTCGTATTGAAACGAGTGCAGTAAAGCGACTGCCCGCTGAAAATCAGGCTGAACAGCTGTCGCGCACGAAGTCGAAAAATGCACAGACCCAACTTCCTGATCGGTAAGCTCGTGCTGGTGGCCTTCTTCACACCATCCCGCGCCTACCATCAGACTGGAAATGCAAAGTAGGGTTATCAGAAATCGCATAAAGACTCTCCACTCATCGAGCCCATCTTATAGCATTACGCCCCGCGCCCAGCACACCGAAGCTCTCTTACAACTCAGACTTGGCTGCAATTGGAAAGCGTCGTCCATACCCAAATGCTTTTGTTGAAATTTTGATTCCCGGCGCCGCCTGCTGGCGTTTGTATTCACTGCGGTCCACCATGTGTATCACCCGCTTCACCAGGTCCAGATCGAAGTCATGAGCGACGGCAATCTGCTCCGCCGACCGGGCCTCCTCAACATAATCTTCGAGAATCGCATCCAGTACGTCATATGGAGGCAACGAATCGGAATCCTTCTGATCCGGCCGCAATTCCGCCGAAGGAGCCTTATCAATCGTTGACTGCGGAATCACAGGCCAGCGCGAATTCACGTAGGCGCTGAGTCGGTAGACCAGCGTTTTGGGCACATCGGAGATCACCGCCAATCCGCCCACCATGTCGCCATAGAGCGTGCAATAGCCGACCGCCACTTCACTCTTGTTGCCCGTCGATAGGACCAACGCTCCGAATTTGTTCGACAGCGACATCAGCACCATGCCGCGGCCTCTCGACTGGATATTCTCTTCCGTGGCATCCTCCGGAAAACCCGCGAACACCTTCGAAAGCGTTTGGCGCGTTGCCTCGTAGATTTCGTTGATCGAGATCAGCTCGAAACGAATGCCCAGATTTTTTGCAAGCTGTCGCGCATCGTCGATCGAACCCTGCGAGGAATACGGCCCTGGCATACCCACGCCGATGACGTTCTCGGCGCCCAGCGCGTCCACCGCAATCGCTGCTGTAAGCGCCGAATCAATGCCTCCGCTCAGTCCCACAATCACGCAGCGAAACCCGCACTTGCGGACATAATCGCGCGTGCCCAGCACCAGCGCTTCGTACGCGTTGGCTACTTCGCCTTCGATCTGCTCATGCATCTCTCCGGTCAGGGTCTGCGAGTCGAAGTAAACCAGGTCTTCGACGAACGACTTCCCTTGCGCGATCACGCGGCCGTCGGGAGCAATCACCAGACTCGAACCATCGAACACCAGGCTGTCGTTGCCGCCCACCTGGTTCACCATCGCCACTGGCACATTGTCATTCTTCGCGATCGTCGCAAGCATGTCGCTCCGCAACTCGCGCTTGCCCAGCCAGAACGGCGACGCGGAAATGTTCAGCACAAGATTGCCGCCGATCCGGATCAACTCTTCTACGGGATCAACCCCATACAATCTCCGGTTCCAGAAATGCTTGTCATTCCACGCATCTTCACAGATCGTGAGGGCGACCCGCTTCCCACAGAAATCAAAAAGCTGCTGGCTCTTCGCCGGAGCAAAATTTCGCATTTCATCGAAAACGTCATAGGTCGGCAGCAGCATCTTCGATTGAATAAATTCGATGCGACCTTCGCGCAGCAACGCAGCTGAGTTCATCACCGATTTGCCGGTATCCGCGTCGGCGGGAGTGACCAGACCGCAGATGACCGCTATCCCTTGCGTCTCAGCGGCGATCTTCTCGATACTCTCGCGGTTGCGCGTCACAAACGAGGGCCGTTCCACCAGATCGCGCGGTGGATAGCCGCAAACAGAGAGCTCAGGAAAAAGAATCAGGCCCGCTCCGGCGCTGCGGGCTTGCTGCGCAAATTGAATGATCTTCGCAGAGTTGCCAGAAAAATCTCCCACTGTGGGGTTGATCTGGCCAAGGGCAATCTTCACAGTATTAGTTTAGAGGCACAACAGGGCGCGACGCTAATCCTTGCCGACCAAGGCGGCTTAATTAGGAGACTTGTTCCCACCCGGGTCCGTCGATGGCGGCGGTCCGATCGGCCGTGTCGAATCGATCCCGCCCGCCGGCCGTGCGTCCGGCATGTCTTCTCCCGGACGCCGCAGCGTAGGCGCATTCACCGGCCGCTCCTGCGGCTTGTTGGAGGCCGCAGCCGTGGTCGGCAGATCGACTTCCCGTTCGGTGCGAATCTCTTTCTGGCCGCCCACTTTCATGGTCTCGACACGCGCCACTTCTTCGCCCACAAAACGTACGAAGTCCACATCCTGCGGGGGGTCGCCATAAATCCACTCTTCGTAGTCGACCTCATCTGCGTGCTCACGCAACTTTTTCGGTGGACGCCCCTTGGCATACATCACCATCTCGCGATTCATCCCAACCAGCACATGATGATTCTTGATCGCTTCCTTAATCTTCGGCGGCACCGTCTCAAGGTACGCCTCGAGCGGTGTCTTGGCGTCGAAATCAAACACCGGACGAAGCACCTTCTTCAACTCCGGCCCCGTCATATCCGGCACA
Source organism: Acidobacteriota bacterium (assembly GCA_003225495.1). Lineage (GTDB taxonomy): Bacteria > Acidobacteriota > Terriglobia > Terriglobales > Acidobacteriaceae > Acidiflorens. The sequence goes on from QIAJ01000144.1 coordinate 3,267, forward strand.
TACTTATCGAAATATACGTCCACAAACGAACCGCGGGCATTGGCATTCGAGTCCGAAGGCGCAACCGGCGTTGATCCTCCCGCGCCCTGAATCTCGATGCGCTGGTACCACTTCTGCTTCTTAATCGGGCCGCCGTTAAATTCGAAGTGGATGAAATCGCCCTTGATCTCAACATCCGTAATTCGAGCCTGATCCCCCGGCTTGGCAGCCGGACCCCACAAGGCTATCAACCGTTGCAAGTCATCGCCGCTTGGCGTCAGCACTCCGTTCCGAAGCTTCAGCCCCGTCTTCCCCATCGGAAAATTGGTTCGCACATAGCAGAGCTCCGCATTGAATACGCGGATAATCTCCTGCCGAGTTTGCTTGGTCATGTGGGAAGGCTGAGTGTTGTCGGCAAAGGCCAGGGCGGAGCCGAGTAGAAGAATCACCACGAGCGGGAAACGGCGGAACGGCACGGAGCACCCCGAATGGCCCTATTATAGACCCCGTTTCAGCGAAGAAGGTTGCTCCATTTGCGATCCGGTTTTCGCCGGTTCCGGGTCTGAACCTACGAAGGACCGCCGTGCAATTTTCATAAATCCCTATGGATATGAAGGAGCATGGGATAACAACCGAGCAACATGTGCGCATTTACCAGCCGCTACCGTACCGAGACACGCACCGTGCGGGCTTTCGCGCGATTCCCTACGACTTTCCCCGCGGCTATGCGGTCTGCTATTTCCGGATCAAATAGGGTTTCCCTTAGGCCAGCGCCCCCCAGCAGCGCTACCGCACTGCGTCGTTATGCGTGAGTCTCCACCCGCAACCCGTCTCGCGCGACCCTTAGCGGCAAGATTTGCCCGCCCGCCTGGGCAACCGCATTCGATACTGCTTCCTGCGCGCCCTCTTCGACCATCATCAGCACACACCCGCCACCGCCGGCCCCGCAAACCTTCGCCGCCCGTCCGCCCTTCTTACGCGACACAGCAATCAGTTTGTCGATCAGTGGAGTGGTGATCCCGGGAGCATTCGTGCGGCGCAATTTCCACTCCTCCCGGAGCAGCCGCGCCACGTCCTCCCAGTCATGACGGAGGAGCGCCTGGTGCATGTCGCGCGCGATGGCTGCAATCTTTTCCAGATTTCGAAACACATGCTTGTCGCCGTTAACATGCGACTTGAACACTTCCCAGTTGTTAATCCCGGACTGCCGCGGCGCGCCCGTGTACACCAGCACGAAGCGCATCTCAATCTCTTCCGGCGCAACCGGCACAGCCGCACGGCGAATTCCATCAGGATCCAGATGGATCGCACTCACCCCGCCATAAAGAGCTGGGTAGTAGTCCTGACAACCGGTAGGCACTCTGATCACCTGCGCCTCGACATTTTGCGCGATCACCCGCATAGTCTCCTGGTCCAGATCGCGCCCCACGAACCGCGCCAGCGCGGCGGTGGTCGAGATCATCAGCGCCGACGATCCCGAGATTCCTGCTCCCGCCGGCGACTGCGAATTAGTTTCAACCCGCAGGCCGCCTTTCGGGGCAAAAAAGCGGACAAGATAAGCCGCCAACACGTGCTGGTGCTTCCGGCTTGCGATCAACTCGTTGAGATTCGCAAAGGCTTCCTCGCGCTTCGTGTCAATCGAACATAACTCGATCCGCTGCCCCTTAAGAGGCGACACGCGGCATGTAGTCAGAATTTCAACCGCAAAGTTCAAGGTCAGCGCGCCTGGATGAAACAGGTACAACGGCCAGAGATCAATCGTGCCCCCCGCCAAATCGGCGCGGCACGGAGCATGCGCAATAATCGTGGGTTGAAGCAATGGTGCGAGCTTTCCAGGCATGCCAAGTTTGTATCATGCCCCGCCGGATTCAAGTCGCTAGCGCGCGACTCGTATCAGGGCTGCTGTTGCGCGCTGCGTCCTTTCCACCCATGCGTGATCCCAAATCGATTACTTCCGTAACGGTCAGCTGTACCAGCAGCACCTAAGCCCGCAACCCCTACCGATCCTAAAATAGATCCAACCGGAAACGAGCCGCCCCGCGCTCGCTCCGCAGGACGGCCTTTTGCCACTGAAGCTGCCCATACCTACGCGCGTGCCATTGCTCTACGTCATCCTGGGCGTACTGCTGGCGCTGAGTGTCGTCCCGATGTATTTCTATTCGGCGCAGATCGAGGTACTCAATCGCAACCGCCTCAAGACGAACGAGATGCTCCTGCAAAATACAGTGACCCGGTCACTCGCAGACGACATCTCCCAGCACCAGGAAACGCTGCGGATGATGCTGGCAAATCTCGCGTCATCGATTCAGGTGACGACCGGCAATGACATCGGCTCCCGGAACATTGAGACCCCGGAACTGCGCGCATTGCTCGAACATTTCGTGTCATCCTCGAATGACATTGCCTATGCCACGGTTCTTAACGCCGATGCGAAAGGTATTTCCGCAGGGCGAATCGAGCCCGACGCTTTCCTTCAGCGCGAACTGGAGCGAGCCTACACTGCCGCCCACGAGAAGCGCGGGTACAGCGGCCAGCCGCTCGTTGTCGGCAGCGGAAAGTCAGCCCGAACCGTGCTGCTGGTCAGCACGCCCATCGTGTACGGCGATCGTTTTCTGGGAATGATCGGATCGGTCGTCGATCTCCAATTTCTCATCCGCCGCCTGCAGGAAGTGAATCGTGCCGGCCTCATGCCCTTCGTTGTCGACAGCCAGGGACGCCTGGTCGCCGCGGCCTCTATTGGATTTGCTACCGGTCAGGACATGACGAGTTCCGACATCGTTCGCAGCTTTGTCGATGACGGCGCCAAAGCCCAGCTCGCGGCGACCCGCGAATTTGCCGTGCGGGACGGCGCGAACAAAACCGAAATGTTGGGGACGTACAGCCCGGTATCCGCACTCGACTGGGCTGTGGTCGTGCAAAAACCGCAGGATGAAGCCTACAGCAGCATTTACGAGATGCAGCGCACCGGGCGTCTTCTCGCTTTGCTCGCAGTCTTCCTGAGTATTGGTCTGAGTATTTTTTCCGCCCGGCGAATCACGCACCCACTGCAAGTTCTGGCAGAATCGAGTCGCGCCATCGCCAAAGGAGACTTTACGCAGCGCGTCCACATCAAGACTCGTACCGAGATTGGTGAACTGGCATCGACCTTCAACACGATGTCGGAGGAACTGGAGCAATTCGTCGAAGATCTGAAACGCGCGGCCGACGAAAACAAAGCCCTGTTCATGGGCTCGATTCAAATGCTGGCCGGAGCAGTCGACGAAAAAGATCCTTACACTCGCGGCCACTCCGACCGTGTGACCAAGTATTCGCTCATGATTGCCGGCGAAATGGGACTCGATCCTGGCTTCCTCGAAATCCTTCGCATCTCAGCGCAGTTGCACGACGTCGGCAAGATCGGGATCGAAGACCGCATCCTGAAAAAGCCCGGCGCGCTGACTCCGGAAGAATTCGAGATCATGAAGACTCACACCACCAAGGGCGCAAACATTTTGCGTCCGGTAACGCAGTTGCGTGAAATGTTACCCGGCATCGAACTGCATCACGAAGCTCTCAACGGACGCGGCTATCCCTATGGCCTCAAGGGGGACGAGATTCCTCTTCTTCCCCGCGTAATTGCCGTAGCCGACACCTTCGACGCGCTTACCACTAACCGTCCTTACCAGCAGGCGCATGACCCCTACGAAGCGATCCGGATCATCGAGAATCTCTCCGGCAAGCGCCTGGATCCAACCGCTGTCACCGCCTTGCTGGCAGTTTTCCTGCGCGGAGATATTCGCATCCCGAAGCCAACAACACCCGCAGGCGCCCCAGCCATAGCGGCAGCTCCTGCACCAACTCCGGCGGCGCCATTGACGATCGCCGATCCGCTGGCGGTAGATACCCGCCGCTCCTAACCGATCTCTAGTTTGATTGCTCGCAGGTTGAGGCCGTAGCTAGCAGACTCCGCGCCTCGAACCCGCCACCTCCCGGCCTATATAATCGGCTAGCGGCACACCCATGATTCAGACCCTTTACGGCAGTCTGGATGAAGTCCAGAAGCCCAGTTTTCTCGATCGCATGAAAGACGCGGTCTCGCGCACCCGCGAGAACCTTGCTGAACGCATCGAGGACGTAGTCGCCATCGGCAAAGAGATCGACCGATCCACACTCGACGATTTGGAAGCCACATTAATCAGTGCCGATCTCGGAACTACCACGACTCACGAGATTCTCCAGAAGCTGCGCGACAAAGCCGATCGCAAGCAAATCAAAGACGTAGACGAATTAAAGCGGTTGTTGAAAGAATAAATCCTGGCGATTCTGAATTCCACTGCTGCCCGTCCCGTAACAAAAGTGGATGGTACGCCCGAAGTAATCCTTGTCGTAGGGGTGAATGGCACCGGCAAGACCACCACCATCGGCAAGTTGTCACACGTCTTCCGCTCGCAGGGCAAAACGGTTCTCCTGTGCGCAGCCGACACCTTTCGCGCCGCCGCCATCGAGCAACTCGAAATC
>QIAJ01000145.1:0-57137 GCA_003225495.1 Acidobacteriota bacterium
TGCCGCCGATCAACTGCACGTCGAAGTGCCGCATGTTGAGAACGCGGCGTCCGGCCTCGCGGACCACCGCGAAGGCCTCGACCAGCACTGCGTCGAGTGCTTCTTTCATCGCCTGACTGCGTTCTATGTCGATTTGCTTCCGACGGTCGGGATCGGCGTCAGGCTCGTCAGATATATGTTTGAGCCGCTCCTGAACACGGGCGCGGAACTCATCGGTCTTGGCGCGCAGTTGGTCGTCGGAGAGCTTATTCATCTCCGGTTCTAGCGCGGTGATGGCCTCGACACGAGGCAGCATGCGCTTCACTTCGCGCTCGTTGCGGGTGCCGAAGACTTTGCCTAGCAGGGTGTTGATCAAGAAGGCATTCCTTTAAGGACACTGGTCCTAAGTGTATGAAATTAAGCCTAGCACATTAGATGCGACGCGAAGCCGGGCGGTGCTTGCGGTTCTAGTCTTGGGACCGCTTACTCTAGTATATTCACCTGCGACGATGCCCACCTTTTACGAACGCTTCCAGGAAACAGCCCGGCAATTCCCCGAAAAGACCGCTCTCGAAATCCAACGGCAGGACCATACCGAGAGCGTTACTTTTGCGCGACTTCAGGGGATGGCGGAGAGCGTCGGGAACTGGCTGTCCGGCAAGGTGGAACGCGATACGAGGGTGGCCATCTTGGCAGCGAACCATCCGCGGTGGGTCGCGGCTTACTTGGGAATTGTCTGCGCAGGACGCGTCGCGGTTCCGCTGGATACGGCTTTCCACGCTGATCAGGTTGCGAAACTTCTGAAGGATAGCGGGGCTACGGTTCTTTTTTGCGATGCCAAACATCTGGCTGTAGCGCAGCAAGCGGCGGAAGGATTGCCGGTTGGGTTGGTGATGACTTCAGCGGCCAACGAGCAGGTGGCTCGAACGGCGAACTCTTCGTCGGCACCACACGCGGCGGCTGACCTGGATTCGATTTTTGCGGCAGGATCAGCCGGATTCAAACCGGTCGTCCCGGCGGAGAGCGATCTTGCAGCACTGCTTTACACCTCGGGTACGACTGCCGATCCCAAGGGGGTGATGCTGACGCACGGCAACCTGGTGGGTGAGGCGAACGCGGTCTTCCAGGTGATCCACATCGACACGAACGATGCGCTGCTGGGAATCCTGCCGATGTTTCACGTTCTAGCGCAGATGGCGAACCTGTTTCTGCCGCTCTTCAACGGGGCGCGTGTCGTTTACCTCGAGACGCTGAACACGACCGAGTTGCTGCGCGCGCTTCAAGAACGTGGGATCACTACTTTTTGCGTCGTTCCCCAATTCTTCTATCTGATCCACGAAAAGATTTTCAAGGAACTGAACAAGCGCGGGAAGTTGACGCTTCGCTTCGTGCGCACGCTAATGAAAATCAATCGCGGGCTGCGAAGAGTCGGGATCAACGCCGGCAAACTTTTTTTTGGAAAGATTCACGATACGTTTGGCAAGAACATGCGCTATCTGATTACGGGAGGTTCGCGCTTTGATACGACAATTGCGCGCGATTTTTATTCGTTCGGGATCGACGTGCTGAACGCTTACGGCCTGACGGAAACAACAGGCGGCGCATTTATCAACCGTCCGGGGAAGGTTGTGATTGGGTCCGTCGGGCCTCCGTTTCCCACAGTGGAAGCGAAGATCATCGATCCGAAACCTATGGAAGAGGGCGCGCCGGCAGCAGGGGAGATTGCGTTGCGCGGGCCGATTGTGATGAAGGGCTACTGGAATCGTCCAGATGCCACGGCGGCGGTTTTGCGCGATGGCTGGTTCTACACGGGCGATCTGGGATACTTCGATTCGGGCGGTAACCTGTTCATCACGGGCCGCGGAAAAGAAGTGATCGTGCTTGCGAACGGAAAAAATGTTTATCCGGAGGAGATTGAGGCGCACTACCAGAAGTCGCCATTCATCAAGGAAATTTGCGTTATGGCGCTGGAAGCGCGACCAGGCGATCCGACTTCGGAACGGCTGTACGCTGTGGTCGTGCCGAATTTCGATGTATTGCGCGAACACAAAATCGTGAATTCGAAAGAGGCGATCCGGTTTGATATTGAGGGGCTGTCACACAAGATTGCGTCCACCAAGAGGCTGGGCAGCTATGAGATCTGGCAGGAAGATCTGCCGCGTACGACTACCCGCAAGCTGAAACGCTTTCAGATCGAAAAGAGAGTTCGGGAACTCCAAAAGAGCGGCGGACCGGGCGAAGCCGAGGTCGGAACCGAGAAGCCGCTCACGGACGAAGAGCGAGCGTGGCTGGAGCGCGACGATGTAAAGCGGGCGCTGGATGTTGTGCGCGAATCGGCGCGGAACAAAGTAAGTGAAATTCGTCCGACGCACAATCTGGAACTCGATCTGGGACTCGACTCGATGCAGCGCGTGGAACTCCTGACCGCGCTGGAACAACAATTGGGAGGCGATGTCCCAGAGGCACAACTGGCCGAGGTGTATTCGGTACGCGATCTGGTCGATGCGGTTCTGGAGAGCGCTGGGCGTGGCGAAGGTGGCACCAAAGCAGCCGCGCCCGTCTGGTCAACGATCCTGGCTGAACCGGTTACCGACCCCGAGGTACTGGGACTGGCTCGGCATCAGTGGGTGGCGGAGATATTCTTCTATCTGCTGGGGCGGTTCCTGTATCTGGTGTGGCTCGGCATCTTCCATTTGAAAGTAAAGGGCCTGGAAAATCTTCCCGAGAAGGGGCCCTACCTGCTCTGCTCGAATCACCAGAGCTACATCGACCCGGTAGTGATGGGGTCGGTTCTGCCGTGGCGTATTTTTCGCAATACGTTTGCGCTGGGCACGAGCGACATCTTTGGCGAGGGATTCATGCGGCGGCTGGCCCGGTGGATTCGCGTGGTCGTGCTTGATCCGGATGCCAACCTGATCCCCGCCATGCGGGCGGGAGCATTCGGACTGCGTCATGGCAACGTGCTGGTGCTCTATCCCGAGGGCGAGCGTTCGGACACGGGCAAGCCAAGGGTCTTCCGTAAAGGCGCGGCGATTCTCTCCATTCACGAGCAGGCGCCGATTGTAGCGGTCGCGATTGAAGGTTTCTATGAGGTCTGGCCGCGTCATCAGAAGTTTCCGAAGATTGGAAAGCTACGGCTGGTGTTCGGGAAGCCGATTGTGCCGCCTCCGGTGAGTGAGGCAAGCGAGGTTGCCTACGAGAAGCTGACGGCGGAGTTGAAAGAGCGGGTCGTACAGATGTGGCAAGAGTTGCGGCGGGAAGAGGGGAAGTCGACAGAGATTTGACGAACAACTCACACTATCAAAGCAGATGAAAGAAATGCCAGGTTCGTGTCGGGACTTCGTTTCCGCGACGCCAAAACTCGCAATATTGAATTCCTTTGGTCTGACATGCCTAAGTTCCGCCGATTGCATTGCATGCGAGGCTCACCAGGTGGCGCGGCTTTTCTTACCGCAGCTCCTCCATGCACTTTTCCAGCACTTCCCTGCTGGGCCGGACCACTGATTCCGGCAAAGTCGCCAGGGGCTGGTCTGTTATGTTCAGCATGTCGAGAAAGTTTGGGGCCTTCGAGTTGATATAAAACACGCCGGTCAGCACTTCGCCATTCACGTGCGCTTCCATCAGGCGCGTCATCGCCTGAATCTTGTCGGTCGGATTGTAGTCCTCTTCCAATTTGCGCAACCTGAGCCGCGAACCATCGTGCATCGTCACGTCAAAAGCTGTGCCTGGATCATATTCCACGCTGATGTTTTCGAAGGACGGCACAAAGTCGACCTCGTGCAGCCGCTCTTCGTGTTCGAGTACATACTTGTAAGACTTCGTCGATCCCTCATGATCGTTGAACGTTACACAGGGAGAGATCACGTCGAGCATCACCGTGCCCTTGTGGGCAAGCGCGGCTTTGAGCATGGCATGAAGCTGCTTCTTGTCACCAGAAAATGACCGGCCCACCATGGTCGCGCCAAGTTGTATGGCCAGCATGCAGGTATCGACAGGAGGTAGGTCGTTGATCACGCCGCTCTTCAGCGTCGATCCGAGATCCGCTGTGGCGGAGAACTGGCCCTTCGTGAGGCCGTAGCAGCCGTTGTCTTCGATCACATAGATGATCGGCAGATTGCGGCGCATGAGATGGACGAACTGCCCAGCGCCGATCGAAACGGTATCACCATCTCCGGTGACGCCGATGCCGAGAAGCCTCTTGTTCGCCATCAGCGCCCCGGTGGCAACGCTCGGCATCCGTCCGTGCACGGAGTTGAAACTGTGCGAACGGTTCATGAAGTAAGCGGGCGTCTTGGACGAACAACCGATACCGCTGAATTTAGCGACGCCCTCGGGCTTGATGCCCATCTCGTACATGGCATCGATAATGCGTTCGGAAATGGCATTGTGTCCGCAACCGGCGCAGAGCGTGGTCTTGCCGCCGCGATAGTCGATAACTTGCAGTCCGATGCGGTTTACTTTTGGTTTGGGCGCGTCAGTGGGCGTGGTCGCCATTTACTCACTCTCCATCATCATGAGTTCGTCGGTTACGGAGCGCGCGTCGATGGGCAATCCGTGAATGTGGCAGATCGATCGGAGGCGCGGTGTCAACTCGGGCTTGATATCGAGCTTAAGCAAAGTGGCCATTTGTCCGTCACGGTTCTGCTCGACTACATACAGGCGATCATGCTGCTCGATGAAATCGTGCACTTCGTGGGTAAAGGGATATGATTTCAAACGCAGGTAGTCGGTTTCGAGCTTGTGTTCATTGCGCAGTTGATCTCTGCATTCGGTGATTGCCCAGTGAGTCGTGCCGAAGGCGATGATCCCGATTTTCGATTTGCCGGCGGAAACGACTTCCGGACGCGGCACAAACGAACGAGCGGTCTCAAACTTTTTATTGATGCGCTCGAGGTTGCGCTCAAAGTCGTCGGGACGCTCGCTGTACTGCCCTTTCTCGTTGTGGCCACTGCCGCGCGCGAAGTACGCGGCTGCCGGATGATCCGTTCCGGGCAAAGTGCGGTAGGGGATGCCGTCACCGTCGATATCTTTGTACCGGGCGAAGTTGCCCACTTTTTCGAGATCTTCTTTAGTTAGAACTTTTCCGCGATTGATCGGCTTGTCGGGATACGTAAAGGGATCAGTCATCCAGTTATTCATGCCAAGGTCAAGATCCGACATGACGAAGACCGGCGTTTGGAATTGTTCCGCCAGGTCGAAGGCATCGTGTGCGAGCGTAAAACACTCTTCCGGCGAGCTCGGGAACAGCAGAATATGCTTGGTATCGCCGTGACCAAGGAACGCGGTGAAAAGCACATCTCCTTGCGACGTCCGCGTGGGAAGGCCGGTGGACGGGCCAACACGCTGGATATCCCATATGACCGCAGGAATCTCGACGTAGTAGGCCAACCCGGTGAACTCCGCCATCAGTGAGATGCCCGGGCCTGCGGTGGCGGTCATGGAGCGCGCTCCGGCCCAGGCGGCGCCGATTACCATGCCGACAGCGGCGAGTTCGTCTTCGGCCTGCACGATCGCGAAGGTCGCCTTACCGTCAGGGCCAATACGATGTTCTTTCATGTACTCGATCAAGGTTTCGACGAGCGACGACGAAGGTGTGATCGGATACCAGGTGACCACGGTGCAGCCCGCAAACATGCAGCCGAGAGCGGCGGCTGAGTTGCCATCGATGATGATCTTACCTTGCGTCTTGTCCATGCGGGCGATCACAAAAGGATCGCGCTTGATGAGGTTCGAAGCGGCGTAGTCGTATCCCGCTTTGACAGCGGCGAGGTTAAGGTTGGCGGCCTTTACTTTTTTCGCAAATTGACGACGAAGCGCTTTCTCCACTTCGTTCATGTCGATGTCAAGCAAATGCGCAGCAACGCCCACATAGATCATGTTCTTCACGAGCTTGCGCAGCTTGGCTTCCGGGCAAACCGGGGCAACGAGTTTATCGTACGGAACAGAGTAGAAGACGAGGTCGTCGCGCACTCTATCGAGCGCGAGCGGTTCGTCATACAGCACCGAGGCCCCGGGAGCGAGAGACTTCACATCGTCCTGAGCGGTTTCAGCGTTCATCGCGATGAGCAAATCAATTTCTTTTTTGCGGGCGATGTAACCGTCTTTGTTGGCGCGAATCGTGAACCAGGTGGGCAGTCCGGCAATGTTGGAGGGGAAGAGATTTTTCCCTGAGACTGGGACCCCCATCTGGAAAATGCTGCGCAGCAGGACGCTGTTGGAACTCTGCGAGCCGGAACCATTCACGGTCGCAACCTGAATGCTCATGTCATTGACGACACGTTTGCGCCCCAAGTGACCAGATGATTCCTGAGGCACGACATCAATTGTGGCCATCCTCTAAACCTTCCCTAATTCGTTGCTGGGTGAACCAAATCGACCCAGCAGATCGTGAAATGAAGAGAGAAAACCCTTTATTATACGCCCGGATAAGCCCGCTCACGAGGCGCTGCGATGGGAACTAGAGGGTTGATTATGCCTCGACCTGGAAGAACTGCGCCATATTGCGGAACTTTGCATAGCGAGCGTTGAGAAGATCGGCGACCGGAAGTTTCTTTAGCTCTGTGAGTTGCCCGTGCAACATGTTTCCGAGCAGCTCTGCCGCCTGCGCGTGGTCAGTATGTGCGCCGCCGGGGGGCTCGGTCACGATTCCATCGATGATGCCGAGTTCGCTGAGATCCTTAGGCGTAATCTTCATCGCGGTAGCGGCAATGTTACGCTTGGTGGCATCGCGCCACATGATGGAGGCGCAGCCCTCCGGCGAAATCACCGAGTAAATCGAATTCTCCATCATCAGCACTCGGTCGCCGACGGCTATGGCGAGCGCGCCGCCGCTGCCGCCTTCTCCGGTGATAGTCACAACGATCGGAACTTCAATCCGCACCATCTCGCGTAAGTTGTAGGCGATAGCTTCGGCCTGTCCGCGCTCTTCCGCGCCCAGGCCAGGATACGCGCCCGGGGTATCGATGAAAGTAAAGATTGGGCGGCGAAACTTGGCTGCGACCTGCATCACGCGCAACGCCTTGCGGTAGCCCTCTGGATTCGGCATGCCGAAATTGCGATAGACCTTCTGCTTCGTGTCGCGCGCTTTCTGATGCCCGACGATCAGCACCTCTTCTCCTTGGAAGCGAGCCATGCCGCAGACGATAGCGGGATCGTCGGCAAAACCGCGATCACCGTGGATCTCGCTCCAATCGGTGAAGATGCGTTCCACGTAGTCCAGAGTGTAGGGGCGCTGCGGATGGCGCGCCATTTCAGTGCGCTCCCATGGATTCATGTGAGACGAAACTTCGCGACGAAGATCATTTACACGTTCGTGCAACTGCTGCACCTGACGGCGCGTCACTTCGTTCTGTCCCTCGAGAGCCTGGAGACGCTGGATCTGCTCTTCGATTTTTTCCAGTTCCTTCTGCGCTTTGAATCCAGAATCCATCGTAACGGTGTTTCCATTCTTGCCGGCGTTATGCGTCTCCACAATCGAGAGCAAAAAATCGGTCCCGATGATGGCGGGATGCCCGGCGCTCTCTTCGGAATGTGGCGCTCGGGCTATTTTCGCTCGCTTCACTGCCGAACCTATTGACGGGTAGGAATCAACTGATCACGCGCACGCTGCCGCGTCCACAGAGCTCTTCCACGCGGCCAATGAAATTCCGGTCCGGCATCACATTATAGCCTTCGGCTTCCATCACCACCATGAAATCGCCCTGTCGTTCTACGTCGAACAGCACTTTGGCCTCACCCCGGCGCTCCCGAAACAGAACTTGCAGAGCACCGACGGTGTGTTCGGACGCGCTTTCAAGTGGTACACGGATGCGGAGCGCCTTGGGCAGCGGGACTTTGGCTTCGTCAAGCGGAATGATTTCGTTGACGGTTAACTTGGCGCTCGCGCCCTCTTCCACACGGACGCCGCCCCGGATGAGGACCGGAACTTCGAGTTTCACTTTCTCGCCGAGCTTGCGAAAAGATTCCGGAAAGATCAGCAGCTCCACTTTTCCAAACATGTCTTCGAGACCACCCTGCGCGTACAGTTCGCCGCGTTTTGACTTGGCGACACGAAGATTCGTGATGATGCCGGCAGCGGTGATGTTTTCATCCTTGTTGGTGGATCTCTTCATCCCGTTGATGTCTTCGGTTGAGAGCGCGCTGAGGTCGAGGAGCTTGTCTTTGTATTTATCGAGAGGATGTCCGGTGATAAAGAAACCGAGAATTTCCTTCTCCGCGGCCAGGCGCGTGTGCTCATCCCAGTCCGGTGTTTCGGGAAGAGAGTTGTTGTCGTGCGGGGCGGGTTCGTCGGCGAAGACGCCGAACAGGCCGTGCTGGCCGGATTCGGCGTCTCGCTGTGACTTCTGGGCGCGGTCGATGGCTTTATCGAGGGCCTGCATGACGGGCGCCCGCCGGCCGAGAGAGTCCATAGCTCCGCTCTTGATGAGAGACTCGAGCACGCGTTTGTTGAGAAGGCGGAGATCGACTTCTTCGCAGAATTCAAAGATAGAACGAAAATTCCGGCCGAGCTTCTTTCGAGCAGCGACGATGGACTCGATCGCGTTGCTGCCGACATTTTTTACCGCCGCCAGTCCAAAGCGGATCGCCTGCCCGTGCGGGGTGAAGTTGGCGTCGCTGACGTTAATGTCGGGCGGCTCGACGGCGATGCCCATCTCGCGACATTCATTGATGTACTTCACCACGTCGTCAGTGCTGCCAGTCACTGAGGTCAGCAACGCGGCCATGAACTCAAATGGATAGTGTGTCTTCAAATACGCAGTGTGATATGCGAGCAGCGCATACGCTGCCGAGTGCGACTTGTTGAAGCCGTAGCCTGCGAACTGAGCCATTAGATCGAAGATTTTTTCAATCTTCTTGGGCGGATACCCGTTCTTGACGGAGCCTTGTACGAAACGTTCGCGCTGGGCTGCCATCTCCTCGGCTTTCTTCTTGCCCATAGCGCGGCGGAGGAGATCGGCATCGCCGAGGGAATATCCGGCGAGGCGGTTAGCGATCTGCATCACCTGTTCCTGATAAACGATGACGCCGAGCGTCTCCTCCAGAATTTCTTTCAACTCGGGAAGTTCGTATTCCACTTTTCGGCGGCCGTGCTTGCGTTCGACGAAATCGTCGATCATGCCGCCCTGAATTGGACCGGGTCGGTAGAGAGCGTTGAGCGCGGTCAGGTCTTCGATCGAATTGGGCTTGTAGCGGCGCAAGACGTCGCGCATCCCGTGAGATTCAAACTGGAAGACGCCCGAAGTGAGTCCGCTGTGAAAGACTTTCTCGTAGGTTTCGTGGTCCTCCAATGGGATGTCATCAAGCGACAAGGGTACTGGGCTAGGCCATCCTTCAGCAGTGCTCAGAACAGGAGCGCCCGCGTCCTTGTCGTGCGTCTGCGCAATCAGCTTGATCGTGTCGTCGAGAATGGTGAGTGTGGTTAGCCCAAGGAAATCCATCTTCAACAGGCCCATTTTTTCAATGGCGACCATGTCGAAGGCGGTTACGATTTCGTCGTTCTTGGTCTTGTGCAGCGGGACCAGTTCGATCAGGGGACGCGGAGAAATTACGACGCCGGCGGCATGCACGCCGGAGTTTCGAACGAGACCTTCCAGTTTCCGCGCGGTGTCGAGTAACTGGCGCACCTGCGGATCTTTCTCATAGGCCTCCTGCATCTGGACGGATTCTCTGATCGCGTCGTCGAGCTGAATGTTGAGAGTGGCCGGGACCATCTTCGCGATCCGGTCTACGTCACTGTAAGGCATGTCCATGGCGCGGCCGACGTCTTTGATGGCGGCCTTGGCGGCCATAGTCCCGAAGGTGATGATCTGCGCTACGTTTTCGCGGCCGTATTTTTCAGTGACATAGTTAATTACCTCACCCCGCCGGTTCATGCAGAAATCGATATCGATATCGGGCAGCGAAATGCGTTCGGGATTGAGGAAGCGTTCGAAAAGTAGCGCGTGCTGTAGAGGATCAATGTCGGTGATGCCCAGAGAATATGCAACCAGAGCGCCCGCCGCCGATCCGCGGCCGGGACCTACTGGAATACTGCGTTCTCTTGCGTAACGGATGAAGTCCCACACGATAAGAAAATAACCGGAAAACTTCATCTGCTGGATAATGGCCAGTTCGCGAGCCAGCCGCTGCTCGTAGTCCGAGAGCGGATGTTTCAGCCGGCCTTGTTCAGAGAGACCACGCAAACCTTCCAGTCTCCGCGCAAACCCTTGCCGGGTGACGTGCTCAAAATAAGTGTCAATGGTGAATCCGTCGGGAACATCGAAGTGCGGGAAAGGAGTCGGAACTTTTTCGAGACGGAGACTGCAACGCTCGGCGATATCAAGCGTGCGCGAGAGCACCTCAGGGGAATCCTTGAACACGCGATACATTTCGTCGTGACTCTTGACGAAAAACTGCGTGCCTTCGAATTTCATCCGGTTCGTCTCCTGGATCGACTTACCGGTCTGAATGCACAGCATCACGTCCTGCGCATGCGCGTCTTCCTCGCACAAATAGTGGCTGTCGTTCGTCGCCACCATCGGCAACGCCAGATCCTTCTCTAGTTGAAGAAGGCCAGGGCGGATGCGATGCTCCTGTTCCAGTCCCTGGTCCTGAATTTCAAGAAAGAAATTGTCTTTGCCGAAAAGATCGCGGTAGAACCCCGCTGCATTCCGGGCGGCGTCGTAGTTATTCTCCATCAGGCGCTCTGCGACTTCGCCTTTGAGGCATCCGGAGAGGGCGATCAGTCCCTTGGAATGTTCGGCTAGAAAGTTCTTGCTCACGCGCGGTTTGTAATAGAAGCCGTGAAGCGAGGCTTCCGACGTAATCTTGACCAGGTTGCGGTAGCCTTCCTCGTTCTCGGCAAGTACCAGCAGGTGGTTGTATGTATCGCCATCCGGCGGGGTGCGCGAGATCTTGTGGTCGTCCTTCTTGCAGATGTAAAGCTCGCATCCGACGATGGGCTTGACGCCTTCTTTGTGCGCCGCATTCACGAAGTGCACCGCGCCAAAAATATTGCCGTGGTCGGTCATCGCCACGGCCGGCATCCCAAGCTCTTTCACGCGATGGACGAGCTTTTCGACGTCACAGGCGCCGTCGAGAAGGGAGTAGTCGGTATGAAGATGCAGGTGGACGAATTGCTCGCTCATTGAACGGGGACAGACATTGCTTCTATTTTAACGGCTTCGGGAAGTTGCGCAACGCCGGATAGTGCACTTCTGTCGCAGTGGTAGGATGCTCTCAGTGAAATTAACGAGCAAAAATCGGGCCGCCATGGCGCGCCGAAGATCGAAATCGCGTGTGTCGACAGAAGGGCCGAAAGAGCGAAAGAAGTGCTTCGTGATGTGCGTTCGCAACGATGAGAATCCGGCGGCGCTTAGGTTGCGCAAGACCTACGAGGTCATCCCGGACGGAAAGGCTGCCGCGAATCATTTGATTCGCGTCGTGGACGAACTGGGTGAGGATTACCTTTACCCGGAGAACTATTTCGTTACGATCAAGAATTCCGAGCGCTAGGTGGGCAGTGCCGTGCCTGACGCCACCCGTGCTTCCGCCCCGGCCTTTCTGCTTCACTGCCTCGCAGATTAGTTCACAGGAACTAGCGCTTTTTCTTAGCCGGAGTTTTAGTCTTTGTTTTTGCTAAAGGCTTGGCTTTTGTTGCCGGTTTCGCAGGCTTCCCTGCGGCTTGTTTAGGGGGAGCTTGTGTCGCCTGCTTCGCTGATGCTTTCTCCGGTTTGGCTGGCGCGATGCCCGGCTTGCCTTTCGCGACTACTGCGGGCTTCGGCGCAACCGCTTGCTTCGGCGGGAGCGCAACAGGCGCTGCCGCTACTGCGGCTTTCCCCTTTCCCTTGGCGCCCGGCTTCGCTGGAGCAGCCGGAACTACCGCTGCGGCGGCAGCCGCCGCGGCTTTCCCCCGTCCTCGTTTCGCGGGTGGTGGAGGCGGTGGAGGCGGTGGAGGCGGAGCAAGCGGTTTGAGGAACTTTAGAGTCTCGGTCCGCGAGCGCAGCTTCCCATCCAGCAGCATCAGGAACACATCGTTGGCAATTTTGGGATACGTCGCGAGCTGCGGGGTGATGTGCAGCTCTGTCATTTCAAGGAGCGGGATCTTCTGCTGGACCTGACGCCATTTAGTAAAAAAGTTTTTGATCTTCTGGATGACTCCCTGCTGCCGGGCCGTGACAGCGAGGAACAGAACCATCTCCGGCCGCGCCGACGATAACAGTTGCCATGTGCGTGACGGGGTCGCGGCCTCTTTGCCCGACAAACGCTTAGCCAGATCTTTCGCGTTGTCTTCGAGGTCTTTCCAGGATTCAACCAGATCTTTGCGCGGTATTGCTTTTCGAATGTCGGCGATGTCTTTGTCACCCAGGCGTGCGCTCAGGAAATGAATAACGGCGGGCGCGACATCGGGCATATAGCCCAGTTCATTCATCTGCTGACGGGTCTTCATCAGCGTGCTCAGGCCTACAGTGTCGGCTTTGGCTGAACTCCAGTGTGCGTTCAGCACCTTCAGCCATCCCTCTTTTTCGTACACCTTCAGGATGTTGAGAGGATCGTCTTCATAAGCCAACTGCTCAATCTCGTGCCCGATAGCCGAATTCCGGAGATATTCGATGTAGCCGTTGTCCTTTGCGGCGTCGTAACGTTGCTGGGTTCGCTCCTCCAGCGGCCAGTGAAAGCGCGCAGCAAAGCGTGTCGCGCGAATCAGTCGCGAGGGATCTTCCAGGAACGCATAATTATGCAGAACCCGGATCAGCTTGGCTTCGATGTCGGCAGCACCGTTGAATGGGTCCATCAGCAAGCCCCGTGACCCCTCATTGAGGGAAAGCGCCATGGCATTAACGGTGAAATCACGCCGGCGCAGATCCTCGATGATGGTGGCGGGAAGTATGTGTGGAGGCTTGCCGGTCTTTTCGTAGCGTTCCGAGCGCGCCATTGCAATCTCAGAGCGTACGTTGCCGGGAAGAGTCAGCAGAAGAGATTTGGTCTCATCATCGGCATGGCCTATCACCGCGCCGGCGCGCTCTAGCTCTTTTTGGAGTTTGAGGGCGTTGCCCTGGACGGTGAAATCCAGATCGCGGATCGGGAAACCGGTAATGATGTCGCGAATGGCGCCACCAGTGAGGTAAAGGTTCATGTCCGCCGCTTTGGCGACGTCCTGTACCAGGGTGACAGCTTTTTGCTGGTCCGGCGAAAGCCGGGTCTCCAGGGTGTAGATGTAATCGGCCATGCCTTCCTAGTCGCCGTGCCGCGGCTGGAGCGGGGCGTTATTCACAAGATTTCCACAGGCAGGCTTACGGGGCTTGGGTAGACTACCCTGCCAGCAGAATCTAACTCTTTATAGACATTAGAGTTATACAGTGATCCCTCAATTACGGCAAGCAACAGAAAATAACACAAAGGTTTACCGTTTGGCTACTGTGAACCGACAAACTCGCTCAATCCGGCCGGAAAGTGCGAGAATCCGACAGGAAGATTTCAACTCGTACCCGGGGACTTCCCTTGTGGCCGGGTTCGAAGTCATTCCGTTCTATGCCCTCA
Source organism: Acidobacteriota bacterium (assembly GCA_003225495.1). GTDB lineage: Bacteria > Acidobacteriota > Terriglobia > Terriglobales > Acidobacteriaceae > Acidiflorens. Next base: position 13,498 of record QIAJ01000145.1, read on the forward strand.
ACCCACAAGAAAGTTATCGTCCGAAAGGCCGATCGCGACTCCGTCAGCGGCTACGTTTCGCCGGCTAACTTTGTGGTGGACGGCAAACTCGAGTTGCTGAACACGTCGGGCAATGTGGTGGCGGTGGACCTTCGGGACATCAAGGCAGTTTATTTTGTCCGTGAATTTTCGGATTCCGAGGTGATGAGCCGGAAGACCTTCACGACCCGGCCGCGAACCGAAGGCTTGTGGGTTCGCCTCAAGTTCAAGGACAACGAAGTGATCGAGGGCATCATGCCCAATGATCTGGGCCAGAATCCCGCCGAAGGCTTTCTGATTAACCCTCCCGATCTGCGATCGAATACGCAGCGAGTTTTTGTGCCGCGGGCTTCCTTGAACTCGGTGACGGTGATCGCGGTGATCGGCGCGGCCCGGCGGCGGCGCAAGGGACCGCCGGATACACGCCAAGTTACCCTGTTCGAACCGTGAAGAGCAGCTGGCAGGTGGCAGGTTCCGGAAAACCAAACGCTTTTCTTTGCCTCCTCTGGGAGTCTTCGCGAGCTTTGCGGTTAAAGGCTTTCCGTTGGTCCCATAACCTTTAAGAGTTGAAAAGCCCTTCCTGAGCCCTAAGACCTGACACCTGATCCTTTACAATTCCCGGAGACTCCGCCATGAAACTAATTGCCATTGCTTCTGCTCTGAATGCTCGTCTCGAGAACGGTTCGGCTGACATCGACATCACCGGCGTCGCAGGTATTGAACAAGCTGGCCCTGGGCAACTTACCTTCGTCTCCAATCCCAAATATGCTGCCGCCGCCAAGACGACGAAAGCATCCGCTGTCATTGTTGCCGAGGACTTCCCTGCTATCGCTGGGGCGATGCTGCGCAGCAAGAATCCTTACCTGGCATGGGCGAAAGCGCTGGAACTCTTCTACCAACCGCTGCAGTATGCCGTCGGGGTGCATCCGACGGCGATCGTCCATGCCTCGGCGAAGATTGGCAAGAATGCTCACATCGGCCCTTACGTCGTGGTTGACGAAGGCGCCGAGATTGGCGACAACGCTGTGCTGCTGGCGCACGTCGTGATTTATCGGAGCGTGAAGATTGGCAAAAACTTCTTCGCGCATGCGCATGCTGTGGTTCGCGAGTTCTGCCAGCTTGGCGACAATGTTTTGCTCCAGAATGGAGCCGTAATCGGCTGCGATGGGTTTGGCTTTGCGAAGGATGACTCCGGCCACTGGCACAAGATCGTCCAGTCGGGGACGGCGGTTCTGGAAAACAACGTCGAAGTGCAGGCGAATTCTTGTATCGACCGGGCGAGTATCGGCGAGACTCGCATCGCGCGCGGGGCGAAGCTTGACAACATGGTCCATGTGGGACACAGCTGCACGGTGGGCACGGACACGCTTCTCTGCGCGCAAGTTGGATTGGCTGGAACTACTGATGTCGGAAAAAATGTAGTCCTCGCGGGGCAAGTTGGGGTTGCAGGACACTGCAAAATCGGCGACGGAGTAATCGCCATTGCTCAAAGTGGAATCCCGCATGACGTTCCTGCGGGCAAGATGATCAGCGGCGCGCCAGCTATCGATTTCAAGTTGTGGCTGAAGTGCTCGGCGGCATATGGTCGCCTGCCGGAGATCGCGAAGGCGGTCCGAAAAATTTCGGATCGAGAGTGAAGGACGACTTTTCGCAGGGAGAAAGAAAAGTAAAGGGCGCATCTGATCGACGCGCCCTTCACAATTCAATCACGACAACGTAAACAAATCATAGATGATGCGGCCGTCTGGTCTCCTTCCCTGACTGCCGTTTTCCGGCCGAAGCTGCCGGGTTTCGGCTTTCTGCGGGTTGCATATTGCGCGCATTCGGCGGCGTCAATGTTGTGCCCGCGATGTGATCGAACGGCACCGTTTGCGCGAATGTGGGCAAGTTGTGCTTGCGCACCTGAGTGACGGCCTCAAATCCGGAAGCGAGTTTGATGAGCGTGGGCTCGCTGAACGCGGTTCCGAAGAAGCTGACGCCGAGCGGCGCGCCGAACACCATACCTGCCGGCACCTGCACGATGGGATATCCGGGAGGAGCCGCGAGCCCTGATGTGCCGAAAATGAAGTGATCGCCAAAGATCAGATCGGTAGACCATGCAGGGTTATCGGTGGCGCTAACCACTGCGTCGAGGTGGAACTGAGTAAGCGCGGCGTCGATGCCGTTGACGCCGGCATTCTTGTCGATGGCCAGCGCCTGGTTGTAGGTCATGCCGCCAAAGGCCGGCTGCGGATCGTCGGGACCGGGCGCCAGCGAATCGCAGAGATCCCAAATGTCCTGATTAAAGAATGGCATCTCGGCTTTCGCATGGTTATTGTTGAACGCGATGGCATCAGTCAAGGTTTTATGTGCCATCGGTACTCCGGCGCGAGTGGCGAAATAGGCCTTCAGGTCATCTCTGAATTCGAAACATAACACCAGGAATTCGCCATCGGCTGAAGGGAATGTGAAGCCTGCGGCGTCGAGGTCAATAATGTTGGCGCCTGCGTCTGCCATGGCCTGGATTGCTGCCTCGAATTGCTCCAGCACCGCCGCTGGAGTCGGCACAAACGGGTCGAATCCGTTGAGGCCGACCCGGGTCACACCTAGCCGCGCGCCCTGGAGTCCGTGTTTGTTCAAAAATTGCGTGTACTCAGTTGGGATGTTTGTTGGACGCGTAAAGCGGCCCTGCCATCCCAGGGGAACCCCGGCAGTTGCGGGGTCGCGTCCGTCAAAGCTGCGGCTCTGGACTACGCCGAGCGCTACGGCGGCATCAGCTACGGTGCGTCCGTGCGGACCGAAAGTGTCCTGTGTGTGGGAGATCGGCACAATGCCAGCCCGACTGGTCAAGCCCACTGTCGGCTTCAGGCCAACCACACCACTCGCATTGGCAGGGCACACAATGCTGCCATCCGTCTCCGTGCCGAAGGACACTGCGGCAAAGTTCGCCGATGCCGCCGCGCCCGACCCGGAACTTGAGCCGCAGGGATTGCGATTAATGCCGTAGGGATTGTTGGTCTGTCCCCCGCGACCTGACCATCCGCTGACCGATTCAAACGATCGGAAGTTGGCCCACTCCGACAGGTTCGTTTTCCCCAGGATAACCGCGCCACCCGCTCGCAGGTTGGCAGCGACGGTCGAGTCTTGAAGCGCCGGCCGTCCCAGCAGCGCGAACGATCCGGCTGTGGTCTGCATCATGTCACCGGTGTCGACGTTGTCTTTGACGAGCACCGGAATTCCATGCAAGGGCCCGAGGATGACTCCACGTCTGCGGAGTGCATCGGCGGTGCGGGCCATTTCCAGTGCGTCGGGATTCAACTCGATGACTGCGTTAACGCCGGGACCATCCTGGTCGAGTCCAGCGATGCGAGCGATGTATTCTTTCGTCAACTCCACCGAAGTGAGTTTGCCGGAAGCCATCTCCGCTTGAAGTTGGGCCACGGTTGCTTCGTTATGTTTTTTCGGAACGTTGGGTGAATTGTTTCTTGCGGTCGCCGTCAACGGAATCGTCAGCAAAGAGGCGAGAAGGAAAGTGCGGATGGCTGGGATGATCATCTTGTTCCTCCTGAGGGATTGTTACTGCTACTGAGCCTGGGCCGCGGGGTTTATTGCCGGGAATCCTGCTACGGTCGAATCAGATTGTCAAGAGGGTTGTTCGCAACGTTGCTACGGGAGGCGGCATCCCGATTGGCTTACGGCCTTCGGACTTCCTTAACCCGCGGACTGCTCACTACTCTTTTCCCGTAATTCCTGCGGCAATCCCCGGTTGATTACGTCCCGTACCTTGGCCATCAGGCAGTCACGGTTGCCAAACTCCGCGGGCTCAATCGGATCATGGAACTGCACCGTCACCGTTCCCGGCTGAATTGCGAAGCGCGCCTTGGGCATCACTTCCTGGGTGCCGGTAATGGTGATTGGAACCACAGGTACTCTGCATTCTTCAGCCAGGTAGAACGGGCCTTTCTTGAAGGGCAGCAGGCGGCCGTCAAAGGAACGTTTGCCCTCAATGTAGATCGTCATGTTGAGACCTTGCTCGATCGCCTTGACTGCGTCGCGGACAGCGGAGATTCCGGCATCACGATTGGCGCGGTCCACCGGAACGAGCGAGCCGATCATCATGATCTTGCCGAGGATCGGGTAGCTGAAGAGCTCCTTCTTCACCATGACGGAGGTCCGCCGTGGAATGAGCGGCAATGTAATCGGCGGGTCGAGATTCGAGATGTGATTGGACATGAAGATGTAATTACGAGATGGATCAATCTTCTCGAGGCCGACGGTCTGCACGCGAACACCGGCGATGCGCACTCCAGTAAATGCCGCCCACATACACATGCGGTAGAGGAAGCCGACGTCGTTGGTGATATAGGTCCATGGGAATCCGACCAGCGCAGCGAATGGCAAAGCTGCGGCCCAGAATGCGAGCATGAGGATGGTGCGGAACATGTCTCCTTAAAAGACGATAACAATCTTGCAGCGCCGGCAGCTTGCCAGCTGTCGCGAGAGCACTTTGCCCTCGCATGTGTCGGGGCACTCAGCGACAGCCGCGCCGGACGGCGGCGCCACTCTCGAACCTGGATGACAGATTTCTATGCTCCATCTAGCCGTGTAATCGCTTTGGCAGCTTCTCATAAATGCCGCCAAATCCGCCATTAGAGAGGATGGCAACCACATCGCCGGATCGCAGTTCGGGTGCAATCTCGGTGACAATCGCATCCGCGTCGGCCAGAATTCTCGCGCGCCGGCCCCGCTTTTGGATTTCTTCTATTACGCGGTTCAGGTCGAGACGTTCCGCTTCCGGAATCGCTTCCGACTTGAAAATATTCGCGACGATTACTTCGTCCGCAAGCGAAAGGCTGCGGGCAAGGGCCTCCTGCAGGACGTTGCGCCGCATGGTATTTGAGCGCGGCTCCAGCACCGCCCACAGACGCGAAGTTGGATACCGAGAGCGCAGCGCCTGGAGAGTCTGCTCGATGGCGGTCGGATGATGTGCGAAATCATCAATAATGGTGATTCCGTTGACTTGCCCCTTTACTTCAAGGCGCCGCTTCACGCTTTGGAAGGATCGAAGGGCGTCGCCGATCACCTCTCTCGGAACTCCATAGTCCGCTGCGAGAGCTGCCGCCGCGGTTGCATTCCAGACGTTGTATTCCCCCGCCAATGGGAATTCGAATTCCGCCCACGCCTTTCCTTCGCAGAGAACTGACCACGAGGTTCGTTCTGCGCCGAACTTGAGATTCGCAATCTGCCAAGTAGCGCGATTTGCGGAACCGTAACGCTCGACAGGACAGAATGCTCGCTGCAGGCAGCGTTCGATGCTCTCTCCGGTGTCGAATGCGATGATGCGCCCGCGGCGCGGAATGAGATTCACCAGACGCTTGAACGCAGTTTCCACAGCGTCGAGATCTTTGTAGATATCGGCATGGTCAAATTCAACCGACGTGAGAATGACGGCATCGGGAAAGTAATGCAGGAACTTCGGGCCTTTGTCGAAAAATGCGCTGTCGTATTCGTCGCCCTCCAGGATGAAGTAGCGGCCGTCGCCGAGTCCGAAACTGCTGCCGAAATTTTCAGCAATGCCGCCGATGAGAAATGACGGCCGGAGGCCAGCTGTTTCGAAGATCCACGCGAGCATCGAGGTGGTCGTAGTTTTGCCATGTGTGCCGGCGACGACCAGCACCTCTTTACCTACCAGAAACTCGTCGTGCAGAATTTGTGGAAGCGAGCAAAAAGGAATGCGCTCGTCGAGCACATGCTCCAACTCTGCATTGCCGCGTGAGATTGCGTTTCCCACCACCACCAGATCGGGATGCGGCTTGAGATTCGATTCGGCAAAAGGCTGCGCCAATGGAATGTTCAGCGACTCAAGAAAAGTCGAGATGGGCGGATAGGCGGCGGCGTCCGAACCAGTGACACGAAATCCGCGCTGCTTGAGCATGCCTGCGAGAGATGCCATCGCGGTGCCGTAGATGCCGATCAGGTGGATGTGTTTTGGGTTCGCCGGCATTTTGTCGCTCAACTTATCGTCCGCGTTCCGTTGCGGATTCCAGAAATCTCAGTTTAACCTCGCTGCCTACTTCGAGCCGCGCACGTACTCCTATTGGCAAGGTTACGTTCGAACGCGAGACGTGCCCTGATCTCAGGCCGAACGCCACTGGGATCTTCATCTCGCCGACCAACCGCATCACAACTTCTTCCAGCGTGTAGTCCTGGTCAGGACTCTGTCGGCAATCCAGCATTTCACCAAAGACAATTCCGCGCACTCCATTTAACTTTCCCGCCAGCTTCAACTGCATCAGCATTCGATCGATCTGGAAGGGCTTCGCGTTAACATCCTCGAGAAACAAGATCGTCCCATCGGTTCGAATCTCGTAGGGCGTGCCGAGCGACGCTACCAGGATTGACAAGCACCCGCCATACAGAATGCCTTCAGCCTGTCCGTCGACCAATGGTCGAGCTCCGGAATCGGCGCCGCTCTCCCATTCTGAGTCACCGCCGAGAGCTGCTGTCCATGAAACGATGTCCACGCCGTCATCTGCGGCAAAATCCTTGGTGACCATTGGCCCGTGGAACGTCACCAGGTTGCCTGCATCGGAAAAGCGGGTGAGCAGGCTTGTGTGATCGCTGTAGCCGACGAAAATCTTGGGATGGGCCGCGATCTTTTTCAAGTCGATTACGTTTAACAGGTAATTCGATCCGTAGCCGCCGCGGGCGCAGATTATCGCTTGCACGTCGCTCCGCTCGAACATATCTTCCAGTTCCCGCGCCCGCCGCTGCACCGAGCCAGCAAAGTAGAGATCACGTTCAAGAATCGATTCGGAGAAAACGGGCTCGTATCCCATGCGACGCAGAGCCGCGCTGCCTTGCTCGAGAGGGATGCTCTTGATGTTTGAAGCGGGCGCGACAATTCCGACTTTATCTCCCGGACGAAGTGCTGGCGGCTTGATCCGCGAATGTTTGGGAGTGGAAGCCATGCTGTCTGATCTTAAATGAAGAATTCCCCACGGCAGATTAGCGTCGCAGGACCACGCAGATATACCCGATCTTCCCAGCGCACGATCTGTGTTCCTCCCTGAGCTGTGACTTTCACGGGAGATAACGCGCGCTGACTGGCAATTGCGGCCACCGCCGATGCGCACGATCCGGTACCGGAAGACAACGTTTCACCTACTCCGCGCTCGAAGAGCCGGATCTCAATTTCATTGGGTCCGCGAACCACTACATATTCCACATTCGTCCCCTGCGGGAACGCCGGCTGCGTGGCGATCAGTGCGGCCTGCCGTTGCCAGCCCTCCTGAAAAGCGTCAACAAAGATCACAAAGTGAGGGTTGCCCATGGATACTTTGGTCCCGACAGCCCGCACCCACATAGTTTCGATGGCTGACTGTCCCGCTACTACCGGCCGGCCCATATCTGCTTCGAACTCAAACTCACTGCCTTGACGGCCAGTGAGGCGGCAGTTCTTAAGGCCGGCGCCGGTGAGGATCGCAATCTCGGGTTTTTCGCGCTGCGCATGCAGATACGCTGCTACGCAACGGGTGCCGTTGCCAGAGACTTCGGCCTCGGAGCCGTCGGCATTAAAGAGCTGGGCCCGTGCGTCGGCGGCGGAGTCGGCAAATAGCCACTCGACTCCATCGGCGCCGACTCCATTGTGACGATCGCATAAGCGACGGCTGATGGCGCTCAGATCGCCACTCATGCCGGCGCCTTCGATAATCAGAAAATCATTTCCGCAGGCGGAGGCTTTCGTGAAAGGAATTATCTTGCCGGGAAGCGCGTTCATTCGTGTTCCGTGGTGCCAACGATCGCCACAGTGGCGAACACGTTCGATTCGTGCAATCGAAGACTAAGGTCGCTTCGTTGTTCGCGCACGCAATCCACCGAGAAAGTCAGACGTGTCTGCCCGTCCATCGAAGCGAGCTGAACGCTGTGCATAGTGAGCCTCTCGCCTTCCAGGATACGATTCACATCGCGCAGCATAGCTTCCGCATTGACGCCTGTCACCTCAAAGGTAGTAATGGATGTCTTTAAGCCGAAGCGGCCCTCCAGATTCCCCAGCACGGCAAGCGCGACCAGAATCAGGACCGTCGCAAACACCGCTGTAATGTACAACCCGCCGCCAGCGGCCATACCCACCGACGCAACCACGAATAGGGTCGCGGCCGTGGTCAGTCCAGTCACCGACCCACGCGAATGCAAGATGGAACCCGCGCCGATAAAACCTATTCCCGGGATAATCTGCGCCGCGATGCGGGCGCTGTCGGCTTCTGTCCCAGCCAGTTGCCTGGAAAGAACCGTGAACATCGCTGCGCCGAAACAAATAAACATGTTCGTTCGCAGTCCGGCCGGCTTGTGCCGCAGTTGCCGCTCCAACCCGATTGTCCCCCCGAGGATGGCAGCCATCAGCAGACGAACAATCGTCGAGGAAAGTACCCGCCCCATCTGGCTGAGCAGCACGTCCATCTGCGAGTGAAGGCTATGCATGGGCGGAAACTGATTTCGAGCGGATTCTAACACTGCTGCCGGATTTGCTCTGTTTACTTGCGAGGTAAAGGCTAGTGCGACGGATTCCGACCAGCACGGGCAGCATAGATCCGGGCGCGTGGCTGCCCCGTAGTGTGTATTTCTGTTATTAGCGTGAGGTTCGCTTTCTGCACGGCCTGATCGACAGCGTCGCCTTCATAGGCGATCACAAAGTCGACGTTTCCCGCGGGATCGGCAAGCGCCTGCTCCCAGAGACCCTCTGTGTCCGCTGGTTTCTTCCAAGGCCGGTGATTCCCCTCATTGATGACTTGCCGCAGTGGCAGTCCCGCCTGCTGGAAAACTCCGACGTGATCTCCGATGTACATCAGGTAAGTGGAATTGACTGGAAGAGTGGAGACTGCCTTCGCGACCGACGATTCCAGCGTCAACTTGGTGCGCGAGTTCACCCATGCTTCTTTGAAGCAGAGTGGCCCGGCCCTCCAAACGAAGACATAGCTTAGCCCGACGATAGCCAATACCACGGCGGGTACGCCGCGTAGCACTTGGTTCGTATCAGGCCATCGCTTCAGCGATGGCATAAGACGTCTTTCTTCGATAGCCCCTTCAGGGGCTGCCGTAGCGATGGGAGCCAAGACAATCAACGCCGCCGAGACCGCAAACAGCGGAAGGAACTGTAGTCCGTAGCGCAGGTTGTACCACGTAAACGGCCACCATGTCGGGAGGAACAGGGGTATGCCGCTGTAGGCGATCGAGAGGGCGTAGAAGACTACCGGGGTCCAGAGGAGCAGAACAACTCGCGACGCGCGGAGTCTGAAGACTAGAAAAAGTCCAGCCAGTGCGATCGCGAGCCAGAGCCTTCCCCAGTTTCCTCGCGCCATGTTTAACTGGGCGGCCTTGAGAAAAAAACTGGTCGCCATCACGACGTTCCCGGCTCCAGGATGCGCAGGATATCCGGGCCGGGCCGTTCGTTGTTCGATCGCTTTCGCCGAGTAAGGACCGTTCGCGAACTCCAGCGGGTTTCCGTAAACCGCCGCGTTGTAGGCAAGCCACAACAGCGGCGCGAGGGCGATCGCCACGAGGAATTTCAGCGCCAACCGCCGAAAAGCTTGGTCGTTCCATTTCCGCAACAGCAGAAAGAACACGACCGCTCCGATGACGGCGGCGAGAAACCATCCGTCATAACGCGTCAGTTCGGCCCCGGCCAGACATAGGGCACAACGAGAGAGCGGACGCGCCGCGGCATTTTTGTCCGTCAACCCTGGCGTTGAGGACCGCACCGCCCGACTGAAGTCGGCAACATACACGACCGTCCAAATGAAAAAAGCGAGATATAGTGGCTCGGTCATGGTCGTAGTCTGCAGATAGATAATGTTGGGATTCCCGCCGTAGACTAAAGCCGCGACCCATGCGGCGAGACGTCCTCGCCTACGGGTGCCCTCGTGGTCCGCGAACATGTCGCGTGCGAGGCGGAAAATTCCCATCACACACAGAACGTACGCGACCATGGATGGAATCGAGCCGCCGACTCCGCTGCGCCACATCCAGTCCGAGACCAAAAACGGAATCATCAACAGGTGAGGAAGAGGCAGCCACACAGTTCCCAGTTGCAACAAGCCGGGAGTCTGAGAATCGAAAACACGACGCGCGATGTTGATGTGCGCCACGGCATCCCCGTAAAGCAGAATTTCGCCGCGCTGGAAATAGTAGAGGAAGGAAAGCAGCGAAACCGCGGTGGCGACCGCCGCCACCAGCTTGAGATCACGGTCGACGTTGGGCCGGTTGACGCGCGTCACAGGAATGATTGTAGAAGTAAGAAGTCAGATTGCAGAAGTGAAACCGCTCACGGGCAGGATTTTACTTCTGCAACCCGACCTCTGACCTCTGCAATAGGTTTACTCGAGGTGTGTGAGTTCGCGGAAGATCTGAAAGCGTGCGTCAATCTCTTCCCGCGTCAGGTTCTGGAGCCGCTCGGTACCGAATTGTTCTACCGCGAACGATCCCATTACGCCGCCATAAAAGAGAGCGCGCTTGAGGACTTCGCGATTAATCTCGCCCTGCGACGCGATGTAGCCCATGAATCCGCCAGCGAAAGAGTCACCGGCGCCGGTTGGATCTTTTACCTCTTCAATAGGGAGCGCGGGCGCGCGGAACGGATGCTTGCCGATGCCGAAAGCTCCTTCGCGGAAAAAGATCGTCGCTCCGTATTCGCCATGTTTGATCACCAGCGCCTGAGGTCCCATGGTCAGTACTTTCCGGGATGCGCGCAGAAGGTTCTTCTCACCCGCGAGCATCTTGACCTCGGTATCGTTGATCAGGAGTACATTCACGAGTTTCAAGGTCTCCGCCAGTTCCTTCGGGGTTCCCTGGATCCAGAAATTCATCGTGTCGCAACCGGTCAGACGCACACCATTCATCTCCCGGCGCACGGCGGTTTGCAGAGTAGGATCGATGTTAGCCAGGAAAAGAAACTTCGTGTCGGCGTACTCTTTCGGGATGCGCGGTTGGAATTTTTCGAACACATTCAGTTCCGTGAAATCGGTCTTGGCTTCGTTAAGGTTGTCGAGATATTGCCCGCCCCAGCGAAAGGTTTTTCCCTTGGCGCGCTCGATGCCACGTGTATCCACGCCATGATTTTTCAGGATGTCTTCATGCCGTGCGGGAAAGTCCTCACCGACAACCGCGACCACCCGCACCTCGGTGAAATAGCTGGCCGCCAGCGCAAAGTACGTAGCCGCCCCTCCCAGAATGTTTTCCGCGCGCCCAGCAGGGGTGGCAACGGTGTCAAACGCAACGGATCCGACTACCAAAATACTCATGAGTCTCCAGGCGGTACTTAGTCGATGGTCGTTAGTCGTTGGCAAAACACTGCCTCGATGTGCGAACGACTAGCGATTACCGACCAACGACCTACTCCAAATACTTTCCCACGATCAACTTCAATTTTTCTTTCGTTGCCGTCGGAATCTTGGCGCGTTCCGTCAAAATTGCGTGCGCAAGTGCGGAACCGCATTTGCAGGAGCGGGACTTCGGCAGTCCGGCGACCGTCGCCTTCACAACTCTGGCGGCATTCTCTGCGTTTTTCACCAGCACAGAAATAATCTGATCCACCGTGACCGAATCGTGATGCGGATGCCAGCAGTCGTAGTCCGTCACCATGGCGACGGTCACGTAACAGATCTCCGCTTCGCGCGCCAGCTTCGCTTCCTGCAAGTTCGTCATGCCGATCACGTCCGCCCCCCAGCTGCGATAGACATTCGACTCGGCTTTCGTCGAAAACTGCGGACCTTCCATACAAACGTACGTGCCGCCGCGCTTGGCGTTTACCCCGACGTTCTTGCAGGCGCTTTCGACCACGCATGCCATCTCGCCGCAAACGGGATCGCCAAACCCAACATGCGCAACCAGACCTTCGCCGAAAAATGTGTCAATGCGGTGACGGGTGCGGTCGAAAAACTGATCTGGGATTACGAAATCGAGCGGCTTGTGTTCTTCCTTTAACGACCCCACCGCGGATACCGACACGATCCGCTCAACGCCCAGTTGCTTGAAGCCATAAATGTTGGCGCGAAAATTCAGCTCAGTCGGAAGAAGCTTGTGGCCGCGGGCGTGACGCGCAAGGAAAGCCACGCTGCGCCCTTCCAGCGTGCCAACAATATAGGCATCGGAGGGAGCACCGAACGGAGTCTCCTGCTGGACCTCCCGCATGTCGGTGAATCCCGGCATGCTGTACAAACCACTGCCTCCGATAATACCGATCTCTGCCTGTGGCAAGCCTTCTCCTGATTGAGTTGGGAATGATTGCGGAACTGGTGATTATACAAGAGCAGCCGGAGCAGGTCAGAGCTAAGAGGTCAGACTGCAGAAGTTAAGGACTCACGATCCCTGTGGGTCGGCCAGGCGTTTTGTTTTCACGTCTCCATTTTGACTCCGACGTCGGCAATTTCCCTAATTCTGATCCCCGCCCCAGAAATCCGTCGCCACCCGCTTTGTCGTGTCTTCATCCAGGCCTTCGCTGATGAGAATCGCGTCTCCGCGGACTTCAATCACCACCGGACCCTCCTCAGTCAACCAAGCGTGATATCCGCGCAGTGTTCGCCACGAATCGACGGGGGGCGCATCTGGGGCGACTTTGCCGGAAGCGTCCAATCCACGTGGACGCTGATAGCGCTGCGCCATTGATTTGGCGTACACCGCCGCAAACTCCGCTGCCCTCGCTGGACTCGACCAGCGCGACACGTATATCAATCCCAGTGGCGCCGACTTGTCGCCCTTCGGACGCCCTGCGAAGTAATAGCCGCCCCGCCAGTGCGGATACAGTTCGCGTGCTTCGTCGCCGCCGGCGTACTGCTCGACGAGGACAGCCACGTCAAACTCACCGATTGCTCCGATGTCGAAGCGGTCGTAGCCTTTGAAGTCCTTCTCAAAGTCGAGAAGTTTCATGGGCGGGATCTTCTCGTGCGCAAGATATGTCTGGGGCTCCATGATCTCGCGGGTGGTGGTGGGTGGATTCTTGAATACGCCGCCGAATGCCAGGTCTTTGCCTCCAGCATTGAGCAGCGCGGCCGAGAAATCGATTCCATACCGATAGGGGAAAGTCAGAGTCTCTTTGAGAAAGACGGGCGCCGTGCGAAAGGTCGGGGTGTCGGCCGTTCCCACCAGCATGCCTTGCTTCAAGGCTTCCATGATCTTTGGAGCATCGAGCAATGTCTTGCCGGTGGGCGCGAGCGAATAATCGAGCAGAGTCACCATGGCCTGGCCCTCGATCACTGCCTGCCGCGCCGACTGCTCTTCGTCGGTCGCAATGTCATCGGGCGACGGGGCCCCGGCATGGGACGATTGTGCGCCCACCTGCATCCATTTTTCGAGACCAAATGACTGGTCTTGCAGCGCATGAGTCAATTCATGGGCCAGCACCGGGCGCTGCGATTCCGCGTCCACCCAGTTCAACAGATTTACAGTTCTAGTTTTGGGGTCGTAGTAGCCGGCGACTTGCTCCTTGAGCAGCGCCACCAGGAACGTCTTCAAATCGAAATTTCGCGGCAGAAGTCCAAACTTCTTGAGAACGATTTCAGAACGCTCCAGCCGTTGCGCGTCCTTGTCCTCTTTCATGTTCTTCTCGATAAAAGACTGCACTTCGTTGCGCTCGACCAGCCGCCGCTTCACCTGTTCTTTGATGGGCAGCTTGGTTTCACGGCTGGCGAATTCGAGGATTTCATCGACCGACTTGAAAAGCTCCTTGGCCTCCTGCGGGGAGATGATCTTTTCCTGGGTAGCCGTCGTGGGGCGGGCGCCCTCGCGTGTTTGGGACTGCGATGATTTCTGATCCTGAACCTGGAGGCCGAGTTCGTCGAGGGACTTACTGTTGGGAGGATTGCTCTGCTGTGGCGCGGTCTGGGCCCAGAGTGGGAACGCCAGAAGCAGTGTCAGCAGAAGACGGCTATTGCAGATTTCCATTCTCATTCCGTACATCCGAGCTTAACAGGACACTGCGCGGAGACAGAGTTTAGCCTGATTAATGGGAGGCATAATTAGCCACCCAATCACCCGCTTCCCGTGTGCCGAGCGATCCACCAATGTCTGTTGTGGTCTTCTTCTGGCGAACTGCTTCGAGGACTGCCGCTTCAATTCTTTCGGCCTTCGATGTCATCCCGAAATGCGACAACATCATCGCGGCGGTAAGAATTGCGCCAAAGGGGTTGGCAATATTTTTCCCTGCAATCGGCGGAGCCGAACCATGCACGGGTTCAAACATAGAAGTCTTTCCTGGATGCAGATTTCCACTGGCGGCCATCCCTAAACCTCCCTGCAAACCCGCGGCCAGGTCGGTGATGATGTCGCCAAACATGTTGTTGGTAACGATTACGTCGAACTGGCCTGGATCGCGAATCATTTGCATGCAGAGGGCATCTACGTACATGTGCTGCTTATCAATCTGCGGATAATACCCGCCGACTTCCTTGAAGACCCGCTGCCAGAGTCCGCCGGCGTGAGTCATGGCATTCGATTTGTCGCAGAGCAGCAAGCGACGGCGTGGCGAGCCGTCCAACTTCTTATTAGCAGCGCAGTACTCGAACGCATAACGCACGATGCGTTCCACGCCTTTACGAGTATTCACGTCTTCCTGAATCGCAATTTCATCCGGTGTTCCCTGCCTGAAAACTCCGCCCAGATCGCCGTAGACGCCCTCGGTATTTTCCCGGACCACTACGAAGTCCACATCTTTTGGCTCGACACCTTTGAGCGGACAAAGCGATACGTCCATCAGACGCACGGGACGGACGTTGGCAAACAAGTCCAGCTTGAAGCGCATGCCAAGCAGGATTTCCTTGGCGTGGATATTCGAGGGCACCCGCGGATCGCCGAACGCTCCGACAAAGATCGCATCGAAGTCGCTAGAGAGAGTTGCAAATCCATCGGCCGGGACGGCAGTTTTGTCCGCAAGATATCGCTCGGCGCCCCAGTCGAAATGGGTGAACGCGAAGTCAGATCCGACGGCCTCGAGCACACGCACGGCTTGCGGTATTACTTCTTTGCCGATACCGTCGCCCGGAATGACGGCAATTCTTCTTTTTTCGCTCACGCGAAACGAAGATATCAGAATCACGCGGCGATACATACTGATCGGATTCCATCGCGGCCGCACAAGAGCATGATCACGCCTCCACAGAGGCCGCAGCGACTCCTCTCCGGCCGCTCGATCCTCCGTTATAATCGAGGTACTAGACGTGAAAACTGCCTTACAAGACGGATCGACGCAGGGCCAATCCCCGGACTTCGGTGACGTTCGCGCCGAGTTTCGTGCCCTCCTCTCTTCCTGCGGTATATACGACCTCAGCGGTCGCGCGCGAATCGCACTGACTGGCGGCGACCGCTCCCGGTGGTTGAATGGGATGATTTCAAATAATGTCCGCGATCTCGCACCCGGGCAGGGAGTCTACTCATTCCTGCTGAACGCCCAGGGACGCATCCAGGGTGACTTACATGCCTTCAACCGAGGCGAGTCGCTGCTGGTCGATACGGAGCGAGGGCAACGGGACAAGATTTGGGAGCTGTTCGATCACTACATCATCGCTGATGACGTCGAGATGACTGACGTCAGCGACACGATTGCTGCAATTGGCGTGACCGGGCCTGAGTCGCGCTCTGTGCTCGAACGGGCCGGCATTTCGGTGCCGGAGCTAGCGTATATGCAATTTGCCGAGCTCCAGTGGCAGAACATAGCGATCACCATACTGCGCGCTGGAGAAGAAATTAAGGAATCGTGGCAGATTTGGGTCGCCCCCGAGCACGTTAATACCTTGTGGGATTCCTTGGTTAAGGCCGGGGCTAAGCCGACCGGATCGTCAGCATTGAATCTGTTTCGCATCTCGCGCGGTTTACCGCAGTTCGGGCAGGATATCCGCGACCGCGACTTGCCGCAGGAGACCGGTCAGGCGCGCGCGCTGAACTTTTCCAAGGGCTGTTATCTGGGACAGGAGATCGTCGAACGCATTCGCTCGCGGGGCGCGGTGCATCGGCAATTCACGGCGTTCACCGTCGAGGGTCCGCTGCCGGAACTGGGCGACAAAATTCAGGCGGACGGAAAAGAAGTGGGCGAAATTACCAGCAGCGCGATCTTGCCATTGCCCGGCGGAGATCGCGCGGCGGCGCTCGGTTATTTGCGGCGCGAAGCGACGGACAAAGAACTTACCACTGGAAGCTCGCGACTCAACATTTCCTGATTTGGCAGGGTTCTTCCGGCCGATTTCGAGGCGCGGTACGCCGCGCCTCTACGGAGAGATATCCGATATGGCAGAAAATAAGAAAGACTCAGCAATCAAAGTCAACGATCGCCGCCTGTTCACAGCGGATGGCGACCTTCGGGGCGAAGCGGTTGAGGACACTGCGCCTTCGGCTGTGGAAACAGCGACTCAGGTCGCTACAGCTAGTGCGCCTACTTCGGACGTTCCCGCCTCCGACGTCCCCCCACCGCCCACCAGCAACGAGCAGCAGGCGCAGCATGATGCGTACAAACAATCTTCGCGAGACCTCGACGCGCGGGTGGAACTGAGCGGCCACTCGTCGAACGAACTCGAGGGCAGCTTCGAACGCTTCCTGGCTTCGTTGTACATGACTGCGATGATGCAGCTCGGCCTCATGGTCGAGCAGGGCGGAGCCCCTCACGTTGATCTGATCGGCGCGCGCCAGACCATCGACACGCTCGGCATGCTCGGCGAAAAAACCAAGGGGAATCTCACCCCCAAGGAACAGGCTTTCATCCAGAACGCGCTTTACGAGCTTCGAATGGCGTACGTGGAAGTAACGAACGCTTTGGCTCACTCGCCGCAGGCTCCCGGACCCAGCACAGGAACCAACGGCTGATGCAGGCCACGCTGACGGTACTGGGCAGCGGCACATCGATGGGAGTCCCCACGATCGGCTGCGACTGTGCCGTTTGCCGCTCGGCCGATCCACGGGACCGGCGCACGCGCCCGTCTGTGATGATCAGCTACAACGGGCATCACGTTCTGATCGACACTACTCCCGATTTTCGCGAGCAGGCGCTGCGCGAGAAGATCACCGCCGTGGACGCTGTTCTCTACACCCACACCCATGCCGACCACATCCTTGGCATTGACGATCTGCGCCCTTTGAGCTTTGCTCACAAACCGGGAAGGCTGCCGCTCTATGCCGATCCCGGAGCGGCTGAGTTCCTCCGCAATATGTTCCGGTACATTTTTGACGCCGACTACAAATTCGGCGGCCTGCCCCAGGTTGAACTGAAAAACATTAACGGGCCGGTGGAGTTGTTCGGGGCGCGCTTTGAGCCGGTGACCGTAATCCATGGAGAGACCCCAATCCTGGCTTTTCGCTTTGGGTCGGCAGCTTACCTCACCGACCACAGCGACGTGCCGGTGGCGTCTCTGGACCGGCTCAGAAACCTGGACATCTTGTTTCTGGATGCGCTGCGCTACAAGCCTCATCCGACGCACTCCACGGTGGAACAGGCATTGCGGATCGTGAAGGAGGTCAAGCCCAAGCGCGCCTTCTTCACGCATATTTGTCACGATCTGCCGCATGAGGCAACCAGCCGCTCACTACCTGAGGGAGTGCAGCTCGCATACGACGGTATGAAATTGGACTTTGAGATCTGATTGCTCCCCTGATGCAAGTCTTCCACAAGCTCGAAGACGTTCCCGCTGATTTCGGGCCGACCGTGGTTAGTGTCGGAAACTTCGATGGCATCCATCGCGCGCACCTGTTTGTTCTCGGCGAAATTGTGAAGCGGGCTAAAACACTTCATGCGAAGTCGATGGCAGTCACATTCGAGCCCCATCCAGCCCGCATCTTGCGGCCGGACTCAACATTTAAGCTTTTAACTCCGACGAACGAAAAATTACGCCTTCTGGGCGAAACCGAAATCGACGCGGTCTTGCTCCTTCCGTTCAGTCGCGATTTGTCATTGATGACGCCGCACCAGTTCGCCAACAAGATCCTGAAAGACCGGCTGCGCACCTGCGAGATTCACGAAGGCTACAACTTTCACTTCGGACACAAGGCTTCCGGGAACATCAATACTCTTCGCGAACTGGGGCGAGAGATGGGATTTGAAGTGCACGACTATCCCGAAATGAGACTGCGGGGTGAGCCGGTTTCGAGCAGCCACATCCGGCAACTATTGCGGGAGGGGCGAGTCAGCCGGGCGCGTCATCTCCTGGCGCGTCCCTTCAACATTATTTCCACCGCAGGCCGCGGGCGCGGTTATGGTTCAAAATACACTGTGCCGACCATCAACCTGGCGCGCTACGAAGAATTGGTTCCGAAGGATGGCGTTTACATCACGCGCACGCGGGTTGGCAATGAATGTTTCGATTCGGTTACGAATGTGGGCAACCGTCCGACGTTCGGGAATGATTCCTTCGCTGTGGAGAGCCACCTGCTGAATTTTCATCCACTCGAAGTCACGGCGGATACGGAAGTGGAAATGTATTTTCTGGATCGCTTACGCGATGAGGTCAAGTTTCCCTCGATCGAAGCACTGAAACAGCAAATTGGACGGGATGTGTCGAAAGCGCAGAAGTATTTCCGGCGGGTGGGCGCTTCGGGTAAACCAGCCTCTAACTAACCTCTGCTGTACAATCGCCCCGGCATGGCCACTGGGCCCATTCAACTTCTCCGACAGGCCACACCAGGCCAACGTCGTACCCTGCTCGCAGCCGCACTTGGATGGATGCTCGATTCCTTCGATGCCATGCTTTATGCACTTGTGCTGGCACACGTCATGCGGGATTTCGGAATGTCGAAATCTACCGCCGGCTTGCTTTATACCTTGACATTGATTGCCTCGGGTATCGGCGGCGTAATGTTCGGTTTCCTTGCGGATCGTATCGGACGCAAGCGCGCTCTCATGCTCAGCATCCTGACCTACTCGATCTGTTCGTTCGCATCGGGCCTTTCCACCGGCATCGTCAGTCTCTCGGTATTTCGGTTCATTCTCGGCCTCGGGATGGGCGGAGAATGGAATACAGGCGCCACCCTGGTCGCGGAAACCTGGCCGGACGAACTGCGGGCCAAAGCGATTTCCCTGGTGCAGAGCTCGTGGGCAATCGGCTATGCGATGGCCGCCCTGGTCGCCGGCGTCGTCTTGCGCTACGCCAACTGGCGGGCGGTATTCTTTGTCGGCATCCTCCCTGCGGCGATCACGCTGTGGATTCAACACAGCGTGCCGGAATCGGAAATGTGGGCGACGCGACAGCGCCCCAGTTCTGACGGCGATCTTGCCGCATCAGTCCGCCACGCCCCGAGCGGCGCTTCTTTCTGGCAGATCTTTCGTTCTCCCTTTCTGAAGAGCACGCTCACGCTACTCCTTCTGAATTTTTTTGGAATGTTCGCATGGTGGGGCTTGTTCACATGGCTCCCGCCCTATTTGTCGCTTCCAATCGAGCAGGGTGGACGCGGCTTTGGCGTGATGGGAACTACTTCCTTACTCGTCGTTCTCAATCTCTTCGGAATGTTCCCCGGATACGCCAGCTTCGGCTGGGTCGCAGACCATCTCGGACGTCGGCGCTCTTTTATTCTGTACACCTTCACCGCGGCATTGCTGGTGCCGTTTTATGCCATGTCGCGTTCATCGCCCGTACTCTTGATACTGGGCACATTGGTCGCATTCTTCGGAACTGGATTTTTCTCGGGCTCGGGAATCATAGGAAGCGAAATTTTCCCAACGCGCGTACGGGCCCGCGCGCTCGGTTTTACCTACAACGGAGCACGAACCATGAGTTCTATTGCGCCCTTCGCCATAGGCTGGGTAGGACAAATGAAGGGGCTGAGCTGGGCGTTTTATCTATGCGCCGGAGCGTTTTTCTTAGCCAGTCTGATCGCTACACAATTGCCGGAGACGAAAGGAAAGAGTCTCGACTGAGAGAATATTCTAAGTCTGCCCGACTGTTTGGGCCCTCGAACTCAGCGCGACTGCTGCCAACTTTCTCTCCACCACAATGGACCAAACAATTGTCGCAATCAGCAGCGTCCAGGGAATTATGCGAGACACTTCGAAGAAGTGAACGCCAAAGCGCAGCAAGAGCATCCACAGAATGGTGACCACAAGACCGAAGTAGAAGGAATTTCGGCGGACTGAGTCCGACCACGGCACTGATGTCGTCCATGCCGCCTGGAAGAGCACCGCGAATGGAAATGCGACAATCAGATCTGCAAGATAGTGTTCCCCTAATGCCATCGTAGCGAGCGCTGTCGCGAGAGCAAACAAAAGAGCCAGTATCCTTCCCCAACGCGGCCAGAATCTCGAGTTCCACCAAACCAGTAGAGCACCGCCAAGATGAAGTGACGGCATGCAGTTGCGCGGACTATTACCAATCGCCATGGGCTGGAGAGTGATTTCCGCCAACGACGGTGATGTTTGGGGGTACATTCCAGAAAACGCATAGCGTGGTCCCACCGCTGGGTAGACACCGTACTGCGCGAATCCCAGGAGAGTGAGTGAAAGAAACAGAGCCAGGATTGCAACAGGCTTTTGGATTCGCATGCGGTCAGATGCGTAGACCATGCAAACCGTAAGTGGCAAAGCGTAGTAAACGACCGTCGTCAGGTTGCGAACTGTTGGATTGTGAAGCAGGAACTGGCCGAGAATGAAACTCGCTTGAAATCCCAAGCTACCGTCAAACGCCAGCAGAAAAGCGTCGTACGTCTTTGGACGAAGCCATATGTTGAAAGGAACCGAATAGCCGTCCACCATGGCCAGCATGGGAAAGACCGATCCGGAATAAAAAGTCTGCAGATACGATTTCTTTGCGGGCGCACGCGACCACATGACCAGGCCAGCGAGAACGGTAAGAACCCCGATTCCCAGAAACGCTCCCCAACTAATCCAACTGACTCCGTAGTAGTCCCCCAATCCCCCGTTCATCCTTATGCACAAGATACGCGTGCAGACGGCAATAATCAGAATCGGGACTAGCGTCCAGCGAGGGGGACGGGTCCATATGTATATGAAAAACGTCCCCAGCAGCGTGAAGGCGAATGTCGGGTTCAATTCGAAAGGATGCATTCTCTTCGTCACTCAACAACGAGTTTTTCCAAACAGCAGGAATCTGGTTTTCTGATCAACAAATCGGGAAATCACTCTATCGGTTCGAGGATAAGTTCTTCACGGCCAGTCGTGTCCGGCCACTGAATCAGCACGATCGCTACGAGTACGACGACAATCCCGAGCGTTTGCAACGGCCTCAGCAGTTCTCCCAGCGCGATTGCGGCAATCACGATGCTGAACACGGGCTCGAGACAACTCACCACGACCGCGCGAGTCGGCTCCAGATACTGCAGACCGGCGAAGTAACACGAAAACGGACCCAGCACCGACAGTAACGAAAATATCAGCATGAATCCCCACTGCCTAAGAGTGTAATGAGCTGACACAATCTTCCATGGAGGATTGATGAACATCCAGAATGTTGCTGCCGAAGCCAGAACCCACAACAACACCTTCCAGCGATCGTAACGTGCGAGCACACTGTGTCCGCCGACATTGTAAAAAGCAAATGAAAATGCGGCGAGAAGAGCTGCGCACACCCCCACAATATCGAGCTTCAGCGCACCGGAGCCAACGAAACCCACTGCCAGAGCGCACCCGACAACTGCCAATCCCACGGCTGCGCTTCGCCGCATGGAAGGGCGCTGCGCGCCGCGCATGACTGTGTATAAAAGCACCCAGACGGGAGCCGTGTATTGCAGGATGATCGCGGTCGCGACATTCGTCCGCTCGATCGCGAGGTAGTAAAGATAGTTGGAGGCTGCAACACCCAGCACACCGATCAGAAGGAACCGTACCAGATCACCGCCCGGCACTTTGAGGCCGGACGCGCCGCGGCGAATCAGCAATATCGGCAGCAGAACAAGTAGAGAGAGCGTCGTCCGGCTTTGCGACAGGATCAGAGGATCGATCGCTGACAGCGTGATGCCGGGAAGCCGTCCGGTAAAAGCGGCGCGACCAAGAGTGGCCGCGATCCCCCAGAACAAAGCAGCGACAGCAATATAGAGGTAACCCCGTAGCGGATGAGCGCCGGATTTCACTCAGCATGCTCGATGTTGTAAGTGATTTTCGCAGTCTTTGCGAGCATCGCCGAAACAGAACAATACTTGTCCTTGGAAAGATTCACGGCGTCTTCCATCGCTTTTCTTGAGACGGGTCCGCGCACGCGGTACGTGAGATGGATCTCCGTGTATACGGTCGGATAATCGGTGGCGCGTTCACCCCGCGCGTGCACTTCGAGTCCGATGAACGGTTCCCGTTTTTTGCGCAGGATTCCAATCACGTCGGAGGCGGTGCACCCGCAAAGCGCGATGAGTACCAGCTCCATCGGGCTGTTGGCAGTCTTTTCTTTACCGGCGTCCATCACGATGGCGTGTCGGGAGCTTGCCTGTCCGATGAATCGCTCCTGGTCTGACCAGTTCAAGGATGCTTCAATCATGTTGCCTTTCTGGCGCTGGCGGTGCCGCGGGTTACCTCCGGTTATCGGTCATCGGCTCCGGATGAATCAGTACCCGGAACAATTCGGGCGCTTCCTGCTTAAATCGAATTTCCATCGCTGTCTGCACATCGTGCACACGCGCGAGCGGCATATCGTCGGGCAGCGTGCAGTGACAGGAAACATAGAGCCGGTCGCGAATTGTTTTGAATTGAAACTCATGAACATCAATCACTTCGGAGAATTCCTTAACTATTGTCTTTAAATGCTGCTCCAGCCGTGGTTCCTGCACCACCTGCTCCCCTCGCTCGATCGTGGCCGGCTCACTTTCAATGTGGGTCAAGATAGTCGAAATTTCGGGCACCTCATTGCGCATTTCTGTTTCAAGGCGGGTTACTTCGTCATGCGCGTGCTTCATGCTTAGCTGCTCATCGAGTTCCAGATGCTGCTCGACATGAAGCCGGCCGTTCAAATCCTGCACGCTGACATCGTGCACGTTGAGATTGTTGCGCGTCGCCACCGCACGAATGCGATCGAAAATGTTTTCCGAACGCCGCGCGCGCGGAACTGAGTGCACCATAACGTCTGCATTGGGCAGAACCTGGTGTACCTGCGCAGTGACTTCGTCCACGATCTGCTCGGAACGCTGGAAGGTAAAGTTGCGGGAGAGTCCCACCGACACATCAGCGAAATAGCGATTCCCCGCTCGCCGGATACGCGCTCGACCGACTTCCAGCACGCCGTCGATGTTATGGATCCTTTCCAAGATCTGATTTCGCACGCCGGCAGGGGCAGCATCGAGCAATGCATCGACGGTCCTTCGCGCCAGCCGCCAGCTCACCGAGACGACAACCCCAGCTACGAACAGCGCGGCTACCGGATCGGCTTTGCTCAGCCATGTGACGTGGTAGGTTCGGCCGATCTGCACGGCGACGAGACCCAGGATAACAACGGAACTGGACCAGATGTCGGTCGAGAAATGTAGCGCATCGGCTTCCAGGGCTTGGCTGTCATATTTCATTGCGATGCGACCTAGCGATCGGGATCGCCACGCGTCCACCACAATAGATAGCAGCATTACGAGAAAGGCGGCGACGCTAGGCTCGATTTCCACACTTTGGAAGAACAGGCGCTTGACTGCCTCTGAGATGATCCAGATACAGGTCAGGAGCAGAAGGCCTGTTTCTATAAAGGCGGAGAAGTTTTCCACTTTGCCATGGCCGTACTGATGATCGGCATCGGCAGGTTTGTCGGAGACTCGAACCGAGAAAAAAGTTACCAGAGCCGCGATCAGGTCAAGCCCTGAGTGGGCAGCCTCGGAGAGAATTCCCAACGAGCCGGTAGTAAAACCAACTACGATTTTCAGTATGGTGATTGCAAAGGCCGCCAAAACTGAATTGCCGGCGACTGCGCGTTTTTCTGCGCGCATCGACTCGGGACTGAAGGCGGCCTGCATTTCCGGCATACCGCATTATCGCTTCCGTTTCGATTACAGCCAACCCCTCGTTAACCGCCGAACTGGGGCCGAGGCATGCTAGGATGACACTTCGCTGTAATTCCCTTCTGGAGGATTTTTTCATGTGTACTCGGTGGATCGTGTGTCTCTTGCTCGGTGGGCTTGCTTACGGACAAGCAGCTACCCCCGTGCCACCACTTTCCCATCCCGCAGCTGCTATGAAATCGCAGCCCAACGCCGATGCTGACGAGAAAGCGGCCCAAGCGAAAATCGGCCCCAGCGATCCTGTCATTACAGTCAAGGGGACCTGTGGCGATCCGGCAAAAAAAGGTGAGTCTTGCGAGACTGTCGTGACTCGCGCACAGTTTGAAAAGCTGGCGGAAGCGCTTCAGCCGAATATGGCGCTGCCCATCAAGCTGCGGCTGGCGAATGCTTATTCACGGCTGATTGGGATGAGCAAGGAAGCGCAGAATCGCGGGCTCGACAAGCAGCCCAAGTTCGAAGCCAGCATGGACTTCGCGCGCATGCAGATCCTTTCCCAGCAGTTGACGAGCAGCTTGCAGGAAGTATCTCAAAAAGTTTCTGACGCGGACTTTGAGAAATATCACAAAGAAAAAATCGACACTTACCAGGAAGCGTCTCTGCAGCGTCTGTTCATTCCGCGCACCAAGCAGTTGGCGCCCGCCCCCAAAGCTGCCGCTGGGGTGAAAAAAGACAAAGCCACCGAAGAGGCAGAACAAAAAGCCCGCGAGCAGGCCGGGGAAGCATCTCTGAAAAGGACTGCCTCGACTCTGCGCGAACGTGCCGTTAAAGGCGAGAGTTTCGACACGTTAGAGAAAGATGCCTATCTGGCGGCGGGACTGAAGGGTAATCCGCCATCGACCAAGATGGAGAAAGTTCGTCCCACGACCCTTCCTCCAGCGCACCACGCCGCTTTGGACCTGAAGCCGGGCGAGGTCACGCAAGTGATTTCCGATCCGACGGGGCACTACATTTACAAGCTTGTGAGTAAGCAGACATTACCCCTCGACACCGTCAAACCGGAAATCAAGAATTGGATTGCCACTCAGCGATTCCGCGATGCCATGCAGGAATTCCAAGGTACATCTCAGTTGAACGACGCCTACTTCGGAATCAAGCCCAAGCCTCCGGCCAAGCCAGGCGAGCCAGAAGCAGGAGAAGTCGACCCCGACTAAATGGATACGTCAAAACCAACCGTCATCGTGACGGGTATCTCGGGCAATCTGGGGCAACGCCTCGCGCCGATGCTGTCCGAGTACACGGTGGTAGGAATCGATGTCACGCCTCCCGCCCTGCCGGTTGCGCGTTTTGTCCAACTCGACCTTGGAGCTGAAGAATCGACGCGCGAGTTATTTCTCCTCATGCGCGAAGTCCAGCCGGCCTCGGTTGTGCACCTCGCATTCGTCATCGATCCGCAGCGTTCCGGTGTTCTGAATGTTGATCGGATGTGGCAGATTAATGTCGCTGGAACCGCGCGCGTTATGGAGGCAGTCACAGAAGCGAACCGCAGCGCCGGCGCGAACATACGCCAGTTTATTTTTCCAAGCAGTGTGTCGGCATATGGTTCTGATACGCCGCAAGCCGTGACCGAAGACTCACCACTCGAGGCCCACACGCTCCCCTATGCAGTTCACAAAAAAGAAAGCGACATGGTGGTCCAGCAGCGGGCTCCTGCCATGCGCGGATGCAGTGTGTTCATTTTGAGGCCGCATATTTTTGCCGGGTCCAGCGTAGAGAATTATCTGATGGGAGCTTTCCGCGGAACTCCCAACGGCAAAAGCAAGCGCGCCGCCCGAATGCGCGAATCTGGTAAACGTCTCCCCTGCATGCTTCCCTACGGGCATAAGTATCTCGACAACAAGATTCAATTCGTGCATGTGGACGATATGGCGCGTCTGATCACATGGCTTCTGAAGCGCGAGCCGGAAGCCCGACGACTGACAACTCTGAACGTCGCCGGACGAGGCGAACCTTTGACCTTCGAGCAATGTATCGGCATGGCCAAAGCCAGGTTGCTTCGGGTTCCCGGGAAATGGGGGATGCGGCAGGTACTGCAATGGCTTTGGCGATTGAAGTTGTCTGCGATCCCGCCCGATGCCGTGCCCTACATGACAGGCGAGTACATCATGGACACCGACCGCTTGAAGAAGTTTCTCGGCCCTGATTACGATCAGATTATGCGTTACACGATTGCCGATGCCTTCGCAGATTCATTTCGGAAGAAGACATAAGCCTCAGACCGCGGAGAGGAACAAATATGCTCTGAGGTTCTAACTCTGTTCAAATTCGCTCTCTGACCTCTGTTGAAGAAGTTTTCACACTATCTGATCCCAAGATAAAGTCCGGCGACGCCAAATGTATAAGGCTTCCACGAGGCTTCGGTAAATCCAGCGCCCCGCATGCGTTCCAGCATTGCTTCCGGCGGCGGAAAGCGTTCTACTGACGCAGGCAGATACTTATAGGGTCCCTGAACTCCGGAGATGAGCGTCCCAATGGCCGGCAGCACGTGCTTGAAATAGACGCGATAAACCTTGCCGATTAGCCCACGAGGCTCGCTGAAATCCAAAATTCCACACCGCCCACCGGGACGAAGCACTCTCGACATCTCGCGAAGGCCCGCATCGTAGTCTGCCAAATTGCGAAACCCGAAGGCTGCGGTTATTAGGTCGAAATGGCTGTCGGGAAATGGCAAACGCAATGCATCGGCTTCGATCCAGCGCAATTGGGTTTCTCTTCCCTTCACCACCGCTCGTTGCAACATGGCGTGAGAGAAATCCGCTCCGATAATTTGTGTGGCCGAGTTCGCGCGACCGCGCAGCGCCAGAGTCATGTCTCCGGTGCCGCAGCACAAATCCAGTACCCGCGCATCAGGACGCTTTAGGACGGCATCGAACGTCCGCGCGGCACGCCACCACCAGACGTGGTCAGTGTTGAGCGACAGAACATGATTCACCAGATCGTAGCGTGGTGCGATCGAGGTGAACATTTCGCGTACAGCCTTGCCGGCCGATTCCGTATCGCGCGCGCCCGCGGGAGATGCACCGACAATCCGGCTGTTGAGTTCCTGACTCATTTCACTGCAAGCTTTCGATTTCCTCGATCGCAGATCGAACGACTGAGGTTCGGACATCATTCACAATTTCCACTTTCCCAATTTGCGTCGGAAGAACCAGATGCACGACTCCTTGCCGTGTTTTCTTGTCCGCCTGAAGACGCTTTAAGACACTGGCCACCTGAAACTTCACGCGCGGCAGTTTGCCCAAACTTACCGTGGCCGACGTGATGCGCTCGGCGGACGCCGGATCTAAACGTCCGGTAGCGAGCGCGATTTGAGTTGCCGCAATCATCCCCCATGCCACCGCCTCTCCATGCAGGAGTTGCGTATAACGCGTCTCGGCTTCGAGCGCGTGGCCAATCGTATGACCGAGGTTTAGTACCTGCCGGAGA
Source organism: Acidobacteriota bacterium (assembly GCA_003225495.1). Classification (GTDB taxonomy): domain Bacteria; phylum Acidobacteriota; class Terriglobia; order Terriglobales; family Acidobacteriaceae; genus Acidiflorens. The sequence continues at coordinate 40,861 of QIAJ01000145.1, forward strand.
CCGCCCTCGCGTTCGTCGGCGCTCACAACCTCCGCTTTCAATCGAACTGATTCTGCAATCACTTTCTCAATTACCACTGGATCGCGATCCAGAATCTCACGCCGATGGTCTTCAAAAAGCCGGAACAACTCGACGTTGCCGATGATTCCACACTTAAGTGCCTCATATAGCCCGGCCCGATACTCGCGCGATGGAAGGGTGGTGAGCACGTTGGGATCGATCAGCACCGCGCGCGGCTGATGAAATGTGCCGAGCAAATTCTTCCCCGACTGTAGATTGACGCCAGTCTTCCCACCGATGGCGGCGTCGACTTGAGCCAACACCGTGGTAGGAATCTGGATCACGTCCAGACCCCGCATGTAGACCACTCCGCCCCCCAGCGCGATCAAGATAGCGCCGCGATCCGCTCCGAGTTTGACGAGACCCTCCGCTAATTTCTCGAGCGTTGCGAGGCGCTTGAAGGGCTCGCCGTCCGCCATTTGCAGGATGTCCGCTTGCGCACCACTCTCGGCAAGGGACTGCATGAGAACCTTACCCCAGCGGCGGCGTACCGGCGGTACGGTGATTACAAATACGCGGCCACGGCCTGCGAGTTTGCCAATATGCTCCCCTGCGCGCGCGAGCAAGCCGCTGCCCAGCACTACCTCATAGGGCCGCGACGGCGTGTGGACGGGAATGCGAATCATGAATTGTCATCATAGCGTATGGCCCTCGACCATTCGCAGCAAGGTCCTTTGATGGCAGCAGCGCACAATACGCAGAAAGGCTCAGGAAAGGCTATTTCTTCCCTGCGTACTCTGCGCTCGCGATTCAAAGTGCGTGATACCATTTTTTTTTGTGGCTCAACACACCCCCACCGAATGTGACTTTCTGGTTGTCGGCGCGGGCATCGCCGGCTTGCGCGCCGCTGTCGAACTCGGGGAAGCGGGTCGGGTGCTGGTGCTTGCCAAGCGGCAGGTGTGCGACTCAGCAACGCATTACGCTCAGGGAGGAATCGCCGCCGCCCTCAGCGACGAAGACGAAGTCAGCCTCCATCTTCAAGACACCCTGGTCGCAGGCGACGGACTTTGTAATGTAGAAGCCGTTCGCGTGTTGGTCGAAGAAGGTCCGCCGCGCATTGAAGAACTCATCGAATGGGGCACGCAGTTCGATCGCAACGGCACTAAGCTTGCCTTCACCCGTGAGGGCGCACATAGCCGCAACCGCGTGTTACATGCGCAAGGCGATTCGACTGGTCGCGAAATTCTGCGCGCGCTCTACGCCAAGGCTAAGACACTTAAAAATATCTTGGTGCTGGAATTTGAGATGTCCAGCGACTTGCTGCTCGAAGACGATCGCGCAGTTGGAGTGTCGGTTATCGGCGACGGTGGCGAGCTCCGGCAGATCACTGCTTCTGCCGTCCTACTCGCCACTGGCGGCCTCGGACAACTCTATCGCAACACTACAAACCCCGAGGTTGCGACCGGCGATGGCATCGCCATGGCTTACCTTGCGGGCGCAGATGTCAGCGACATGGAATTGATTCAATTCCATCCGACGGCCTTATACATCAAGAATGCTCCGCGCTTCTTGATTTCCGAAGCTGTGCGCGGCGAAGGTGCGTACCTTCGCAACATGGAGATGGATCGCTTCATGCACAAATATCACGCTCAAGGCGACCTTGCTCCACGCGATGTGGTCGCACGCGCGATCGTTCATGAACTTGAAATCACCCGCAGTCCCGACCCCATCGTCTACCTCGATCTCACGCACCTCAAGCCTGACCACGTTCAACACCGCTTCCCGCGAATCTATGCCACTTGTATGAAGTACAACATCGATATCACAACAGAAGTAATTCCGATTCGTCCCGCAGCTCACTATGTCATGGGAGGCATTCTCACCGATCTCACGGGTCAGTCCAGTCTGCCCGGACTCTACGCAGCCGGCGAAGCGGCAGCCAACGGGGTTCACGGAGCGAATCGTCTGGCGAGCAATTCCCTGCTCGAAGGATTGGTATATGGCGCACGTGCGGGCCAGGCGATGCGAAACGACTGGCACCGGGGTTTGCCAACCTTGAATCGGAAGCACGCCGCACCATCCAACGGTTCGGCAGATTCCGGTATTGAAGAACTGATCGGCCAAATTCGGGACGTGATGTGGAATAAAGTCGGAATTGTTCGCGATGGTTCCGGATTGCGCCAGGCAGTTGAAACCCTGCAGAGTCTCCGGTCCCGCGTTGTGGGCCCCGGAACGCGACGCGCCTTTGAGGGCCGCAACATTTTGACGTCCGGTCTGCTGGTTGCCCGTTCCGCTCTGGCCCGCGAGGAAAGCCGCGGGGGCCACTACCGCACCGACTACCCTACTCACGACGATGCCAAATTCCTGAAACACTCAGTCATGCGCGGTGAGAAAATTTCATTTCAATAAGTCAGACCCGAGCGAGATTCTGAGCGGTAAATGGCCTTTGCCGGAAGCCTTCTAAACCTTTTTTTTCTGAGGATACTTCAAAGAGGCCGCTATGGACGTTCCGAGCACCAGGACAGTGACGGCCAGTGTCCATATCGTCGGAATGTGGAAATAATGCGCAACGATCATTTTCGCACCCACGAAAATCAACACAATTGATAAACCATAGTGAAGGTAATGAAAGAAATCCATCATTCCCGCAAGCGCGAAATACATCGAACGCAGCCCTAAAATAGCGAAAACATTCGATGTATAGACGATGAAGGCATCCAACGTGATGGCGAGCACCGCGGGAATTGAGTCAACGGCAAATAGCACGTCGGTGGTTTCGATCAGGACCAGCACCACGAGCAGCGGAGTGGCGTACAGACCGGGACTGCGTACAAGAAACTTGCCGCCGACATAATCCTTCGTGACCGGCATCACCTTGCGAAACAGTAGGAGCACCGGATTTTTCTCAGGATGGATCTCAGTTTCACCCTGGCGCATCAGCTTGACACCGGAATAAATGAGCAAAGCGCCGAAGAAATAGGTAATCCATTCGAAGCGTTGAATCAGCGTAACGCCCGCAAGGATGAACAATCCGCGCATCACGAGCGCGCCAACAATCCCCCAGAACAAAACCTTATGCTGATGATCGTCGTTCACCTTGAAATAGCGGAAGATCACAAGGAAGACGAAGAGGTTGTCGACACTGAGCGAAAGCTCGACCACGTATCCGGTGACGAACTCCAGCATGCTGGAGCGTCCATGCCAGAAAAGTACGAACACCGCAAAAGCGGCGGCCAGCGCTATCCACACGCCCGACCACGACAGAGCTTCGCGAAACTCGACGCGCCGGGACCGGCGATTCAGCGCACCCAGATCGAGTGCCAGCATCGCGACCACAAAAACGTTAAAAAGAATCCAGAAGAGAAGCACAGTGGAATAGTAGAACAGGTCTCAGGTCTCAGGTCCCAGCGGTCACGATAGGCGATTACAGTTCGGCCCCGACATCAAGACCGTCCGTTTGTGAAGACGCGGCTTTCTGGGGCCTGTGAAAGCGCACACGTGACTGCCTATTTCGCCCGCCCACGTTTCCCACTCGCCCAGTCGTCCCACATATCCATGGACTTCAACTCTTCGTCGATGTGGGTCTCATGCAGTGTTTGCTCGATCTGCGCGCGATTCAGACGTGGACCAACGCGCTCAGGAACATTCGCCAGCGCAAAGCTCAAAACGGCGCCTTCGGCTACGTGCTTCTTGAGTTGCGGAAAGTCGACTTTGTCGTAGGTGTCAGAGGTTGCGTGGTAGTTCACCAAATAGTTCGCTTCATCCTGTTCAGCGACGAATGTCGGAACTCCTTCGAGCATGAAATCGAAATGGTCGGTGCCGGCTTCGGCCGTCGGAATTAGCCTTGCGGCGTCGAATTGCTCGAGCGGTGCTACCAGCGCGGCCGCTGAGGACGCAACATCCTTTCGTCCGCCGGTAGAGAAGCCGGTGGTCTTGCCGGTGCCTGAGTCAAAGATCACCACGCCCGCAGCCTTGTCGAGTTCATCGCGATGCGCCACGGCGTACATGCGCGAGCCGATCAGCCCCTCTTCTTCGCCGGAGAACAAAATAAAGCGCATGCTCCGGTGCGGCTTTAATCCTGAGCTTTTGATGGCTCGCAGTGCATCGATTACAAGTACGGCATTGCATCCATTGTCGAGGGCACCCGTTCCAAGTTCCCATGAATCCAAGTGCGCCCCGAGGATCACGAACTCGTCAGGCTTTTCGCTTCCGCGAACCTCCGCGACCACGTTCCACGACTTGATCGGCCCGCCAACTTTGTTGGGAATCGCCAGATCCGCCCATACAGGATTCGCGGAAGCAAGCAGACGGGCTATGCGCTCTCCATCTTCGCGCGCCACCACCACCATGGGCAACTTGTCAATTTCCCCGAACCCCGAGTTGGTATGGCGATAAAGAATGTCATTATCACGCGTCGCCATAAATGCGATGGCTTTGGCCTTTCCTTTCACCGCGAGCGCAATCACGCTCGGTGCCTGCTCGTATTCCAAAAAGAGATCGGCCCAACTCGCCAAAACTTTTGTGTGTACCAGTAAAAGTTTGCCGGAGACGTCCCCTGCCTTTGCAAATTCGGCCGCGCTACCTTGGCCAACGTCCATGACCGGGACATGCTTCCCCGCCGCCAGCGCCGGTGCCCACGCGATCGACACAGCGCGAATGGGAAAGGCAGTCCCCGAATAGGTGGACGCAGTCATCGAAGTTGCGCCCTCCGCCCAGGATTGCTGAATCGTGAACTCTTCCGTATGAACGCTATCGGCACCGGCTTCCTTGAAGGCGGCGACTCCCCAATCGACCGCGCGCTGCATTGCCGGAGTTCCGGGCACGCGGCCACCGATTTCATCGGTGAGACGGCGAAGATTGTTTTCCAGAGGCGACGATTTCAGCGCTTCCTGAATCAGCTGATCGTTAGAGTTGTCAGCAGCGAATGACGCGAAAGCAAAAAGAGGCAGTCCCAACCATACAAGTTTGCGAAGCATAGCGGAGAATTAGAAATGAAATAGCCGAAAAGTGGAAGAGGCAGGAACCACAGGTCACGAATGACCGGTCACAAGTTCTGCTTTGCCTGTGACCTGTAACCCGTGACCTGTTTTTCTAGGCTGGCACCAAGCCCCAGCGTTCTTGCAGTTTGCGCTCCATGGTGCGGAAGACGAGACCATCGATAATGAAGCCCAGGATAATGATTAGGATCATCACGGCGAGGACCTGATTCATGTCGTTCAGATCGCGGCCCATCATGAGAAGTTGACCCAGGCCGAGGCTCAGGAAAATCATTTCCGCCTGGATGAGCGAGCGCCATCCGAATGCAAAGCCCTGTTTCAGACCGCTCACGATGAAGGGCAAGCTGGCCGGCAGCAGGACAGACCAGAAAAGCCGGAACCCCTTCGCTCCAAGATTGCGTCCAGCCATCCCGTAGATTTTCGGCATCTGCTTACGGCCATCTTCCATTGCTATGGTCACTGACAGCAGCGAACCCATGAGCACGACGAAGAGTATGGCCTTCTCGGTTAATCCGAACCAAAGCACTGCCAGCGGGATCCAGCAAATGCTGGGAAGCGATTGCAGACTCACCAGCAGTCCGCCAAGAGTGTCCTCGAGAAACTTGTAGCTGCCCACTGCGAGCCCAAGGATCATTCCAAGCACAACCGAAAGGCTGTAGCCGATCAGCATGCGTTTCATCGTGACCGCGATTCCGATCCAGAAACTGTGGTCCTGAAAGCCGGCCCAAAGTGATTCCGCTACGCCCCACGGCGGCGGAAACAGGTACGGAGGCCAGATATGCGCCTTTGCAACCAAGGCCCAAATCCCGATCAGTACGCAGTAAAAAACAATTTGCTTACTTAGCTTTTTCATCGGCGTACTCCACTTCCAGGGATTTGTTGATCTCATCGCGCAAACAATCCAGAATCTCTCGTGCGGTGCGTGCCACATCTGTCTCTTCAATATGTCGCGGACGCGGCAGATGAATCGCAAACTCCTGCTTAACGCGGCCGGGACGGAAGGTCATCAACGCCACTCGATCGGCCAGGCGTACCGCCTCGCGGACGTTGTGAGTCACGAAAATGATGGTGCGACCGGTTTCCGCCCAGATGCGCTCCAGTTCGTCGTGCAGAAGATCGCGAGTCTGAGCGTCAAGAGCCGCGAAAGGCTCATCCATTAGGAGAACATCAGGCTCGGTCGCGAGCGCGCGTGCCAGTGCGACTCTTTGCCGCATGCCGCCGGAAAGCTGATGAGTATAGCTATCGCGGAATTTCGAAAGATGAACCAACCGAAGGTAGTACTGAATTTTTTCTTCTCGTTCGGCTTTCGAAATGTTTTTCATCTTCATGCCGAACTCAACGTTTTGTCCAACCGTCAGCCACGGGAACAGGCCGAGTTCCTGAAAGATCAGAATTCGATCCGTACCGGGTCCGCTCACGGCTTTACCGTCGACCAATACCTGTCCGGAGCTCTGCTGATGTAAACCGGCTATCAAGTGCAATAAAGTCGACTTGCCGCAACCCGAAGGCCCGACTATGCAGAGAAATTCTCCAGGCTGGACCTGAAGACTGATGTTCTCGAGTGCGATCAGGCGTCCCTTAGAGTTTGTTTTGTAACTCAGCGAAATGCCATCCAGTGCAACTTTCGGCACGACCTGGGTAGATTCCGGCCGCATCGGTAGCACAGCAACCGATGAAACAGGCTTGCCGCGCAAGACGTTGGCGCGCCCGATAATTCCTCTGTGGTCTGGCGGGATCGGATATGCGTTCTGAGGGTTGGTGCTCATTGAATGGCCTTCTTTCCCTTTTCCGCGAGAACCTGGTTCAGCAGCGAGAGATCGTAGAGGTTCGAGAGATCCGGCATCTGGCGGCCCAGAAACCCGGCGTCAAACGCGGATTTCGCCGCGGTCAACAGCGCCGAACGCAACGGATCGTAGGTGACCTGCATCCGCCCAAAAGCATCATCCAGCAGGACGTCGGGCAAAGGCTTCCCCGTTTCTTTCTGGATCTGCTGATTGAGGAGCTTCTTGGCCTCTGGTAAATGTGCGCCGATCCATTCGGTTACTTCGACGTGAGCGCGAATCCAGTCCTTCACAAGATCCGGATGCTCTTTCAGAAATTGGGTTCGCACAATCAGGTGCGAAGTGACGAATTGTCCGTTAGGCCAGAGCGTGCGCTCGTCCAAAAACAACCGGCCGTTGCCTTCGCGGATCAGGCGCGTAGCCCAGGGCTCGGGAGCCCAAGCAGCGTCCAGTTCCTTCTTCGTGAAAAGTGTGAGCTGGTCCGGATTTGCGAGCGGAATCACCTGCACATCCCCACCTTTGTCGGTGGACTTCATGCCGTGCGCGATGAGCCATGCCCGCAGCGCGACGTCTTGTGTGTTCCCCATCTGGGGCGACGCGACTTTCTTGCCGTGGAAATCTTCAGGCTTCTGAATTCCCGAATCATTTCGGACCACCAGGGCTGCCCCGCCACTCGTGGCGCCCGCTACGATTCGCAACGCTTCCCCGTTGGATCGAACGTAGCCCGAGATTGCCGGGTTCGGCCCGATGTAAGTCATATCAATCGCCCCCGCGAAAAGCGCTTCGATCGCGGATGGCCCGGCATTGAAGCTCTTCCAGTCGATGGTGACCTTTGGCCCCATACGCTTTGCAAACCAGCCATTGGCCTTGCCGACCATGGCTTGCGAATGCGTGATGTTGGGAAACGCCCCGACGTGAATGACGGTTTGCGCTGAGGCGAATATCCCAGCGATCAAAACAAAGACTGCAGGGATGAAGCTCCGCTTAGTCATGTCCCTCTTTCCCACCTGCGTGGACCATCAAGGGCACTACACTGGCTTCCCCCTTCTTCTTGCTGCTGCGACGTGCCGGACCTGCACCCGGCTTGGTCATCAAATCGGCAAGCGTCGTGTTTTCGAGAATCTTGGCCGCCGCGTCGCGGACGTCCAGGAAAACCTGATAGAGAGCGCGGTGGTCGGCGTCGCGCGTAATGAGTCCGCGCAACTGTTCGGCATCGCCGAATGGCGCCAATGGACCATCCACCAGGCGGATGATTTCGCTCAACCGGATCTCGTCGGGGGGACGACGCAACTGGTATCCACCCTTCGCTCCTCGCGCACTCTCCACGATCCGCGCATTCTTCAGTTCCAGAAGAATCAACTCCAGAAACTTTTCCGGCAGACTCTCTTCGTACGCGATGTCCCGAATACGGATCGCGCCCTGGTTGTAGCGGCGCGTCAACATCATCAGGGCTTGCAACGCGTACAACCCTTTTTGAGAGATCTTCATCTGTTCCCCCGAGAATCCCTATCGAACTAATAGGCATTGTAGGCAATTGCAAGTTGGATGCCAAAAGGTACGCGCTTGGTTCCTAAAATTTCCCCTTGAATTCAGCGGCTTACAGCCGGGAAAATCCGGGCCGTCCGCCTGCTTGTGCATGGATTTGCACTTCCGCGAGGCTACCCAACGGACGGTCTTGACCTGTGAGAAGCAGCGGTGTCCGGGATCTGGCAGATTTCCTACCCTTGCTGTTGTGGCGGTAGGACCCTCAAACACGCGACAATGGATCACGCAAGGAAATTTCCTCATGTCCACCACTCCACCTTCGACCCCGGCAAAGGCCAAAGCCAGACTCGGGATCAGAGCGTGGATGAACATCGTTCTGGCTGAGTGTGAGAACGCGGCCGCAGGCCTTGACGCCGAGCCCGTGCATGACCTGCGAGTCGGGATCCGCCGTTGCCGTTCCCTCGCCGACGGTCTCCGGACGATGGACCCTGATCCCTCCTGGAAACATATGAAAAAAGCCGGGAAGACAGTTTTCCAGGCGCTTGGCGATTTGCGCGACATCCACGTGATGCAGGGGTGGATCGAGAAACTCAGCACTTCAAAACTCAGCACTTTAGACGATGGCGTCGCGAAGAAATTGCTGGACCATGTGCATTCCAATGAAGCCAAGTGTAAACAGGATGCTTTAGATGTTCTCCGACAATTCGATCGCAAACAGTGGCGCCAATGGAGCCGGAGCCTGTCCCGCCGCGCGGCCCGCATCCGTCCCGGAAGCGTGGTATTCAAACACCTCGTCCTTGAGAAGTGGACTGCAGCCTACGACCTCCACAAGCGAGCCGTGCACTCCCGCTCTCAAATCGCATGGCACGAACTCCGCATCGGGATCAAGCGTTTCCGCTACACAGTGGAGAATTTTCTGCCACGCGAACACGCCGCCTGGGGCAGCGATCTGAAAGAATTGCAGGATCTTCTCGGCGATGTTCACGATCTGGACGTGCTCTGGAACATGGCCATCCACATCGGGGTCTTCCCCGATCCCGAGAGCCGCACTCGTTGGGGCCAGAAGATTAATGAAGAACGCTCTCAACGGTTGAATCGTTACCGCGAGAAAATGGTCGGCAAGCAATCGCTATGGCAGCGGTGGCGGGAGCAGCTACCGTCCGGACCTGGGTTGCGCGCAGCGGCCACCGCCCGTCTGCGAGTCTGGGCCAGCTATCTCGATCCCGACCAGGTCCACTCGGAGCGCGTCGCCCAGCTGTCACTCTCTCTATACGACGGTTTAAGAGGAGCGGGCCTATTGATGCAAGATCCCCAGCAGAATTCCCGCGCCGTATTGCAGGTAGCAGCTCTGCTGCACGATGTTGGGAAATCCAAGGGCGGCAAGGCGCACCACAAAGATTCCTTCCGAATGATTCGCAACCTGCCCTCGCCGCTCGGCTGGAGCGCACAAGAGTTGCAACTCGTTGCGGTCATCGCTCGATATCATCGCGGAGCCTTGCCGCGTGCGCGCCAGAAGAGCTTGCAACTTCTCGATCCTCCTGACGGTCGAGCCGCGCTGCAACTCGCCGGAGTGCTGCGTCTCACCAATTCTCTCGACACCCGCAACGGCATAGAACCGCGCCTCAAAGTCGGACTCGATGACAACATTGTTCTGATACAGGCGACCGGCTATTCCCCACTCGATCCTTCGGCGGAGGAGATCGCTGCCGCGCGGCATCTTCTCGAAGTCGTACTGCGACGGCCAGTGCTGGTGCGCAGGCTGCGAGAGACTGTGCCGAGCCCAAAAGCGCAGCTCGTAGTTCGCTCTCATAGTCCGCGCTCGTAACTCCCGTGCCACTTCTCAAAATGAAGTTTTCGCTTCATCCTTTTCCTGTGACTCACGCAAAACTGATATTGCTCGCCGTGGCCTGGCTGCGGCGTTATCGTTGTGGAGTGGTGCTCTCCGAGCAAGCGTGCGTCGGCGGCGAGATCTCGCGCGCCGATTTTCTTGTCGATCGGGAAAAACCGTTTCGTCAGAAACCAGAAAACGGTGTCGGCTGCGAACGCTTTTATCTTGTGCCCAAAGGGTTGATTCGCGTTGAAGAGTTGCGCCCCGGCTGGGGTCTGCTCGAACTATGCGGACGGGAAATCGAGAAACTTAAGCCATCGGCTAAAAATTTGCGAACGCCAGTCGGATTCGGTTATGAAATGAACCTCTTGCTCGCCAGCCTGCGGCGAGTGGAAGTGCGCATCGAACCGCAGAGCATCACCGATTTCCTCAAGTGGAAAAATCGCATGGCCGAATACAACCGCGGTCGTCTGCCGGAAGGAATTGTTCCCGCCGAAGATGAATCCAATCTGTTTCTGGAGCCGATCTCTGGCGACTGATTCTCGCTTCAAGAAAAAAGAAACCGGGCTGGTTGGCCCGGTTTCGTGAGCGTCGGCGGGATGCGTTCACATCTCAGCACGGCGCGCTGGCCCTGGAGTTTCCTCCTCGCCAGCAAAAGTGTTCAAGGAGCGAGGATGCAGACCACAGTAATGAAGCACCTCTGCTGCCAGGAATAGCCTTAAACAAAATGTTTGGAGATATTTCCGTAACAACCAGATTACACAACAGTTAAGTTATCCGATTGCGAAGTTCCCGGCGCCGCCATCTCTGCATCGAATCGATGATGTTCAAATTCTTGCACAATTGATGGCGCAGAGACTTGACTGTGGCGCGGCCACGGCGTAAAAGCCTTGCAGGACACCCAGAGCTAGACCTCCCGTCGCCCTTCCATCGCCTTCAGCATCGTGACTTCATCGGTGTATTCGATGTCGCTGCCGACCGGAATCCCCATCGCGATCCGCGTCACTTTCAGCCCCTGACGCCGCAGCTGTTGCGCCAGATAAGTAGCAGTGGCCTCCCCTTCCACCGTAGGATTGGTGGCGAGAATCACTTCTTCAATCTGCCCTCCCGCAACGCGAGTCAAGAGATTGCCGATTCGCAGTTGTTCCGGGCCCACACCGTGCAGCGGAGAAATCGAACCATGCAGAACGTGATAGACGCCATTGAAGTGTCGTGTCTTTTCGACCGCGGCAATATTGGTCGGCTCCTCGACAACGCACACCAGTTTCTGATTGCGCGTGGGACTGATGCAGTAAACACACGGATCAACATCAGTAATGTTGTTGCACACCGAGCACAGCCGCAGATTCGCCTTGACGTCGCGCACCGCGCCCGCCAGCGCCTCAGCATCGTCGTCGGTCGACCGCAGGATATGAAATGCCAACCGCTGCGCAGTCTTGCTACCGATGCCCGGCAGCTTCTTGAGTTCATCGATGAGTCGCGTCATCGGCTCGGCAAACTTTGTCATTGGATAATTTTGTAGACGGGTAATCTGGTAATTTGAAACCGGCGACGGTCTTCTAGTAGATCGAAAAATCTCAGACTACACAATTATCAACTTACAAGATCCCACTGAGTCCGCCCAACATTCCGCCCATGCTGGACTGCATGGATTCATCCACCTTGCGGCCCGCTTCATTGACGGCGGCCATTACAAGATCCTGCAACATCTCAATATCACCGGCCTTTATCGCCTCCGGATCAATGACGATCCCGAGCACCTGCTTGCGACCATCCATTTTGACCGTCACGGTGCCGCCTCCCGCGGAAGCCTCAACAACGGTTTCCTGCATCTTCTTCTGCAGCACTTCGTACTGCTGCTTGGCCTGCGACATGAGTTCTTGCAAATTGAGTCCTGGCATAAACCTCTTTTTACTGCCGAGACGCCAAATCCACCGAGAAAGATTCTTCAATGAATTTCTCTGCGTCTCGGCGGTGAAAGTTCTTATGACTTCTCGCGATAGTCAATCACCGTCCGAATTTCCGCCCCGAATCTTTCCTGCATGCTGCGCACGACCGGATCCTGTTCAGCTCGGCTGCGCGCACTCCCATTCGATGACGGCCGCCGGACCGGAGCTGTCACTTGCGCGGTTCCGCCCGGCAGCACCTGTAGTTTGACCGGCCTTCCCGCCGCACCGCTGGCCGCTGCGGAGGCAATGCGTCGAGCATCAGCGGTGCACGACATGTCGATCATCGTGCTCGACGATGCGACTTTCGCCACCAGAGAATTCCCTTCCCAGCTCCACTGCGCCCCTTCTAACATGGATACGAGCATTGGCTGGCCGCTAAGTGCAGTCAGCACCACCTCGCGAACGAACTCGACACTGATTTCGTTCTTAGCCGCCACCAGAGGTTCCGGCTCCATCTCTGCGACCGCCGATCCCATGATGACGACCGATCCGCCGGAATTGGCCTGTCTCGTCGAGCTTCCCGCAATCTCGCCGCCACCTTCCGCCTTGGGCGTATTTTTACGCGCCGAGTCCGCCGCAAAAGGCGAGACATAATTCGATCGGGCGGGTACCTGCGGCTCCGCTCGCCGGACCTCGCTTGGGGTAGCCAGCACCGGCCTGCCTCCACTTCGCGGCGTCGCAGGCGCTGAAGGCGCGACGTCACTCAGCAATTGCTCTAAGGGGAGAAGACGCTGCGCGTGCGCCATTTTCAGCAGCCCAAGTTCCAGATGAAACCGTTGATCCTGCCGGTATCCCAACTCACCGTGCGTGCGCAGCATGATTTGTAAATGTCGCGCCAGATCTTCTTCGCTGAACAGGTCGGCAATTCGCCCGGCACGCGAACGCTCATCTTCCGAAATCTGAAGCAGTGCGGAGTCTTTGCCCGCAATTTTCGCAACCGTCACATTCCGCAGGAAACGCACGAGTTGGCGTGCGAAGTGTGCAGGACTATGTCCTTCACTGATCAATTCATCGACGAGAAGCAGAATCTTCTCGCTCGTACTTTCCGCCACGCCCTGCATGACGGCCTCGAGCGCTCCCGCCGGCGCCGCGCCGATCAGCCGCCGGACGGACTCCAGCGTGAGATGCTCGGCGGTCGAGGCAATCGCTTGATCGAGAATCGAAAGTGCATCGCGGATGGATCCGTCGCCAGCCTCCGCCAGCAGGGCCAAAGCGTCCTCGTCAGCCGGGATATTTTCGCGGCTTGTCAGATCGCGCAACTGGCCAAGGATGTCGGTAAATTTCACTGCCCGAAAGCTGAAATGCTGGCAGCGCGAGCGGATCGTCTGCGGGATGTCCTCGGGCTGCGTCGTGGCCAGCATAAAGACAACGTGCGACGGCGGCTCTTCAAGGGTTTTGAGCAACGCATTGAAAGCCGCATCTGTGATCTGATGTGCCTCGTCGAGGATATAAATCTTGAAACGGTCCCGTGCCGGGAGATAACGCGCCGCCTCGCGCAGTTCGCGAATTTCATCAATTCCACGGTTGGTGGCGGCGTCGATTTCAATAACGTCCACCGCATTCCCAGCACGGATCTCCGTGCAGGATTCGCACACTCCACAGGGCTCCGGTACCGGCTTGGCCGACGAGCGGCAGTTCAACGACATGGCCAGGATGCGCGCGACCGTAGTTTTGCCGATCCCACGGTGCCCGCTGAAAATGTAGCCATGGGCAATCCGCTCCTGCTCGATCGCATTTTTCAGGGTCTTGGTAACGTGTTCCTGGCCGATGACATCGGAGAATTTCTGCGGACGATACTTACGGGCCAGGACCTGGTAGCTCATGAGGAATCTCTGATTATACAGTCTCGGGAAACCACCGTCCGGCACCGGAAATCGCCGGATTCACTCCCTAAAATCGCCCATGGTCCTTGCGCAGAGCAGCCCGGCGCGGTAGGCTTCTTCACTGGGTTTTGCTTGGACGACTGAGGAGACTGGTATGCAACTGCGAATGAGCACCCGTACCGTGGATGGCGTGCTGGTAGTGGACTGTAGCGGCCGCGTCGTGTTCGGCGAGGAGTCTGCAAGCCTGCGGGACAATGTGAAAAAGTTGTTGACTGGCACTCCCAAAGTCGTGCTCAATCTGCGTGACGTAAATTACATCGACTCCGGCGGTCTGGGAACGCTGGTGTCGCTCTTCACCACTGCCCGCAACGCAGGCGGCGCCTTGAAACTCTCCAGTCTCACCCAGCGCGTGGACGATCTCCTTCAGGTCACCAAGCTGGTCACGATCTTTGAAGTATTCGAGAACGAACAAGCTGCGGTCCAATCCTTCAAGTCCGGCGTGGCCGCATAAACTTTCCCGGGCTTCTTTCGGTTCCGGACTCTTGCATGATCCCGAAAATATTGTTTCTGTTGGCTCTGGGGTTTGCTGCCAGCGGGTGGCCTTCTCCGCCTCTTGCGCTCGCGATTGGCTTGGCCTTCGGACTACTTTTCAAAAATCCTTTCGCTACTTCCGCCGCCAGGTATTCACGTTCCCTACTTCAGGCGAGTGTGGTCGGTCTCGGCTTCGGGATGAATCTGCACGAGGTCGTGCGAGCCGGACGCAGCGGTTTCGTTTATACCCTCTTAGGCATTGCTTTCGCCATGACCGCCGGAATGGCTCTGGGTCTGCTGCTCAAAGTAAGTCGCAAGCCGGCATTCTTGATTTCCACCGGCACCGCGATCTGCGGAGGAAGCGCCATCGCCGCCGTCGGCCCCGTAGCCGGAGCCAGCAGTGAAGATATGGCCGTTTCGATGGGAACGATCTTTGTGCTGAACTCGGTCGCCCTCTTGACGTTTCCATTCATCGGTCTCTATCTCAAACTAAGCCAGTCGCAGTTTGGCCTTTGGGTCGCCCTCGCCATCCACGACACCAGTTCGGTCGTGGGAGCCGCCGCCAAATACGGCGCCGCTGCTCTGGCCGTCGGCACCACCGTTAAGCTGGCCCGCGCGCTTTGGATCGTCCCCCTTACACTCGCAACCGCGCTCGCCCGTCACACGAAAGCCAAAATCCAGTGGCCCTGGTTCATCGCACTCTTCTGCCTGGCTGCCGTATTGAATACTTACGTAGGCGCGGGAGCGTCTATTTATCCGTGGCTCAGCAAAACCGCTCGTGTCGGCATGACCGTAACTCTTTTCCTGATCGGAAGCACAATCTCGATCGCCACGCTGAAGCGCGTCGGCCCGCGCCCGCTGCTGCAAGGGATTCTGCTGTGGCTGTTGGTCTCGGTGACCTCACTGTGGTTGATCCGTATGGGATGGATCAGCATTTAACTCGCAGGAAAAACTAATTGAGGTCGGAGAGCTCCAGCGGCGTCCCTGACATCGATCCACCGCCAGGAATATCCACCGTTACCAGCGTACGAATCTGTCCGGCCGTGAAGTCATAGGTCTGATCGATCAATCTTGCCTTCGTAAGATCCGTCGATCGGGTCACGATTATTTCGTAAGTCGCAGCCGCCACATTCTGATAGTCGCTCGCCTGTTCGTAGCCAAGGCTGGCAATGGTTGGAGTTGCATTCGTGATATTCGAGCCGGGCGGGACGATATAAACGTCCACATGGGCGGGCTCGTTTTGTTGCACATCGACTGGATCTGGCGCGGAATGAATCACTCGCACCTTGATGTTGCCGGACTGCGGTGGACTATTGTTATCGGTCTTCAGCAGGGCGGCGATCGAAGGCGGGGTATTGGGCGGAGGAGCAGGGGACAATTCCACGGCGAGCAATGTGTATTCCGTCTGGCTCGCAAAACCCGCCGTGGCATTGATCAGATCATCTGTTGTTCCCGTGCTTCGAAACTCCACCCGGTGATTGCCGGCCGTGAGAGTGAGATAGTCGCTCGCCGGCGAAAGACCTCCGAAGGTCAGATTCGTTGCAACGGTTTTTCCGTCGACTGCAACGTCTAGACCCAATGCGTCCGGAGACGCATGCACAAATCGCACCTTGGAGTGATCCGTGCCACAACTCATGATGAGTGCGCAACTGGCGCCAAGCATGAGAACACCACTAATACTTTTCAATCGACGAAGCACCTTATTCACTCTCCTGAAGCGTTCCTGCCGGGATGGTCTTTCGCTCCCATGCGGCTCCTGACTTCTATAATCTGCAGTACATCGTAATCCCCGTGAAGAAGCCAGGCCAATCCCGATCCAAACCCGCGTCCGCAACTGAACCCAAACTCGCCCGCATCGTACGTTCCATTCGCGCTCTGCCCAA
>QIAJ01000145.1:57168-71202 GCA_003225495.1 Acidobacteriota bacterium
TCTTGCGTCAGGTTCGGGGGTTGCCCTGGCAGCGTGTGGTCGGTTCAGGGGGAGCAATCAAACTGCCCGGTGAGCATGCTGCCGAGCAAAGATTCCGCTTGCAAATGGAAGGAGTGACGTTTCGCGGAGCGCGCGTGAACATGAAACTTCACGAGCACAAATTTCCCAAAGCGCGCCGCTCTTGAGTAATCAGGCCCCAGGTTCGATGTGCTTCGGCAGGTCGCCTTCCAGCAACTGGTGGAGGCGATTCGCAGGACAGCGCAGTCCAACGTAGAAAGTCCCAAACAGCGCATACACTGCGCTCACCTCGTCGAAACGCATCTCGTAAATCAATTTTTTGAACACAATTGGATCATCCGCGAAGAGATCCACGCCCCACTCCCAGTCGTCAAAGCCGATCGATCCAGTGATGATCTGCTTGACCTCTCCCGCATAGCGGCGTCCGACCAGTCCGTGTTCATTCATCTGCCGCTGGCGTTCTTCCATGGGCAGCCCGTACCAGTTCTTATGCTCACCCCGCTTCCGGTCCATCGGATAAAAGCAAACATAGCGATTCGGCGGCATCGACGGAAACAGCCGCGGTTTCATGGCTTCTCTCTGACGGCCAATGGTTTCCTGAATCGCTTGCTTCCATTCTTCCGAATGAGGCTCCACTCCCCGCTCCGCCAGAGCACGGTACGTCTTGAGCGTGGACTCATATAAGCCGAGCTCGATCATGGATAAGTAAGAGGTGGTCGTTTCCAGAAAGTCGCTAAGTTTGAGCCGTGCGAGATCCAGTTCCACCTGGTTGAGTTCGTCGAAGCTATCCCGAAAATGCACCAGCATCAGGTCACCCTTGTGACCCAACAAAGAGAATAGAGCCGATTGTCCGCCCGCCCGCGATTCCATTTGCGCCAAAACTCGTGCCGCTTCGTCTGCGATCTGACGACGATCACCGTCGCCCAATGCGCGCCATGCGCTCCACTTAACGCGCATCATTTGATGAAGCGTAGCGTAGCCTTCGATCGTCAACGGGACGGCAGGCAACTGCCCGGCCGCGACAGGTGAGCTCGCTGGATGCGTTGGATTCATGCCCACATTGTAACCGTCAGTGCGAGGGGCTGCCGCAGCCCGAACAGTCCTCATCTGTCGTGAAGGTATCCCCGCCGCCACCGTCATGCGATTGCGGCGCGACGCGCGGGTATGCTACAAGCGCTATATGCGTAAATGGATGCGCGAACGTATGACGCGCCGCAAAAAGAGCGATGGCGGTAGTCCGGCCGAACAGGCCAACGCTCCAGTTCCTCTGCAACCGAAATATTTTGAGGCGTCAGAGCGAGTGCCGGAACCGCCCGCCGCAATCGCTCAAGCCGATGGCGAATCCGCCCCTGCGCCGCAACCAGAAGCCGATCTGCAAGCTGCCGCCGCCCCAGCCAGTCGTCCCGATGCGCGTCCCTCGCGCCGCCGCAGAGGACGTGGAGGCCGCGGACGGGGTGGCCCTAGACCGAAGCGCGCGGATACGACCGTTGCTCCGGCTGCAACCGAGCCGATTACGGCGGAACCGGCTGCCGCGGCACCCGCAGCCGCCCCCGCTCAGCCCAGCAAAGGAATCGTCGTGCTCGCCATCGGCCTTCCCGGTTCAGGCAAGAGTTCCTGGTTCAAGCGCCACAACATTCGTCCTCTTTCAAGCGACCTTCTGCGCGAGTTGCTTTTCGACGACGCCACCGAGCAGCGCTTTCAGGATCTGGTCTTCTCCAATCTCCGTTCCATGCTGAAGGCGAGACTAGTCGCCCGCCGCCCAGTGAACTATGTGGACGCAACCAACCTCACCCCCCACGACCGCCACAGCTGGATTAAGTTGGCGAAAGACTACGGCTACGACGTGCAGGGCGTGTACTTCGACGTGCCCGTCGAAATCTGCCTGGAACGAAATCAGAAACGCGAACGAGTCGTCGCCGAAGATGTGATGCGAAGAATGGCGGGCAAGCTGAAAGCCCCCACCTTCGAAGAAGGCTTCTCCAAAATTACGGTAGTGAGAGTGAAACAGAAGGAAGCGTAAACTCCGCTTCGATACCATGAGCTGTGAGTGAGGGGCCCGCTCGAGCTCTTAGCATCCTTGAGCGATCTATCCTTTCAAGTACGGCAGTAACTCCTTGAACGCCGGCGATCCCGACGACCGCATCAGCTCATACATCATCATTTCCGTCGACGAGATCACCGCTCCCGCCGCACGCATACGATCGAGGCCAACCCGCCAATTCAATTCTGTCCGCGAACTCACCGCGTCCGATGCCACATGCACCATGTAACCTTCTCGAAGTGCGCCCAGAGCCGTCTGCATCACGCAGATATGTGATTCCATGCCGCACACCAGCGCAGTCGTTCGCTGCCCCGGTAACCGTTTCAGCATCGAGCAGAACACATCGCTGCCGAAACAGGAGAACATCATCTTGTCGATCGGAGTGACGTCCGGCAAGAGAGCAGCGATCTCCGGCACTGTTTCGCCCAGGCCCTTGGCGTATTGAGTGCTAACGATCGCCGGAATCTTCAGAATCCCCGCCAGCCGGATCAGCAACTGCGAATTCCGAACCAACCGCTCTTTCTCCCAGATCGGCGGCAGCAGCTTGCTCTGAATATCTACCACGATTAGCGCGCACTGCTCTGCCTCAAGCGGACGGCGAGCAATCTCCGCATAGTCAGTCTCACGCTGGATGGTTCCGATGGTCGCCATATCAAAAACCTCGTCTTTCTGGCGATTGTAACCCCGAAGACTGATCGGGTATCGGGTGCTGGACAATGGAAGCAGCCTTTGAGGATCGCGTCGGGTGTATCGAGGAATTGTGGGGTCCCCTTGAGACGGCCTCGCGTTACAAAGTGCATTGACAGAAGGCTTATCCTGAAAGCACGGAGAGAAGGTTCTTGACCACGCGGCAATCAGCGGTTGTTGGTGGCACCCTAGGGCTGCTCTTATCTGGGCTTGCGCTGATGCTTCTATGGTTCGGAGTCGCTGGTGTCCTGATGGTTGGGCGTAACAACCTGATGTATTTTCTGTGGCCGTCTTCGTTGATGCTCACGGTAACGTGGGGCAGGACACTGAACGGGGTCATGACCACTATTGCCGCAGTTGCCCTCAACGTTCTGATGTATGGCACAATCGGGATTCTGCTTCAAAAGGGAATCCGATTTTCCCTCTGGAAATCAGACTGACCCGTGCTGGCTAGTGTTGACCCAATCCAAGCCCTTCCATAGAATCAAACCAGCCGGCAGAGGTTCTCGAACCTAGCGCACGCGCCCGCTGCCCCCTCGTTCAACGGCTAGGACACCTGCCTCTGGAGCAGGTTATCGGGGTTCGAATCCCTGGGGGGCAGCCAGATTTCCCGAGATCATCCCCAATCTTTCCTGGTTCTTCATCCACAAAAACAGCTCGACTCGCGATCGCTCCGCTCTAAATACAAACTGCCACAATCGAGGGGAACGCCAGCCCTCCCTACACCTTGGTAACTGGAGTCCATCGCGCCCGTGCTCCAAAATAAACAACATCCATGGATGTCGAAGGTAAAGCGCCGAACCGCGCCCACGGGACGCAACAAGCCCGTGAATGGCTTGCGCGGATACCCGCCAAGGCCCAAATTGTCCTCGGCCTATTTCTAGTCGCTGCGGTCCTGTTGGCTCTGCACACAGTCACGGCCGGTAAAGACGCCAGTTTGCATTTAGCATTGCAGCACACCTTCCGAAGCGCAGACGTTTCCGTTTGGATCGATGACGACCTCGCCTACTCCGGCAAACTAAAAGGTTCGATCAAGAAAAAGTTTGGCCTGATACCGGGCTCCGTACAGGGAAGCCTGTCTGAAATTGTCCCCCTAACCGCGGGGATCCATCAGATCCGCATACGCGTCGTATCCGACGACGGCTCCAGTCAGCAGGCCAGTCTCTCGGGAGAATTTGCCCGCAACGCCGCACGCGAACTCTCCGTTTCCGCGCGTCCCAGCGGTTTATCTCTGGCCTGGCTCGCAACAAACGCTGCCGGTTCGCCGTCCGGCCAAGGTTGGTTTGCCCGTTACGCGAACGCGCTGTTCCTGACCATCGCAGGCTCTATCATCTCTGCAATTACTGGATTTGCTTTACGAGAGTTGCCCGGACATATTCGCGCGCGCCAGGTCGAGGAAGTAGTCGAAGATCCAAAAGTCCATTCTGCCGTCGCGGGCCAGTAGCTTCAGATCGCGTCACGGACAGCTACAACTCACGCAGGCCAGATGTTCAGCGCCGTCTTCGACAAGATCTGTAGCTTGGTTTCCTCGGATAGCGGAAGCGCCCTGAAGCCGTCCAGATTTTTCTTGACCTCCGGAACTCCCGGCCCCGGCCAGTCTGTTCCAAAGAGCGTCTTGTGTGCGATCTCCTCCAGCCGGGGAAAATAATTAAGAAGCGCCTGCGGCGGGATTCCGCTGATATCTAGAAATACGTTCGGGTGTCGGCGCAACAAGAAGAATGCAGTATTCATCCACAGCGGCCGGCCACCGTGCGCCAGAATAATTTTCATTTTCGGGAAGTCAACCGCCACGTCGTCGATATGGATCGGATCACCATACCGGTTGCGCGCGCCCGTAAAGATCGAGGTTCCGGTGTGGAACATAACCGGCACTCCATTCGCCTCCGCCGCGCGATAGATGATCTCCAACTCCTTCACGCCGGTCAGGTACTCATTCGGATACAAAAGTTGATGCGGCGGGTGGATCTTGATCATGCGGATCCCGAGCCGGAGGATCTGTTCCACATCCGCCAGAATGTTGGTGCTGTTACGAGGATGTAATCCACCGCACGAAATCAGTCGCTTGGGATTCTCTTTCACGTAATGGGCGATGAACTGGTTGACGCCCGAGGTGAAGCCGATCACCTCCGGGGCCACATAGTTGATCAGCAGCGCGCGGTCGATTCCTGCTTTGTCCAGATATTTCAGAAATGCCTTCGGCGACGCGCAACATTCCACGATCTGCTCGTAGTTTGGCCGTTTTTTCTTCATCAGTTCGAGCGCTGATGGCTTGAACATTTCAAGCGGCTGAATGTGGATGTGGCAATCCGTGATCACAGGGCTGGAAGCTTCCTAGGCGAATAAATTCTGCGCGGCCTATTGTACTGCTTGCTCATGCACGGCCGAGCGACGAACCCGATTCTGATTATCCTGCACTTGACGTCGCCATCCGCAAAGAGTAGCTTCCCGTCCGTCGGCATTTTTCGATCTTAACGATCCGCCGATGCTCTCTTCAGCAGTTATGATTGTGCGGTCGGCAGGGCTAAACCGGATGCTGACGATTCAATACCCGAATGTCGCGGGAGGAAAAATGTGTAAGGGTTGGATGTGGTTGGGCCTGTTTGTCATCTGCATTCCGTTTACGTTGCAGGCGGAATCGGGAACTTGGCAGCAACTTTTCAATGGCAAAGATCTCACTGGATGGAAACATGTCGGTCCAGGCAGTCACATGGTCGAGGACGGCCTCATCAAGAGTAAGGGCGGCATGGGTCTGCTCTACTGGACGGGCGGCAAACTCGGCAACTGCACGATTCGCGTGGTTTTTCAAATGCGTGACCACAACAGCAACTCCGGCGTCTTCATCCGCATTCCAATCGAGCCTCGCGAGGAATGGATGCCAGTCCACTACGGCTATGAAGTTCAGATCGACAACGAGCCCGAAAAATCCAACGAAGACGACTATCACATCACCGGCGCGCTCTATTCTTTGACAAAACCACTCGCCAAGACCGGCAAGCCCGGCCCCGAGTGGAACACCATGGAGATTACGCTCGATGGCCCGCACACCGTGGTTGTCCTCAACGGCGCCAAAGTGACCGACTACACGGAAGGCGATCCGGTGCCCGAGCGCAAGTTCGATTTCGAGCCGCAACGCGGACGTCGTCCGCTCGAGGGCTACATTGGCCTGCAGAATCACAGCGACAGCGACGTAGTGTTTTTCAAGGAAGTTGCGATCAAGAAACTAAAAAAATAACATCTCCTTCAGTGATACAAAGTCAGTCATACAAAGCGGGAGGGCACGGCTTTAGCCGTGCCGTAAAGCTGTTTAACAATTGGGCTTCAGCCCCTGTGGCTTTTCTCTTCGGATCCGCAGCGGAATCTATGAAGCCCGTCACAAAATCCCCGGAGGCCTCATGAGCAACCAGAAAGATCTCTCGCGCCGTAAATTTCTCGGACTTACCGCCGCCGCGGCCGGCGCATCGCTCGCTGCCAACGCCATCCTGCTCGAACCTGAACCGCTGCTCGCTGCCACCACCGCGGCAAGCGATCGCGTTCGTTTCGGCATGATCGGCGTCGGCATGCAGGGAAATTGGCTGCTCAGTTCGGCCATCGAACTCCCGGGAGTAGAGTGCGCGCGCGCCTGCGATCTTTATGACGGACGACACACTCTCGCTCGCGAGATCACCGCCAAGCCCGACCTGCCCGTGACCCGGCGCTACCAGGAACTGCTCGCCGACAAAGATATCGATTGCATCGTGGCCGCCGTTCCCGACCACTGGCACAAGCAGGTTGTCATCGACGCGGTCTCGGCAGGTAAGGATATCTACTGCGAAAAGCCGATGTCGCACACCGCCGCCGAAGGCGCGGAAATGGCCGATGCCGCCAAGCGCACCGGCCGCATTGTGCAGATCGGATCGCAACGTGTCAGCTCGCTGGTCTGCAAAAAGGCGAAAGAAATGGTCTCTCAGGGCATGCTCGGCGATCTCATGATGGTGGAGGGCTGGCTCGGCCGCAACGATCCCACCGGGGCCTGGGAATATCCGCCGCCGCCCGACCTTTCTCCGCAGACTCTCGACTGGGACACCTGGCAAGGTACTGTCCCCAAGCGGCCCTTCAGTCCTGAAATTTTCGCGCGCTGGCGCTGTTGGAAGGAATATGGCACGGGCGTCGCCGGCGATTTGCTCGTGCATCTGGTCAGCGGGATGATGTTCGTCCTCGGCTGGAACGAGGCTCCCAAACGCGCCATGGCCATGGGCGGAATTCTGCGCTGGAAGGATGGCCGCAACATGCCTGATGTTCATGCCAGTCTCTACCAGTACGGCGACATTCCCGTGTACATGCGTCTCAATCTCGGCACCGAAATGCCCGAGACTTACCGCTTTCAGGGCTCGAAGGGCATTCTGGAAATGACGGAGTTCGGCCTGACCTATACGCCCCAGACTGGCAAAGATTCCGCTCCCAGTTATTACGCCGGAAGTTTTCCCCATGCCATGCGCGAAGCCTACGAAAAACAATGGCGCGCCCAGAACACTCCGAAACTCGGGCAGGAACCGATGCCGGAATCAGTCTCGTTCAAAGGACCGGATTTTGATGACGTCAGGCCACATCTCTGGAATTTCTTCGACGCCGTACGTACCCGCCGTCCGGTCGTGGAAGATGCAGTCTTTGGTCATCATGCCGCGCTCGCTTGCCACATGGCCAACGAATCCTACTTCCGGCAGCAAGCCGTGCACTGGGACGAGGCGACTCGAACGATAAAGAACTCGTAATTCCGGAATCGAGTGCGCCTTCGCGAATGCGGCGGGACGGCTCCTGCCACCCGCCTCTGCGATTTTTCGTCCACCGTTACGGTGATCCCCGTATTGCGGTCATCCTCGCTTCCGGTTCACAGTGAAGATGCGCGACATCTCGCGAGGAGACTAATCCATGCCCGATCAAGAAACGCTGGAACGTGCGCGCGAGGACGCGCGGGAAGGAAAATCACCTTCCACCCAGGCCGGAGAATTCGTCCGCGAAGAAATGCATCACGTTCGTGAGGGCAAGCACGGCGCAAAATCTGCGAAGCAAGTTGTCGCCATCGGACTTTCGAAAGCCCGGCGAGCGGGAGTGAAGTTGGGAACGCCGAAAGGGAGGGCCTCAACCAAACAGAAAGCCGCGCAGGACACACGAGCCGCGAAGAAGCGTACCGGAAAGAAATCAAGCAAGCGCTCACGCGCAACTACCAACGCTTTGAAGCGGGAACCGCGCAGCGCAGCTAGCCATCGAGCCGTTTCTCGCCAGACGAAGAGCGCCGCCGCGCGCCGTGGGAAACAGAATCGCAGAAAGGCTGCCATGAAAGCCGTCCAGACCCGCAAGCGAGCTGCTTAACTTTTCCGTTCGAGAAACGAACGAGGAAGAGGGATGAGTCGTAGCGCTCGTCCCTTTTGTTCGAAGTTGCGGCCGACATTCCCCCCTTCAGTTTACGGTCAGCGCAAAAGTCGTGGCATGAGTGAAGCTCGTCGTCGAGCCGGTAACGGTAACTGTTGATGTGCCTGGGGGAGTTCCTGCCGTCCCCGCCGTCCGCTGACGCCCGCCACAACCCACCACGACACTCAGCAGGATCAGAATCGCAAGCGCCCCAGGAATCTGCAAACGTCGGCTTCGCTTACGTAGACCCACGGCCACCATGCCGACGAATCCAATGCTGGCGAATGCAAACCAGTCAGCGTACATCGGACGCGGTTGTTGAGATGACGTTATTGATGCCGTCGTAGAGATCGTCATCACAACATCTGTTACCGATGATCCGGGCGGCACCGGATTCGGTGAAAATGCACAGGAAGCCTTCGCCGGCAGTCCGGAGCAGGCGAAAGTCAGGGCTGTGGTTGTCACCGGATTGGGCGTGATTGTGATGTGGTTGGTCACAGGGTGCCCGGCCGTCGTCGTGACAGCGGAAATGGTGGGAGCGATCGTAAAGTCATCGCCAGGCGGATCAATCACAAATGTTCTCGGGACACTTGTTGCGGCGCTGTAATTCGTATTTCCGGGCTGCGAAGCCGTGATGGTACAGGAACCTGCTCCGGTCAGATGAACCGTCGCGACAACAATTGTGCAGTTCCCGTTCGCCGAGAAACTGACGGTCAAGCCGGAAGTTGATGTTGCGGCGACGGCAAAATCCGGATCGCCTGCCACCTTCGCACCGAGTTGGCTAAACGTGATTGTCTGACCCAGCTTGGCGATCGAGAATTGTTGGAAAACGTCCACCGCGGCGTTGTAGTTGACATCTCCCGCTTGCGACGCGGTAATCGTGCACGATCCCGCGCCGCTCATATGCACTGTGGATCCCGCGACGCTGCAATTGCCGGCGGCAGCGAAAGTCACCGTCAGGTTAGAAGAGGATGTTGCGCTCAGCGCAAAATCGGCGTCCCCATAGTTCTTGTTCGATAGCGCGCCGAAAGCAATGGATTGATCCGCCCGCGAAACCGTCAATGCTGTTGCGCCGCTACTGGTGATATAGCCACTGTCGCCAGCAAACGTGGCCGCCACCGCACCGGGATAGTTACCAGCATTGATTCCCGTGAGGCTGACGCTCAACACAGTCGCAATGCCGGCGGCATCGGTCGTTCCGCTGCCTACACCGCTCCCGTTGAGGGTAAAGTTGACTGTCTTCCCGCTTACTCCCGATGAACTGGCTGTCAAGGTTGCGGACAGACTGGCCGTGGTGCCGTAAACACCGGTTGCCGAAGCCATCACGAGTGTTGTTCCTACGGCTACCGGAGTATCCGTATAGCATGTCGTTGCATCGTGCAGCGCCGGTGTCGTGGCGCCGTCGTTAGTCGTAAACGACGCGCGGTACATGAGATAGCGATTGCCATTGAATTGTGACAGCGATCCGCCGTTGGTAAAGAACGTGGATGCAGTGCCGTCTGACCCGACGAAACTGAATGGTCCAATTGCACTGTTGCTCGCGGCTGCCTGGAATTGAATAGCCGAGCCTGCCGGCGTGTCCGCTGTCCAGGAGACGGTTCCCCAATTCGGGGACGAAAGTGGATCGGGATTAGCATCCTTCACCGAAGATACAAATGTTCCGGACGAAGAAAAGCCGACATTCATGTAAGTCTTGAATCCGGCATCTGTGGATTGGCCAGAGGTCAGAGGAATCGTCCAGACGGTGCCACTGCTGGCACCCGCTACGCGTGTGCCGCCCGCATAAACGTTAGTGCTGCTTCGCGTGAGGGCGTATGTTCCGGGCGTGGGATTCGCGGTCGGACGAACTATCAGCGCGTACATTGTGCCTGAACTGAGCGTAAGGGGTGTGCCGAAATTCGCAGTGTAAAACACCGCAGCTCCGCTCGAGAAGCCGCTGATTGTCGCGGATGCGAGGTCAGCCCCCGTCGGCAGGCCGCCGCTCGTGGCCAGAAGCGACAGGGTAAGGTTTGGCGTCGTCCCCGTGCAACCGCTGCAGAATAGATTGATGTCGACTCGTGTAAGCAGTCCAGTAACAGCGGGAGTTAAATGTTTGACCGCCCCAGGTTGTGATCGTGATTCCAACCCCGCTGTTGCTGAGGGTCGTGTTCCCCTGATCGATGCTCGGAGCGTTGAGCAGCGTGATGTCGCCCGGACTGCTCGTAAGGTCAGTACTAGACGGCACGCCTGTCAGAAAGTCACTTTGGGTTGTGTCAGTCAGACAAGAGGTGGTCGCTGCAAGGGTGAGGGTTAGGTTTTGCGTCGTCACTCCACCGTCAGCCACGACAATTGTGGCGACAGTGCTTGAGACGTACCCTGGATACCTGGCGTCAGGCCGGGGTATGTGCCCGCCGGCAGCCCCGTAAATGCATAACCCCCGTTGACGTCGGTTGTCGTCGTTCGGCTTCCGAGGGCGACCGTTACTCCTTGAAGAGCAGCGCCGCCCGATGCCGTGGTTGCCGTGCCCTGAAGCGTACCGCTACCCATCATCGTGCAACCCGGAAGACTGAATGCGCCAACACGCGTGTTGAAGGCCAGTCCGGTCGTCTGGTAGTACATGTTGGAATACCAGAAAGTGCAGCCATCGGGATCGAGCGTCATGGAACTGTAATCGCCCCAGCGAGTGCAGGTGGCCCCGCACGTGCCGGACTGGGTGCCGGTTCCTTCAATCAGTGACGTCTCGGTCTGAGTAATCAAGTCCGCAGCATCGGAAGCAAGACGTCCGGCGTAGCGAATAGCCGGATTCAAAGTGGCGTTAGCCGCACTGTAGCCGATGGCCATATTCCCCGCGCTGTCTACTGCCACACTTGGCATGACACGATGAACGGCAGCGTCGGGGCTATAGGTGAAGGCCTGGGTAGCACTGCTGGCGATAGTTCCGCCGGTTACGTTGACCTGGTAGTAACGGACGGCTGCCTGGGCAGACGTCGCACCCGCTGCGCCCACCGTGTGTGCGTCCCACAACGATTCGACACCGCCAATATTGGTGTACTGGTTTTGAGCCATCAGCCGGGGATAAAGCGAATCGATACTATTGCTCGGAGTGGGTACGCGCCCGCTCGCGCCTGTGAATTGCGACCAGCTGGTACCGGTAATTGACAGGAAGGGCCCGCTGAAAGTTGACGTGGAGATGCTGTTCCAGTCTGCATCAAGTTCGTAGACACTGACGACATTGAGAAATTGTGCGACCACCGCAAAGTAATTCGGGCTGCTCGGAGGAGGCGTCCCGGTCTGCAGTCTGGCGTTACTTGGCAGAAGGCTGAATTCAGCAGAAGGCGCATCGAATGACAACACTTGAACAGTAGGATCTCCTCTATACATTTGGGCTTTATTGAGCGCCCAAACCCGAACGTTCTGAAATGTACCTCCCGCTCCAAATCCAAAGATGTTCGCCGACATGTACAACCCATCCGGCCAGATGCCGAATTTGGGATAGTAGCCCAAACCGCCGGTGACCTGGATCGAATAAAAGTTCCAGCCTCCCGCGACCGGATCTCCCGACTTGGAAACGGCGAAACACTGATATTCGGGAGCCACAACGTTGCCGCCACCATCGAAGGTCAATGCAAAATCGGTAATGATCCAACGATCCTCGAACGTGTCGTAAACCACCACCGGATCGCCAAAGTTGTTCGTGTCACAAAGGTTTCCGAAATTGCCCTGACTCATAAGTGTGTTGAAAATGAATGCAGCCACACGCGTGCCATCGCTCTTGTTGTAAATCCCGACGGAAGTGTTGATGGTCTGAATGTAATACTGCGGCCCCACGTCGCCGTTGGTGTCGGGCGGATGTCCCGCGCCCCAATTGCTAAAGTCGAGACCTTCGAAGCTGTTGCTCGGAGAAGGCGCCGGTACGCTCGGAGCGGGCAGACTTGATTCACGCGTGGTCTGACTGCGCGATGTTCCCGACCGAGTTCCGGGGTAAGTCATAGGAACAATCTTCGGCGCTTCAAGCTCCGGCCGTTCGAATCTATGTGGCGGAATTTGCGGCAATGTTCGAAGGTCACCGTGAAAGTCGTGCCCGCGACGCAGTCGCCCCTCGCGCGGATGGCTCATCACTCGAAAATGAGGCACTTCTGCCGCTGGCGAACTATCCCCACCCGAGGTAGTGCGAAGCCCCGGAGCCAGGCGATCGCGTTGAAGAGGTGCATCGACTCTTATCCCTTGCCCTTCGTCAGCTGTCAATGGGCCAGGTTCCGTCGAAGTTTGATCTTGTGTTACCCCATAAAATGAAACACTCAAGACAAACAACACCATCAAGATACTGAAGCCGCGCGGGAACGGACGCATCGGAAGCCCTCGGGGGAATTAACGCTAGCGCGGCAGCAAGCCCTGAGAAGCCGCTCATGGGTTATCGGCGCATTACCTTATTGGGCGCACCCCATTGGGACGCGTTCCAAGTAGTGGAAGCCGCGGCCGGAAATAAGGCCTAGGATTGAAGCGGGGTAATCGTGATGCCACGATTTTGGAGACTTTGAGAGGGGCGACACTCAACGCGATGATGAAAAGATTTAGAGAGGTTACGCTCGTTTTTCTTTTGGCTTTCTTCAGTATTGCAATCCGTACCCATGCGCAAGGTTCCGGCAGACTGCTACCGGAGGGGACATGGGGCGGCGAGCACATCACCCTGGAGGTTTCCGGGAAGGGGGCTGAAGTAGAGTTCGATTGCGCCCATGGCTGGCTCGCGCAGCCGATAGCGCTCGACAAACGGGGCGACTTTGACATCGCCGGCACCTTCACTGCTGAGCATGGCGGCCCCGTGCTTCGGGACGAAAAGGTCTCTGACCGGCCAGCCCATTATGCCGGTCACGTCGAAGATGGGACGATGACACTCACAGTCGTGGTCGGCACGGAAAAATCAGGATCGTTCACGCTCACCCAGGGCTCAACTGGAAAAGTAACGAAGTGCCGTTAAATAGGAAGACACGTAATGGATTATTAGCAAAAATAAATATTGTGGAGGCGGCGGGAGTCGAACTATCTAGCGCGTTGACAGCACGTAAGTTACTGATTGTAGGAACTGTCACAACGGCTAAAAAGCCCCCATTGCCCAATCCATTGTACGTTTATTCTACGAAAATGCTTTCGCTGTGAAATTCCGCGGACACCCACTAGCGAGCCGGTATCCCATATTCGACCGCAGCGATCGCGAAAAAGTTCAGATTGCTACGCTATTGCAAGTCACGTTTCTACCACTTTTTGGGATCGCCACCTACAGTCCCGAGTACTTCGGAGCGTCCGTCATCCTCCACATGTCCACGGATGCGTGAGCATTCGCCAGATCGCGTGCGCGGTACCAATCGCGCCGTGGAAGTTGGACAGCTTCCGGTTCGCTGACTACTGGACCTTAGATCTCCATGCTGGAATTTGAGGGGCAACCAACTTATGCCAGGTTAACTTTACGATGGGACTGTGGCACTTCGTCGATACTGCCTGGTGCAACACCAATCATGTACGGCCGATTTCTTCTGCCGCGTGTTTGCCCAAAACCTGGCCGAACTGTATCAAGTCTCCTGACAGGCGACGGTCCGCGCTCGCACCAATCCGGCTCGCGCTCGAATCAGGCTTAGGTCCGCCTGCGCTTGCGCGCTGCGGTCCTTCACCGGACTCAGCAATTGCGGCTCGATCCGGGCCAGCCGCGCCAACGTCTGCGCATCCAGCCGATCGTCTTTGCGCCGGCTTTCCCCGATCAGCCGCACATTACGCGCATGCGCCACGATCACTTCATGACCAAACCCGCTCAGTAGTCGACTGATCCACGGTGAATGCATCCCGGTCTCCAGCGCGATGCGACTGCGCGGCATGGCTCCGAATGCCGCTTGCAGAGCCTTGGGTGTGGTGGAGACTTTCTGTTCCATGACGAT
>QIAJ01000146.1 GCA_003225495.1 Acidobacteriota bacterium
CTCGCCCTTGACGAGCTTGCGATAGTTCACCGGAAGCTTTTGCTGTTTTCCGTTCTGTGTACGCATGACATAGATTTTCTTGGTATTGGCGAACTGCGTCAGTCCGGCACTCGATAGGGCCTGAAGAACAGTCATATTCGGCATCATGGGAACTGCACCGGTGTGCCCCACCTCCCCAACCAGAAAAATGCGCTTGCTGTTGATGGAAGTCACTACGACTGTGACTCGCGGGCTGGCGACATACTTTTTGAGTTTTTCAGTTAGCGAATCGGCGAGCTGCATGGGCGTGAGGCCGGCGGCCTGAACGTCATTGAGCAGGGGCAAAGAAATTTTCCCGTCGGGCCGCACGGGAAGAGTGGCTGTCAGGTCTGCTTCTTTCCAAACTGCAACGTGCAGCACGTCCTCGGGTCCGATCACGTAATCCGGTCCAGCGGCACTCATGGCCGGGGCTGGGACCGTCGCATCGGGAGCAGAACTGCCGGCGGGCTGGGCAGGCGCCGCGTTCTGCGCCCATGCCAGGCCACTGACCACCAGCAGTACCGCGACCGCTGCTATCCAATTTCGCTTCATATCTTCTCCCTCTGATCTTGTCTCGAACTTATGCGCCGTACTCTTGATACCCAATCTGCTTCAGCTTGTAGAGCAGGGCCTTGTAGCTGATCTGCAATTCCTGTGCGGCCCGCCGCCGGTTCCAGCGAGTGCGAGTCAGCGCCTGGAGAATCAATTCTTTTTCTGCTTCTCGCGACGCGGCCTTGGCCGCTTCCTTCAGCGATACTTTTTCTCCATTGCTGCGATCGACCCGGCGCAGGAGTGACCGCAACCCACCCATCGCCAGCGACTCGTCGCCAAGGGCAACGATAGCCCGTGCAGCATCTTTCAATTCACGGATGTTTCCCGGCCAGTGATACTCCAGGAAGAAATTTTGAGTTGCTAGACTCAGCACAGGAATGGCGCGAGAAAAATCGCTTGCAGCCGAACTCAGGAACCAATCCAGTAGCACGGGAATGTCTTCCCTCCGCTGGCGCAGCGGAGGCAATCGCAGACAGACGCCGCTAATCCGGTAGTAGAGATCTTCGCGAAATTTTCCTGCCTTAACTTCGGCTTCGAGTTCGCGGGACGTTCCGCAGATAAATCGAGGTACTCGACCAATTCCTTCTCCACCGGACGCAATCTGGCGAACCAGCTCGGCTTGCGCCGAAGAATCCAAGTCTCCGACATCTTGCAGGTAAACGGTTCCACCTTCACTCTGCCAACTGGCCAGGAGGTCCTGACCGGCTTCATTTCCATGACAGACCTGGAAAGGTTCTAACCTCCTGCTGGACAGAGCATGAATGCGAGCGGCAGCGGCTTGTTTGCCGGAGCCCGACTCCGCAACTACCAGTACCGGGACATCGTTCTGGGAAAGCTCACGGATAACAGCTTCCACTGTCCGCATGCCGGAGCTGATGCTTTCCCGCCACACACGGCTTGCGCCGTTGGTGGGGGTTGCGTTACTCGTCAGCATTTCGGATCTGTTGATATCCATGCTTGTACGGTGCCGAGAGCTGGGGGCCAGCGTCTCGATAGATCGCACGGTAACTCAGTGCACACCTGCTGCCATCCGCAGTCTGCGTGAGCGCGCACAAAAAGAATGCTTAGCACCTTATTTCTTAATAACTTAGCTGCTCAACCGCCGCACCAACAATCTTGCCTGACCTTAACACGTTGCGGACAAATGGGAAACTTTTTTCCCATTTTGCCCGACTCGACAGTCGATCTTCGAACTCCCAATGCGGGGTGCAATTCCTAAACTCTTGCAATTGTTAAGAATCGGTTTGCTCCGGAGCACGGGTGGTTCGTCTTCGAGCCCACAAAGTGAGCCGTTTCCCCAGTTCTTACTATGCAACCCTGCATTTTGTGTCGCGATTCAGAGGCTAACCGTGCAAAGCGCAATGTTTGCGTGGGCCGCTGGTTTTCGCATATTCTCGAATCCAACGCACCATGGCTGATTCATCGCAGGCAGCCCCTCTGATGGTTCGGAAAGAAACTAAGTTGTTTGCCGGGCTGCCATGGTGGCAGGGCGCGAGCATTCTTCTCCTTATTGGCTGGCTGTATGTTCCGGTTGTTATCCGCCTGGTTACGCAGTGGAATAATGATCCCAATGCCGGTCATGGATTTTTCGTTCCTGCATTCTCTCTGTTTGTGCTCTGGAAAAATCGGAACGAACTGAAGAACGTCCAAGCAGTTCCCTCCTGGAATGGGCTTTACCTGATTCTCGCAGGACTAGCTTTGCTGATGTTGGGAGACTTCGGAGCCGAACTCTATCTTTCGCGCGTGTCGTTGCTGATCGTGTTGGCAGGCCTGATCGTTCTATTTCATGGGTGGCCCCTGTTTCGAGTCATCATTTTTCAGAAAATCACTTTTCCTCTACAGCTTTTGGCCTCGAAGCTCGCGAGCGCTGCGCTTCCAGTGTTGGGTGTAGTTGTTTACCGTGAAGGAAATGTGATCGAACTGGCAACTATGAAGTTGCAGGTCGTCACGGCCTGCAGCGGAATTCGTTCGCTGCTTGCAATGCTGACGCTGGCGATTATTTATGGCTATCTGTTGGAGGATCGCAACTGGGTCCGGTTGACCCTCGCAATCGCTGCGATCCCGATTGCAGTTGTGGCCAACAGCTTTCGCGTGGTCGGGACGGGATTGGTGGCACGCTTTTATCCGGAGAAGGCCGAGGGCTTTTATCACAGCTTTGAAGGCTGGTTGATTTTTGTGGTATCGCTTACCATGCTATTCGCGTTTCATAGCCTAATTGCCCGCATTTGGAGACCCGTTCCGAAAGTAAACCAACCGCTACGCGCTGCGACCTCCCGAACCGGCACGAACTGGGGATTAGGAACCAATGTTGATCCGAAATCGCCGGTACGTTTCGTCGTAATTGTTATTCTGCTGGCCGCCTGTGCACTTTTGCTGCGGGTGCGACCCAGCCGTGAGGTCTTTCCTCCACGCGCATCGCTGAGTTCACTCCCGACTCACATTGGTGATTGGGAGGGCGAGGATATAAGTATCGATCAGCAAACTCTTGACATCCTGGGAGCGGGCGAATTCCTGAACCGCAATTTTGTGAAAGCGGGCGAGCCGCAGAAGTGGATCGATCTGCTGATTGCATACTTCCCGAGCCAGAGGGCGGGCGACACGATTCATACTCCCAATCACTGCCTGCTCGGAGCAGGATGGGCTCCAGCCAAACGAGAGATTGTCCAATTATCGCGAAGTGATGGGACAACTTTTCCGGCAAACCGCGCTGTCTGGATTACTTCGAAAGGGGGAGAGCGGAATCTGGTGATTTACTGGTTTCAAGCGCATGATCGGGAGGTCGCCAGCGAATACTTGTCGAAGTATTACCTGGTCGCGGACTCGATTCGTATGAACCGGAGCGATGGAGCTCTGGTGCGATTGATTACTCCCATGTCGCGCGGGGAGTCCGCCGATGAAGCCGAAGCGCGTGTCATGGGCTTCGGATCCCAACTCATACCGAACCTCAACACGTACATTCCCCGCTGAGCGCCGGCTTTTCCTTAGACGTGAATTCGGACGACTCCGGTTCCTGTTTTTCGCGCATCTGCGAAGGCCGCGGGGAGAAAACGAATCAAGTCGGTCGCGACCATCGAGTTCTCTCCCAATGTCTCGCGAGCCAGGTCTCCAGCTAAGCCATGCAGAAAAACTGCGAGCGCGGTCGCTGCTAGGACGTTGCGAGGATGTTGCGCGATCAACCCGGCGACTATTCCGGTGAGAACATCGCCGGTTCCACCGGTTGCCATTCCTGGATTGCCATTGGGATTCACCCAGACATCGCCGCCGGGGGACGCGATCAGTGTGCGGTGTCCCTTCAGGACAACAATCAACTCATGCTCACGAGCGAAAGTCTTCGCAACGTTCACCCGATCGGACTGAATTTCCGAAACGCTCATCCCCGCTAGACGGGACATTTCGCCAGGATGCGGCGTGATAACGATGCTTCGGTTGCGGCCGTTGAGACGGGTGGCCGCTCCTTCAAATGCGTTCAACGCGTCGGCGTCGAGAACCATGGGAGTGTCAAGTTTCTGGACGACCGCCCGTACAAACTCGCTGGTGTCACGATGGCGTGAGATTCCAGGACCGATGGCCAGCACCGTCTTGCGTTTGACTAGTGGATCAATTTGGCCCGATTCGAGCGACCGCAGAGAAATCGTGCCCGCTTCGGTTTCATCCAGAGGCTCAGTCATGAGTTCGGGATGAAATCCAGCGACCGTGGGCAGAACAGATACTGCGGTAGCAACGGTGGAAAGGCCTGCGCCCGCGCGAAGGGCGGAGAATCCCGCCATGGCAGCCGCGCCGGCTTTGCCGCGCGATCCGCCGACTACAAGCACGTGTCCGTAGCTTCCTTTATTGGCGTCGCGTTGGCGAAGAAAAATCAGGGGGAGTACTCAGATTCAGACCAAGGCTGGAAACGATCACCTCGGGCGGCGAACCGATGGGAGCGATCAGCGTCGGGCCGCTCGTCAATTGCGCGAAAATGTGCGCTGGGCGGGGCGCAGTAAAGGTTACAACCGCATCGGCGCGACCGATTGCGCCGTTCTGCGCCTGCATGGCATCGGCATCGGCGCCGGATGGGATGTCAACCGCAATGATCGGCGCCGCGCTGCCGTTCATGCGGGAGATCGCTGCGGCATACAGCGGGCTTACCGGCGGTTTGAATCCGGTGCCGAGGATTGCATCGACAATCAAGTCTGCGGAGAAGATGGGCGCAGCATCGGCTGAGGAAAGTGCGCCAGCATCGCGCACCACCTGGGGCAGGATGGAGAGCCTCTGGAACATCGCGGCAGCATCTCCGCGCAATTCCTCGGGACCACACAGCAACAGCACGCGAACCACGCGGCCGGATTCCGCGA
>QIAJ01000147.1 GCA_003225495.1 Acidobacteriota bacterium
CGGATGCGGGAATACCGGTGCTGCTTGCCAATGACTACACACCGACCCCTGCGGTTTCTTACAACGTCAAGAAACTGCGAGCGGCGGGCGGCGTCATGATTACCTCCAGCCACAATCCGTTCAACTGGAATGGGGTGAAGTTCAAGGCGAAGTTTGGCGGCTCCGCCACGCCCGCGATCCTCAAGCTGATTGAAAGTGAACTGCACGCGGGCGCAATGCCTCGTGGCACCGCTGCAAAGATCGAAGAAGGGGACCTCAAGCCCGCCTACGTGGATGCAGCGTGCCAGTTCGCCGACCTCCGCATCATCGGGCGCGCGAAGTTCAAGTTCGCCATCGACTCGATGTATGGCTCAGGGCGCGGCATCCTGGCCGGCATCTTCGATAAAAATAGCATTCAGTACGTGGCGATCCGGCAGGAAGTGAATCCGTTGTTTCCGGGAATTAATCCGGAACCGATTCTGCCGCATGTCGCGATGTTGCAGCAGACCGTAAAGAAAGAAAAATGTCACGCGGGCCTCGCGACAGACGGCGATGCCGACCGCATTGGCGCAGTCGCCGAAGATGGAAGCTTTGTCGATTCGCACAAGTGTTTCGCGATCCTGGCGAACTGGCTGCTGGAACGAAAAAAGTGGCCGGGTGATTTGGTGCGGGCGTTCAATACCACTCGCATGATTGATCGGATCGCGGCGCGCCACGGACGCAAAGTCCACGAGTGTCCGATCGGATTCAAGTACATTGCCGACCTCATGATGGATCACACGATCATGATCGGCGGCGAAGAATCCGGCGGCATCGGATACGGACGCTTCCTTCCTGAGCGTGACGGCGTCCTCAACGCGCTGCTGCTCGCGAACGTGATGGCTGAAGAAGGCAAGCCGCTTGGAGAACTGGTCGCGCACTTGCAGAGTGAATACGGTCCGCATTACTACGGCCGTCGCGATCTCCACATTTCCGAAGAGGTCAAGAATGGTGCAGTTCGGCGCGCCGCCGATGCGGGCACAACCAAGGTTGGGCCTTATCCTATTTTGCGCAAAGAGAACATGGACGGAGTGAAGTTCTATCTCGACGCTCCGACGAACGGGAAGGGCGCTGAGGCGTGGGTATTGTTTCGAGCGTCGGGTACCGAATTATTATTGCGCGTATATGCGGAAGCGGCGACGCCGGAGTTGGTGGAAGAGATACTTCAGGCGGCTGAGCGGTTTGTAATGCAGGTATAGTCAAATTTCCGAGAAAGCCATCTGAAGCGCTCGCCAACTCCGAGGGCGGACGCCCTCCGGATACCAGGCAAGAGGCAGGCGTCCCGCCCACGAGTTTTAGCACTTTCGCGACTCGCCAGGCCCTGAACGCGATAGGATAATGATTGCAATCCGGGGATGATCACCGTAACGGACAACACATCTACCGCCGTCGATTCGCCCGAGTCGCGCCGCTATAACAGCATCAAGCGCTGGCTGGGCGTGTCGGACTTCGGGCTGGGCCTGCTGCTGCTGGTCGTGCTGCTTGCAACCGGATGGAGCGGCACGCTTCGGGATCTCGCGCTGCGCGGAGCGTCCTCGAACTATTCGCTCGCAGTCTTTCTGTATGTTCTGTTGCTGATGGTAATCAGTCGAGTGTTGGGATTTCCGCTCGACTACTACAGCTTCCGGCTCGAGCATCGCTACCATCTTTCCAATCAAAAACTACGCTCCTGGTTGTGGGATGAATTCAAGGGCATCCTCGTCGGCCTGGTGTTTGCAACGATTATTGTTGAGCTGCTCTATCTTCTAATCCGGCACGTGCAGCATTGGTGGCTGGCGGCGTGGGCACTTTTTCTTGGCCTTTTCGTTCTGCTGGCACAGCTCGCGCCGGTCGTGCTCTTTCCAATCTTTTATAAATTTGAGCCCATGGAAAACGAGGAACTGCGAAGGCGACTGGTGCTCCTGAGCGAGCGTGCGGGAACGCGCGTGCGCGGAGTTTACAAGTGGAAACTTTCGGAGAAGAGTAAGAAGGCGAATGCCGCGCTGACCGGACTGGGCGCCACGCGGCGAATCATTCTTGCGGACACCCTGCTCGATCACTACTCCGACGACGAGATCGAAGCGGTACTAGCCCACGAACTCGGCCATCATGTTCATCGTCACATCTTCAAGAGCATTCTGGTGCAGGCGGGAATCACCCTGGCGGGCTTCTACCTGGTAAATGAGGTTCTACGCTATGCGGTGGAGCGCGGCAACATGTTCGAGACCATGGCCGACTTCGCGAACCTGCCGCTCTTAGTTCTGGTTGTGACCGTGCTTTCGTTTCTGCTGATGCCCGCGCTCAACGCATACTCCCGCTTCAACGAGCGCCAGGCGGACCGCTACTGCTTCCAATCGGTCGCCAGCGTCGCGCCGTTTATTTCATCCATGAACAAACTTGCGGACCAGAACCTCGCCGAAAAAACTCCGTCGCGTTGGGTGGAATGGTTCTTCCATTCACATCCGGCGATCGCGAAGAGGGTGGCTACGGCCGAGGCGTGGGCGAAGGCGCACTAGCGACTGGTCAATTGCAGCGGTAGACACCCGCTTCTAAGAGCCCCGCAAGATCTCTTCTACCCTTCGCACATCTTCTTCTGTGTCCACCCCAACCGTGTCAAACGGAGTTTCGGCGACGTAGATCGGGACTCCATTCTCCAGGAACCGCAGCTGCTCCAGCCGTTCACTGCGCTCGAGCGACGACTCCGGCCAGCGCACAAACTGATCGAGCGCGTCTTTGCGATATCCGTAAAAGCCGAGGTGTTTGTGGTATTGCGGGCTGACGTTATCGCGGTCAAATGGAATGGTAGCGCGAGAGAAATACAGCGCTCTTCCGAAAGAGTCGGTCACCACTTTCACCGCGCTCGGATTGTTGATGTCGACTGCAGCGGCCGGAGTTTTCAGAGTTCCAACTGTGACCTGCGGCGGGCGCATCACTTCAATCAGGCTATCGATGTGCTCGGGTTTGGTCAGCGGCTCATCGCCCTGGACGTTCAGGTACACGTCCGCGGGGACGAGCGTGGAAATCTCGTGTACCCGCTCGGTCCCGGAACGATGCGACGACGAAGTCATGCGCGCCACAAATGCGCGCTGCTTGCAGAATGCGAGAATCTCCTCGGAGTCGGTGGCGACTACTACCTCATCGAGCGACGAGCAGCCGCGCACTCCCTGATACACACGAGCCAGCAACGGCACGCCTGCAATTTCGCGCAGCATCTTGCGCGGCAGGCGCGTGGAAGCCAGCCGCGCCGGAATTACAGCCACAACTTTCATGCGCCGTAGTTTCGCACGCGGCTAAGGGTTTTCACACTACTTTCAACCGAGAGCCCGGGGTCAATAGGTGTACGAGATGATCCACTTGTCGATCCAGAGAGAATAGCCGTGCCCAAAGTAATCGCCATCGAGCTGCGCGGAAGCTTCAAATTTCGAAGGCGCGTTGGTGTTTGGCCAGATCTCCGGTTGTGCGTTGATGTTGAGTGGATATGTAGTGCCGTTGATCTGGAAATCTACATAGTGAATCTGGTTTGAATTGGGTCGAGTAAAGTGCATGACAAAGTGATTGAAGGAATTGGGCTGAAATGGAACGCAGTTGTGGTTGGTCGGAACCCAGCTTCCGTGGGATGGCGGGCCCTGATCCTGGCCGTCCCAAATCTTCCATACTCCAGTGTTCTTGAAGTCGCACTGCATGCTGTAGATGTATCGAGTGAGAGTTTCGTTCGCGGTGCCGCAGCTTGCGGTGCACACAACCTGATTGACGGTGAATTCGGCGGCTTCGCTGTTATTTGATCCGGCGCTGTCCATCATGGCGTAAAAATCGAGCGTGATGGCAGTCGCCGCATTGGTTTGGTTGACCGGTTGATTCAGGACGTACCAGAACAATGCATTGCTATAGCAGTTGGTGTGATTGGGACAAGTTCCATTGTCAATCAGATCGAAACGAAGCGACGAACCGTCGATTGTGTATGGAGCGCCGCCGGTGATGTTAGCGACTCCAAAAGCGGCGTGGCCGAAACCGCCGGAACAACTGGGGTTGGTGCATCCACTCCAGCCACTATGGTTGTAGTCATCGATGCCGGAAATCGTCACTGTGGTGGCGCGGCTGGCGCTGGCGATTGCGGCAAACAGCGTTAGTGCAAATATCCACTTCAACTTCATCTTTCACCTCGAAATCGTTGCCGGGCCCGAATACTGCCGAGGCGATACTCGGTCGGCAGCGTAAGTGCGGTTTGGACGCGACGCCGAAATCGCAGGTTGTGTGGATATACAGAGTCTTGCGGGAAAAGCGCCGTGATACGACAAACACTGTAGAAAAGGATGGATTCGTGGCGGTGTGAAACGTGGTACGCCTAGCGTAGCGACTCTTCCGAGGGCATTTCCTATGCTGACTATTCCGACCATGCTTGGGCAGCTACCACACTCACTTGTACAAGGTCCTGAAATAGCGGTGATTCCTGCGAGATGATCGAAATCCCGCGAAGGTGTTCAAGAACACTAGCAGCCACCGTGCCCACCATCGCCAGGTCTTGAGTGCTCCCCCGAGCGTGTAGTCGCGGCTAGCTCGCTGTTAGCCTTGCGACGCAGTTGGCGCCCAACCGGTCTGCTTCCACCTGCGGTTGGAGTTTGCATGAAGTAGCCGGCGATGACCGTTATGATAAGAAATGCGATACCGAGATAGGCAAATGTTTGAAGGATACTCACGCTCTGGATGAGCCGGGTCGCCACGGGCGCGGTCACAATGCACCCGCTCCGAATCCTCCGAGGCAATGCCTGTGATCAGACCTCTAAGTTCGGCGACCATTTGACCACTGCACCCAATGCGACTTGCAGAAGCACTCCGGCGGTGGCAATAGTCCAACGATTCGTCATGACTTCTTTCTCTCCATCTAGGCGCCGTTGTGCAACCGCTCTGATAAAATCATACGTGCCATGTTCCGAACGCGTCTCCACGTGGCCGTGTCGGTAGCGGCGGAGTGGCTACATGGCGAAGGTGTGATGAGAGTGCAATTGCATCTCGGCTCCCCTCGAAGCAGTTGAGTACAAGCCTTGTCTTTTCAGACGATTCTCACCGTGGCGGTGTAGCTCAGGTGGTTAGAGCGACGGTCTCATAATCCGTAGGTCGTAGGTTCGAGTCCTACCGCCGCCACCAAATTTAGGAACCGTTTTCAATAAGCTAGAGGTACTCGCCGCAGTTTGGGCAGCTCAAATGTCAGGTGACTGTAATGAAATTGTAATGTGATTGGTAGCGGCAGCGGAGATTTGAGTTTTTTGTCGCCGACCTAATCGGCGATCGCGGCCACGTTTTAGCGGTTGATCGATCAACCGCAGCAGTGGAGAGGGCCAGAGCGCGGGCAATTCGCCCCAACTATGCCAATGTTGCTCTTGTCGTAGCAGATCCCGCGACAATGCAGTTCAATCAGCCGTTTGACGCCATAGTCGGCCGCTTCGTCCTCATGTATCAAGAGGATTCCGTCCAGAGTTTGACAAAGATAACGCAAACGCTTCCTGATGGTGGTTTGGTGGTGTTTCAGAAGGTTGATTCGAGTGCATGCCGCTCCGGTCCACCGGTACCCGCATTTGATGAAGCAGCCGGGTGGTTCCCAGAAGCATTGCGAGGCAGCGGGGCCCGGCCCGAACTTGGACTGGAGCTGCATTCCTTGTTTCTTGATTCTGGTCTGCCGGCGCCAAGCCTGCGCGTGGATGCCGTGATCTCGGGCGCAGCGGAGAACCCCGTGTACGAATTGCTGGCCGAGGCACTGCGCAGTTTGGTACCTACTCTACTACAACTCGACATTGCTTCTGCTGGGGATATACAGATCGACAGTTTGGCCGATCGCATTCGCAAAGAGGTCGTGACTAGACGCGCTGTTGCGATGTCATACGGACTGGTCGGGGCCTGGGCTAAAAAACCGGTCGCTCACGATATCGAGAGCGATGCGGGAATCGGCAGGGAGTCCGCAAACGCGTAGCTGTCGAGAAATTGCAATTTGCGAAGCAAACGCAAGCAAGCAGAGTTGGCGGAGCGGCGCCTTTGTCCTTCATCCATGGGATTTTGCTCATCACCGTCGTTTGCTACCGGTTGCGTGGTTTTTTTGATCAGCTGTCGCTTTTTCCCTTCGGGTTCCGATCTCTCAATCATAGACATCGCCTTGGTGGCGTTAGGCCGATCCAGGCATGGAGAACCTAATGACACTACTGTGCCTTCTTGGGTCCTGCTTGCTGCAAGAAACATCCAGGTTGAGGAATTTTGCTCTAGCGCTGATTTTGCTCACCTGTTTCGCAATGGCCGCCCACGCTCAGGATTCTTGCCAGGCAACCTGCAGGTCCTCAGATTCGCCCTGCACCGGTCTTACAGGCACAAAGTTCACAGAGTGTGTAAAGCAGTGCGTGCAGGGTTGTCCTCCAGAGGATCCGCCTCCGCCTCCTCGGCTGCTGGACCCGGGCTGCGGTGATCGCACCATAACCGGGAAGATAAATTGCATGATTGTCGAGCCAGTTGTCACCGAGCATGAGACCGCATATCCGTCCGTCCTCTTTGCTCCCGGTGACATTGTCGAAGTGACCGCAGATGGGTGTGTGCAGACTGGTGGTCATGGCAATACCTGGAAGCGCTATGTAAATCCCAGCGGTCCCAACAGCGTGTCTCTATATCACGGTCTCATCCGTATTCTGACTGGAACGCAGAACAGCGCCCTAGTCAGGATTAACAGTGTCATCGGGAAACAACTGCAAGTGACAGGGGTTGGCGTACCTTCGTCGGAGCTCATGCTGCATTTGGGTTACGAAGACGACGGTTATTCCGATAATGGGTATTACAGTCATGACGATGGCACAGAAGACCAGTGCAAAATAGACCCCACTCACGGGCTGGATGGTGGCCCGGCACACCTCACGGTTACGATCTATCGGGCTGTACCTCCCGATACTACGGGAAGCAGGTTCGATTTCGACGTGATATCGAATGCACTGGATCCGAACGGATTGCCATATAACCCTCTCTGGAGCTGGCAGCAACGACCCGAAAATCAGGGGAAGATTCCAAATACTTCGCAGTGCCATAACTTCAGCACACGCGGTTCGACGCTAGGTATTCCGGACGAATTCATGTCTCCGTCCTTTGCGGACTGCACCGACCAGGCGGACACTTCGAGCGTGGATGAACCCATCGAGATCAATGGGACATTATGCAGGTACGCAACTACCCCCTATTTTGGCGATACTTTTTCAGGACACGTTAATTGGTTTCCAATAACCGTTGAGGGCAGCGCGGGCAGAGTGGACCACGGTGATGTGTTTCCCTTCGGCGACGACGACTACACGTTTTCATATAACAGTCAGGAACAAGCCAATCCGTTAAGTGTGAATGGACGGTCGGGTCTGCACGTGGAATTCGACTCCGACGAGACCGTTGATAATTTCACCTCACTGGAGTGGGCTGCCTTCCATCGGGCCGTGGACAACAATCAAGATCGAGCCTCGCAACTATTTCGCGGGCACACAATCCTGACGGGAATGTTTGGCCTGGACGGGGAACACGGCATGAAGGCTGAGTTGCATCCTTTGTACGCACTGGCAACGCTGCGAGACAATTTTGAAAACGACCCGAAGGATGAAGTATGGCTGATGTTTGTACGCAATCAGGGAGACGAAGGGTACTGCTCTAGTCAAATCTGGAATGCCGGGTTCGAGGACTACACGTTTCGTCTCCGGTGGCTCCCGGGTATGACGTCTGTGGACGTAAATTGGGACAAGACGGAGTTCGTGGGAACGGATGGCACGTCGGGCCCGATTATTTCCGTGGTTCCCCCCCCGTCACCAGCCGCGGGGGTTTATGTTAGATTCCACCTGGGCCCAGCCGTAGCCACCTCATCCATCTTCGACCCGGGCGCTTCCGTTCCGTTCGTCAATGGCGGCCTCCATTTAGTCTGGACTGGGACGCCTATAGCCCATCCTGTGGGGGCGGTTCGCGCAAACGACGGCGCCGACGTTGGCGTTCTTAATCCTCGCGAATGGAGTGGGTCTACTGCTGGGACGGCGGTTGCTCAACCGCCTACTGCAGTCGAAACGGATCAAATAGAGCAAGCGATCCGAAGCGCCATCGATAAGCTGCCCGCTGCACAAAGATCGAGAGTGGCAAAAGCGCGCATCCTTCGGGGCACGCGGACCGCTCGGGTGCATCGGCTACCTCCAACCCGGTCAATCACGCGGATGACTAGTGCTCCCGCGGTTGCGGGGACATCAACTAGATTGCATGCCATTAAAGGTGGCCCGGCAAATCGAAAGATGGCACGCGATGCGGCCGAGATAAAAGCCTTATGCTCCGCCAGCCACAACGCGCCTGCTGGATTGCCGGCGAGCGTCTGCACTGCCCCTGTGACAGTACGTCACTAGTTCTTGTTTTGGGTT
Organism: Acidobacteriota bacterium; assembly: GCA_003225495.1. Lineage (GTDB taxonomy): Bacteria > Acidobacteriota > Terriglobia > Terriglobales > Acidobacteriaceae > Acidiflorens. The sequence goes on from QIAJ01000147.1 coordinate 8,397, forward strand.
GCGCGGCTGGCACAACGGGGTACGCCAGACCGGCATGATCCCTTTTCAACTCCTATTTCTGCCCGATCGCATTCGCAAAAGGTCGTGTTTCCCCATAGCAACCGGTCCCCCACAAAGAGATAGAACGCTCGTTTTCCATCTTTAGAAAGATGGGGAGCACGCGCGTAGCCTTCCGAAGAGATTGCCCGCTCGCCGCCCGCTTCGTGAATCCAGATCGCGCTTTTGTCTCGATCGATTAACAAGGGAACGGCAAATAGTGCAGCGCAATGGGCTCTTCCTGGCCGGGGTCGAAGGTGATCTGCTTGGGTGCTCGTGGGGACTCTGTCCCGCTCCAAACGCCGAGGGGATTTTTGGCATTCTAGCGTCCTCACAACGATCGGGTCGGACGGAAGAAGCTTAGAAATCATCCCAATCGGCGCTCTACCCACCCTGATATCTTTCGGCCGGTCGTCGTCTTTTCCCTGCGATTTCCGATACACCACGTAACGGCTCAATTTTTCTGAGCGCCGAACAAATCCGCCCCGGTCTCGCATGGGGCTGACCAACGCTTAAGTGTTTGATCAGGTGTGTGATAGGAGAAAACAGATGAAAAAAGGCAGACGAGATTTCGAGTTTTTGGCATTTATGCTAGTGCTTTTCGGCTTGCTGGCATCTGGCCAAGCCGTAGACGGCAACATTCTCGGCACGGTGCTTGATTCACAAGGCGCAGCTGTGGTGGGTGCCGAAGTGTCTATCGCCAACTTGGGAACCGGTGTGGCGTCGACCACGAAGACGAATGGTACGGGCGACTACCGCTTCGATCACCTGCCGGTTGGAACCTATCGGCTCACGGCGAAGATGACCGGGTTTAGGCCCATCAGCGAGCAGGTTGATGTCGTACTGAACAAAACCGGCACTAGCAACCTGACGCTGACGCCGGGTGCGGCATCCGAAACTATCGAGGTTTCCGGAGCAGCGCCATCGATTGATACCACCTCGGCGCAGCTTGGCAGCAACTACAACACATTGTTCTCTCAGGACCTGGGTATAACCTCCGCCGGTGGGCTTGGATCTGGCGTATTGAATCTTTCGCTCCTGAGCCCGGGCGTTACGAATGCAAATGCGATGGGGTCCGGGTCGGGACCGTCGGTGGGTGGACAGCGCCCGCGCGACAACAACTTTACGATTGAGGGCGTGGACAACAACAGCAAGGGCGTAACCGGACCGCTGGCTCAGGTTCCGAATGACGCAGTCGAAGGCTTTACGCTGCTTTCGAACCAGTTCAACTCTGAGTTTGGCCACTCCTCAGGTGGGCAGTTCAACACGACCGTTCGTAGCGGAACCAATAGTTTCCACGGGTCGGCTTACGAGTACTTCAGAAACCGGAACCTGAACGCGGTTGATAACTCGGTTGTGCTGCAGGGGTTGACGTCGAATCCGCGCTTCGACAGCAACCGCTATGGAGGAACCTTCGGCGGCCCCATCATCAAGGGCAAATTATTTTTCTTTACGAACTTCGAACGTCAGCCGGTGGGACAGGTCACAGTCGGCGGACCGACGGTGAGGACTCCGACAGCCGCAGGGCTCGCAGCTATCACGGGCGATCCAAACGCTAGTGTGAGTAACCTCGGAATCTTCCAGAATTTTGTGCCAGTCGCTTCAGTCGCGAATGGGTGTATCCAGTTCGACGGCAACTTGCCCAGTAATGAAGGGGGCGGCAACTTTAGCAATTTCAGCGCGCCCGCGAATGGCAGTTGCGCTGCGGGCACAATTGAGGTCGGCAACATCTCCATCGTGCCGCCTTCCTTCGTCAACTATCAGAACTTCGTTCAGAGTGTTGACTTCAATATCTCGAGCACCGATCAATTACGCGGACGTTTCATTTGGAACAAGATCGACAACATCGATACCGCGGCGCAACTGCCCGCTTTCTATGCGCCGCAACCAACCCGCAATTACCTGATCAACATCAGCGAATTCCACGCCTTCACTCCCCAGATTTCGAATGAATTCCGGGTGGGCTTTAACCGAAACAACCAGACGTTTACAGCTCCGAATACTCCCTATCCCGGCCTCGACGCTTTTCCCAATGTCACCCTGTTCGACCTGGGGGGAGGTCTGAACATTGGACCCGATCCCAATGCGCCACAGTTTGCGATCCAGAATTTTTATCAGTTCGTAGATAACGTCAGCTGGGTAAAGGGCAAGCACAGTCTGAAGTTCGGGGGCGAGTACCGCTGGTACATCTCGCCGCAGGCGTTTACCCAGCGTTCACGCGGAGACTATCAATGGCACAATAGTCAACTTTTCCTGGAAGACTTCTCGCCCGATGCCTTTGGCCAGAGGAGTTCGGGATCGACCACGTACTACGGGAATCAGAAAGCGGTCTACTGGTTTGTGAACGATACGTTTAAGGTCAACTCGCACCTGACCCTCAGTGCCGGTTTGCGCTACGAATACACCACCACGCCTCTGGGAGAAGACCGGCAGGTTCTCAATGCGATCGCGAACACTCCCAGCATCCGCGTGCCGCAGGCTCTCGGCGCGCCACTGGTTTTCAATAAGCCGGCGGCGCCAAAAAACAACTATGCGCCGCGGGTTGGCTTCGCTTATTCACCGGGAACGAGTGGCAGTACATCGATTCGCGGTGGCTTCGGCATGGCGTACGACACGCTGTACGACAACATTGGTATTCTTGCCGTGCCTCCGCAAGTCGGCGCGACCACCAGTACCAATCCCAAGGACATCACCGCCGGATTTCTTGGAGGTGGCGGTCTTTCCGGTGGCGGTAGCGGCGTCACAGTTCTCGATCGGGCAGACGCAATTGCCAACACCGCGAACTGGATTCCGCCGCACGTACACGATCCTTATTCCGTCAACTGGAACTTCGGTATCCAGCACTCGTTTGGCAAGAACTACACGGCAGAGGTCAACTACGTCGGAACTCACGGTGTCCACCTCAGTTTTCAGGACATCGTCAACCTGCAGTCGGATGTAACCGCGACACATTCTCTGCCGACCTTTCTGCAGAACCCCGGCCAGGCGGCACTGGATGCGCTTCCTTTGTCACTCAACGACCTCGGCAACAACCCGATCCCGGATATTTTCAACGCGGATGCGGGCGGTTGCCCGACCGTTTGTGCTTTCAACAACAACCTGTTGACTGCCTTCCTTCCTCTCGGCTCATCGATCTATCATGGATTGCAAAGCAGTCTGACTCACAGGCTAAGCAATGGTTCGACCTTCCAGGCGTCTTACACCTGGAGTCGGACCATCGACAACAGCACGGCTGACTTCCACTCGACCGATCTGACGCCGCGTCGTGCGCAGGACTTCCAGAATATTGCGGGGGAACGGTCGGTCTCGGCGTTGTCCCGGACTCACCGCCTGACAATAGCGGCTGTGTACGATTTGCCGTTTTTTAAGGGCGGAAACTGGCTCCAGAAGAATGTGCTCGGGAATTGGCAATTCAGTCCCGTCTACACTTACGAGTCCCCGGAATGGGTGACTCCACAATCCGGTGTGGATTCTAACCTCAACATCGATAATGCCGGCGACCGTGTCATCCTCAATCCCGGCGGCTCTCGAGGCATTGGCAGCGATGTTACCCCGCTGTGCAGAACCGTCGCCGATTGCAGTGCCAACGGCGCCGGGCCGGTGGTTGCGTACCTTGCTGTCAATCCCAATGCCCAGTACATCACAGCGGGTGCAGGCGCGTTCGCCAACAGCGGACGCAATATTCTCGCCACCCGTCCCACGAATAACTTCGACCTGGGCATCAACAAGGATCTGAACATTACCGAGAGGTTGAAGTTCCGGTTCGGAGCCCAGTTCTCCAATCTGTTGAATCATCCCCAACTCATTCCCAGCAGCTTCCCTGGGGCCGGGCTGGGGGTTAACGACGTGACCGGGTTCGGTTCCGCCGGTGCCGGATTCCAGTCCTACACCAGACCCGGCAATGCACAGTTCAACAATCCATTTTCGGTATTTGCAAGCAACGCTCGTACTCTTGCCCTTGTCGCAAAGGTTACGTTCTAGCTTGCGACATGCGTGGATTTTTCGGGAGGCTCGAAAGAGCCTCCTGCTCTTTTTTGGCGCCTGGCAGTGTGCCAGTTCGTACAAGAGCCCAAACGGGACAGGTGCCCACGTTCTGGACTGGGGGAGCTCCCCGGTGACGGGAAGCCGATTGTTAGACCAATTCCCGGTGCGAAGCGGATTGAAGTTAAAGGGAACAGTCCTCCATAGTCACTTTATGCGCATTGTTCAGCCATCAGTTCGACTGCGCGTGCCACAAAGGGAGTAAGCTCGAATATGTCCGATTGGGACTGATTTTGGGGGTGATGAGTTTGGCAGAAGTTCGACTGCAAGAAGGCGAGTCGATAGAAAACGCGCTACGTCGTTTCAAGCGCAAGGTTCAGACGGAAGACATCATCAAGGAAGTGAAGCGTCACTCCTTCTACCTGAAGCCGGGCGCGAAGCGCCGGGTGAAACAAGCCTTGGCGCGAAAGCGTGCCCGAAAAAAGCTGCGCAAAGACGCGGATTAAGTTGCGGCAGGTGTCTCTTCGTCGTACTTCTCTACGATATGCTGTGCGAGGTCTAACGCCTTGTCCGGACCTTCCTCCTTACTCCGCTTGCCGTGCGAGTGTGCGAGCCACAGAGACGTCGCCGCTGATTAAGCGTCACGAGTAGAGGCTTTGCTGAAGTTCTCTGAGTGCTTAAGTTTAACGTGTGTGCCAAATTCTCCGGCAAGCATTTATAGGACTTGGATCCTGCGTGACTTCGGCGATGCTGACTAATGGTGCAGGGCATCCAGTTCGGTTACGATTGCTCGGTGTCGGATATTTGCGTCAGGCTCGCTCAGCTGTCGGATCGCGACCAACTGGTACGCTTGCGCGAGGCCCTATGGCCTAAGTCTTCTGCCGAGGAACATGCTCGAGAGCTTACACAAATTCTCGAAGGCAAGGCTCCTGTAACGATGCCGCTCATCATTTTGGTCGCCGAGGCGAGTGATCGAATATTAGCTGGTTTCCTGGAAATCGATTTGCGTTCACACGCGGACGGCTGCAACCCATCGCGCCCTGTGGGCTATATCGAGGGTTGGTACGTTGCTGAGAACTATCGACACCGGGGAATAGGAAGGAAACTCTTGGCCGTGGCAGAAGAATGGGCACGCACCCAGGAGTGCGTTGAGATGGCATCGGATACCTGGGTTGACAATGAAGTGTCCCAACGCGTGCATGAGGCGCTGGGGTACGAGGTGGTGGACCGCTGTGTGCATTACCGTAAGACGTTGTGATGTGCACGCAGAGGCCCAGCATTCTCTCATCTTGGTAATAAATCTCGATTCGCGCGGCGTTGTTTTGAGGCACCCCCGACGGCCATTGCCGATAAGCCGGCGCATTGCAGAAATAGATCCACAGCTTAACGGATCCAGAGGTTGTTCAATCCCGTCGAGGTCGTGTTCACAAATCAGTTCTTTTCGGAACAGACTGACGTGACATTTTGGTCGTTGTAGGTCAATAGTTTAGTAGCGCGGGATTCTGCAGGTTTTCCGAACACGAAATTCAGCGGGCAGCCCGGCTAAAACGGACCGTGCCGGTTGCGATCCCCGGTGTCCATTCTTTCCAATAGAGCGAAATTGCACATCGG
>QIAJ01000148.1 GCA_003225495.1 Acidobacteriota bacterium
CTGGTCGGTCGATGCCCGCTCCACCACGATCAGGGCCGGCCAAACCTGCACGTCTGTGCGCCGCATCACTAGGCGCTAGTTACCTCTCCTAGAGAGGAGGAGTTCAGAAGAAAATAACTCCTGGGTCAGCGGCTTACCTGGCGACGAAAGTCAAAGGGGACAACAGCATGCCGCCGAAGTGGGACGGACCTGAAGGCGTTTGCGGTCCGGTCCTGCAAGACCCGCGTGGCATGGTGAGAGCCTGATTGCTCAAACCCCAGTTCTCAGCGATGTAACAAGGTCATCCCCCGACCACAACGCCTCTTGTGCGGGGCCACTGGTATACGGCGCAGGTAGACGTGGCGCCGGAATCTTCTGACCGGTGGGCGGTGGCCAACGAGGCCACTCATGGGAACAGGCAGGGCACCTACAACCACGCTATTTCAACTAGCACCTGAGGAATGCGGGATCGCCTAAGGGGTGCGAGCCCTATGGCGACGGAGCCTCCATAGTAGTCCGAGCCGGGGAAAGCCCGGCACATGGCGAAGGGAGGCAGGTGTCTTCGACGACTCTAACAAGGAGGTGCGTGTGATGCGCAACGCCGAAACTGTTTTGAGCGTCATCCGCGAACGTGGCAGACAAAGGCTGCCGCTGGAGCGCATCTATCGACTGTTGTTCAATCCGACGCTGTACCTGGTCGCCTATGGCCGCATCGCCTCAAATCGCGGTGCGCTCACCCCCGGCGCCACACCGGAGACTGCGGATGGGATGACATTGGCGCGAATCGACACCATCATCGAAGCACTGCGCTTCGAACGGTATCGGTGGACGCCTGCACGACGGACGTATATTCCCAAAACAAATGGGAAGAAGCGCCCGCTCGGCATCCCAACCTGGTCGGATAAACTGCTTCAAGAGGTGATCCGGCTCATTCTGGACGCCTACTATGAACCGCAGTTCTCCGCCCATTCCCACGGTTTTCGGAAAGGCAGAGGGTGCCATACCGCGTTAGTGGATGTGCGGACCTGGACAGGAACAACGTGGTTGATCGGCACATCGACGATGGTCGCTTCCTGCGGCTCATCCGAGAGATGCTCCAAGCCGGATATCTAGAAGAATGGCGGTTCAACGCGACACTCAGCGGAGCCCCGCAGGGTGGCGTTGCGAGTCCGCTCCTGGCAAACATCTACCTCGATCGGTTGGACAGATTTGTCGAACAGAGGCTGATTCCAGCAAATACCCGCGGTGAGCAGCGAAGCCGCAACTCGGCACACCGCCACTTGCAACGGCGTATGTATCGCCTGGATCATCAAGGCCATCGACGGGAAGCTCGCCAAATGCGATTCTCCATGCAGCAACTTCCCTACGGTGACCCGAACGATCCAAGATATCGACGCCCACGCTATGTGCGATATGCCGATGACTTCCTGCTCGGGTTCATTGGGCCGAGAGCCGAAGCAGACTTGATCAAGAATGAACTCGACCGGTTCCTGCGCGAGACCCTCAAGCTGGAACTCTCAGAGGACAAGACGTTGATCACGCATGCGCGGTCAAGTGCAGCACGATTCCTCGGTTACGAGGTCATTGTGAAGCACAACAACCGTCGGCTCGACCACCGTGGTCTCCGGAGCCTCAATGGCACCATCGGACTGCGGGTTCCAATGGACGTTATCCGTGGTAAATGCGCTACCTACATGCAACGCGGCAAACCGGTTGGGAAATGGATAACTCGCAACGACAGCGTGTTCAGCATCGTTGCACAGTACCAATCGATCTTCCGGGGAGTCGCGGCTTACTACCAGATGGCCGACAACGTCGGCTGGCTTGCCAGACTCAAATGGGTCATGGAAACGTCGCTGACCAAGACGCTGGCTGCAAAATTGCGCATCCGCGTCCACCAGGTCTATCGACGCTTCGGCACTACGATCAACACGGCCACGGGACCGCACACACGGCTCCACGTCGTAGTCGAACGTGGTGAAGGTAGGCTCCCACTGGTAGCGCATTGGGGTGGCATCTCCCTCGCCAGGGAGAAGCAGGCAGTTCTTGACGACCGGCCCAAACGCGTCTGGAATACCCGAACGGAACTTCTCGAACGTTTCCTCGCCGAGACCTGCGAGCTCTGTGGCTCACAGGAGCAAATCGAGGTGCACCACGTTCGAGCCCTGAAGGACCTCCAGCGCGAAGGGCAGGGTCCCCGGCCCGAGTGGGTCTGCCTCATGGCGGCCCGCCAGCGCAAGACCCTGGTCGCTTGCCACAAGTGCCACGTGGATATCCAACATGGACGTCCACTGCGGCACAATAGGGCTGAGGCCCTCCCTCGTGTGTGATTCCAAACCACCGACAATCTTGCATACCCTGAAACTGGACGCAGCACTTGGGACCACGCGCACAGCTCGGGTTTGGTTTGGAGACCTGCCCGAAGCACAGTACCCGGCTGAGGCGGTGCTATCTCGGACCGTGCTAAGCCGAGTAGGGACTTCCCCCCTCGCTGGCAAGCGAGTGGTAGTCGAACTGGTGCGCCCCAACTGCGGGCCATCGACCTACGCTCTTCTCGGCGGGAGCTTTGCTCCCAACGAAACCCAAGAGCTAAAGATTGAGGCTGCAGTAGCAGGGTCTCCAGGGCCCTCAGCACCCTGGGCCATGCCGCTCTACCCGAACTTCACCAATGTCTGGCTGAGTCGGCAATTCGCCGACGCAGTAATCGAAGCCGCAGCCGCCGAAGTGCCGAGCTTGGCCCTTGGCGGAGGCGTGCTTCGATTTGACCGGGCAGTCAAAGATCAGGTTGGGTCATCACAATGGATGTTCAAGATAGTCGCTAGGTTGGTAATGCACTTGATGGTGATCAATAACTCGCATGATGACGATCAGCTTGCTGAGATTTTCCGCAAGCTGATCCATTCAACGAGCATTGGAACCGTCGGTAATTATCTGGAATCATCACAAGCGGAGAAACCAGCCCCTTAGCGGATTGCAGACACTGGAGAGCCGGATGCACGTAAACGTGCACGTCCGGTTCGGAGGGGGGCTGTTGGAAAAGGCCGGATCATCCGGACCTCGCTAGCAGCCTACCCTACGGCCGGCCTCGATGAGTTGGTACTGCTTCAGGTGCTCGGTCGGCGGCGACGTCATCTGTTGGGTCCAGCTAGCTAGTCGAACAGGTCGACTTTCGCCAGGCCGTCGAGCGCCTTGAAGCCGGTGTCCACGGGGAGCCATGCGCGCTCGCAGCGCCCGGCCAGCCAGCCCCGCCCCGGCTCCTGGAGGAGCGCGACCCACGGGAAGTGGTCGTCCTGCAGGCGGCAACCACGCTGTACCACCAGCGGCTGCTTTCCGATCCCACCGCCATGGCCTACCTCACCGGCCGGGGAATCGATCACGCCACTATCGACGCCTGCCAACTTGGCTACGCCGCCGGCGACGAGCTCATCTCTATCTGTCCTGGCGACGGCTCGGGCCCGAGCCAGCGCTGCGCGTCGGCCTGCTGGGCCGCAACGGTCACGAGTTCCTGGCTTGCCGTATCGTCATCCCCGACCTCCGCGGCCAGCAGCCGGTGTGGCTCGTTGGCCGGCTTCTCGAATCAGCCGTCCAGCCCAACGCGACGGACCCGCCGCCGAAGTGACCTCGGACTTCCGGGATCGAAGCCACTCATGGGTCTGCAACAGGTTGCCGCCTCGCCCTCGGTGATCGCGACGGAGGGAGTCTTCGACTGGCTCACCCTGCGCCGTTGGGGCTATCCCGCGGTGGCCCTCCTCGGCACGCACGCTCGCCCGGACATCCTCGAACTACTGCGCGGTTTCCAGCGCGTTTACCTGGTCCTCGATCAAGACGACGCTGGCCTCGAGGCAATCATGCGCCTGATGGATGCCCTCGGTCCAGTCGCGATCCCCGTGGCGTTACCCGACGACATCAAAGATGTCGCCGAACTCGGGCCTCGAGCGGATGGCCAGGCCGTCTTCGCCTCGGCCTTGCTGGAAGCCGTCGGTGCCACAAAGCCGTGCGCTCTCGTATCCACTACTGGCGCCCCCGATGAACTCGCCTGATCCGCACATTCGCGCACGTCGTGCGGTTTTGTGCAAAACTACCCGAGAGGGAGCAAGTCATGAGCGTCGACGTCACACCACTTCGCCGTGCTGGACTCGCCATCGATGGCGACGAGTTCGTCCGCCGAGTCATGGCCGCGGCGATCCGTATGTTGCCGAGCCGTCCCATCCCGGATACT
>QIAJ01000150.1 GCA_003225495.1 Acidobacteriota bacterium
AGCGTAAAGCCCGTATGCCCATTCGCCGGCACGTTGAGTGCGGCCGCGCGATATCCCTTGTGCTGCTCCCAATTCAGAGTCGCACTTTGTGCCGCAAATACTGCCGCCAGGCAGAGAGCCAATATTAATTTCCGAACGCTCAAGGCTTCAGCATATCACTTCTGCGTCGCTGGAAACAAGCGTTCCAGCAGGTCGCGGGCGAGTTTTTCCCGTGGTTGCGCTTCAATCAACCGCTCCAGCAACACGCGCGCACCCTGCGGGTGATCCTTGGCCTTCAAAGACGCTAAGCTTATGCAGCGCGCGTAACCGGCCGTAAACTCATCGCTGATCCGCGCACTCTCGATATAATATTCAATCGCCTGAGTTATGCGGCCTTCGCTCTCCTCAACCAGGCCTTTCAGGTAGACGTTGCGAGCTCTGATGAAATCGCTCGGTGGCGCTTCGACCTCCAAAACGGTAAGCAGACGCCCGTAAGGTGTTGCGTTGCGCTGATAGGAAAACCGCGGTGCCGCGTACGTGACAACCTGATGCTCGTCGGTGTTAATCGGCGCGTACCCTGCAAATCTGCGCAACGCATCTGCGCCCGCAACGAAGTTGCCAAATACGCGAGCCGAGTCGGCTATGCCGAGGCGCTTCAGGTGGTTTTGCAACGAACTCCCCCGCGCCTCAACCCATCCATTCGTATACTGAGGCCACTGATCCGTTCCGAACAATCCGAGCACGGGCACGTCAATGCTCCAATGCAGCAAATAGGCGCGGGTGCTCGGAAAAACTTCCAAAAATGTCCGCGTCACAGCACGCAGCGTCTGATCATCCATTTGATGCAAGGGCAGCCACTGACAGAAAATTCCGCCCTCGTTTAGGCGCGCGCGAATCGCGGTGAAATGCTCCTTCGTATAAAGCGTGCCGGCCCCGTCGCGGGCAGGATGAAAAAGGTCGGCGATGATGACGTCGTAGCGGTTCGTCGTAGTCGTGACGAATCGCCGTGCGTCCGCAACGTGTATGCGCAGCCGGTCGTCGTATTCATCCATGAAATTTTCCGGCTTGAAGTAGCCCATCACCTCAACAACCTCCGGCAGAAGTTCCACGCCATCCGCCTGGAGGCCGGGGTAAAGTGTGGCGGCGCCGAACGTGATGCCGGTGCCTGTGCCCAAAAACAACGCCCGACGCGGATTGTCATGCAGAAGCAGCGGCAGGTGGGCCTCACGGTACTCGGTTGATGCCGCGGATGTTCCGCCCATTTGAAAGCGGTTGTTCACTTTCAATGTGCGATTGCCGTCTTCATCGCGAACGACCGCAAGGGACGCTAAAACGCCTTCGCGATAGTCGGCGAGGGTTCCGCCCGATGGCAGTTGAACCAGGCGCAGGCTCGGTGAGAAAGCCGCCAGCGTAACGGCGATGATCGGAAGCAGTAATCGCCGTCGACTGAGGAGGGTTAAATAAGTGAGACCCACGAGGACCAAAGCCCACTTGCTGCCGATCACCGGCAACAGAAAGACACCGAACGCAAAGGGCGCGAGCGCACTTCCCAGGGTATTCACGGCGAGGAGCCTGGGGAGTTCGGTCGTTTGCCGTTGAATCAGCAGGCTAAAGATGGCGCCCATAAGCACAGTCGCGGGCAGAAAGATGCAAGCGGCCAGCAGCATTTCGGCCGCAGCGACACCTTGAGTGGAGTCGCCGAATGCCGCACGGAAGCTGCTGTAAATAGCTTGGGCACGAGCGAGGATGAAGATGCCGCCCAGACACGCGATGGCCGCAAGGCCAAGAAGATGATCCAGCCATTGTTCACGGCCGGAGCGGTGATACAACGCTGCCCCAATCGAAATGCCAAGGAGGTAGATCGCAAGCGCCGATGCGAAGCTGTAAATCGTGTTCTCCATCACTTGTGACAGGACGCGCACGCCCAGTATTTCGAACCCGATGGCTAGAAACCCCGTAATCGTCAGGGTAACCATCAGGCGGCGGCTCGCAGGCGCCCGATCGTCCTCGGCCGGGCTGGTTCGCCGCGATAACATCCAGCCGATCGCAGCCACGCCGATGTTCACTGCTCCCAACGTGATAGAACTCGCGCGCAGCCCGAGTGCAGGCAGTAGGTACCACACCGTCAGGATGATCCCGGCGACTGCGCCAAGCGTGTTAACGCCATAGAGTGCGCCAATGTGCCCGCCTGCCATGCTGTTGCCCGAATATGCTCTTCGCGGATTGCAACCGGGCGAATGAAGCGTTCCATCGCCGGAAAGCTCGCGCCCATCGCGATAGTCGCCGGCAGCAAGAGCAACGGGTTCTTTGGCACAACAAGGACCGCCCAAATACCGACGAACGCCTCCAGACCAGCGTACCAGCGGCCCGGGTAAGGACTGCGCCGGATGCGTTCGCCCAGCCACCATGCGCCAATCGCCATGCCACCCATGAACGCGCTGACGACCGCGAGCACTGCGCGCATTTCGTGGCCAAGACTGTTCGCGAGCATCCGTGCCCAGACCAATTGAAACCCCAAGGCAGTGGCCCCGGTGAGGAAAAACAATTTCAGCAGCACGCCGCGCAGCAAAAACATCGGTCTTCATAAAAACAAAAAAGCCCCGGTTGCCCGAGGCTTTGTTTCAGTTAATTATTTACTCCGTTTTAGTAGTTCGGCGGATTGTTGTTGTAGCGTTCCGGGCTCTTATTCAGTTCCTGGAAGGTGTCCTTGCCATCGGGCTGCGGACGACGGAACGGTTCATTTTCTTTCGTCGTCACCACGGGGCCTTTGGCTTCGCCGTAATATACACCTTCGGCGTAACCCGGAGCGCCCACCGCCACCGGATACGTCAGGCCGTAATACGTATACACCCGCTGATTGTAAGCGGTGTCGAATTCAGGCCAACGCGTCGACTCGAAGGTCGTCGCCGACATCAGCTTCGCGCGGTCCGTATTGATCGCCAGGCGATTCGGGTCGGTCACCGTGATCAACTGCCACGGCACCGCCGTCAACTTGTCAGGCGAACTCGGCATATCCAGCGAAATGATCGCCAGATCAGCCTTGCCGCTTTGCGGCTGCAACACAATGTCCTTCAGTTGACCAATCCGTTGCCCAGTTTGGTCCACCACCGTTGCGCCCAGGAATTGCCCCACGCGCACGCTTTGCTGCGTCGACTGGAATTTGCCCTTTTGATGATCGGCGAACGCAGGGGTCGATGCCAACCCGATTGCGACACCTAATGCGAATATAGTTTGTAATCTCATAGATACTCCTCTCGTTTACGCATCAACCTAAGGCCCGCTAGAAACCCCCTCAATTGGGGTGGTTCTCTACTTTGCGGTTGTTGCGCGATAGAAGCGGTGCGGATAATTCGTGCCGACCACATCAGTAAACAGCACACTCCCGATTTCCGCGACATTTGTGCTAACGGGAACCCAGTCAGTCAAGTTGGTAGAAGCTTCGACTACGTAATTCTGCCCTGGGTAAGCCCGCAGTTCAAAATGGTAATCGAATTGGCCCGTTTGGGTTGGGGCGAAGGCGGGCACACCATCCGGTCCGAACTCCAAAGCGCCAATATCCAACCCGGCACCGAGCACGTCTCGCTCGATCCATGCTAATGCTGAATTGTCGCCGGCATCGATCAGCGGCGATGTGGCGATTAAAGAGAAATCATTGAGGAACTGCGGGGCGGCCGAAACGTCCGCAGTGTTATCCGTCCAATTCGCAAACGTGCAATTACGACTGAACTCAACAGTCGCACTCCCTTCGCTCACCAGCCCGGACGAGTTGTACGCGACTGCATTGTTCATAACCGTCGCGTGCGCATTTGTCGCCACGAATAGCCCGCCACCGTCATTTCCCACGACTGTGTTGTTCAACACGCGTGTCGGTGCCGCAGTTTCCTCGTACTGCAATTGACTGCGCAGGTACTCGATGATCTTCCAATCATTCGTCGGATGCGAGAAGGGGTCCAAGGACACACGAGCCCAATCGCTCGCCGGAGTCGCAGCGCGATCGAAATATAGCGTCTGCCATGGCGTGCCGCGATGGATACGGTCCAGGCAGCGAATGTTGA
>QIAJ01000025.1 GCA_003225495.1 Acidobacteriota bacterium
TTGGACTGCTGCAAGGGCCCGGGTCCAGCCGTGTTGCCGAAGAGCCCCGCAAAGAGATTGTTGGTCTTTGCGAAATTGTCGCGTACCTGCAAATTTACGTGCGGGCTGAGACGGTAGTTGCTCGAAAAGCTAAGGCTGTGAGCGAATTGGTTTTGTTCACCCAAGTTCTGATTGATCGTGATTCCCGGGCTATAAGCGAAATCCAGACTCCAGCGCTGACGGTCCTGACGGAGCTCAATCCTGGGGACGATCGCGACACTGACATTGCTTAAATGATCTGTGGGTGTGACGAGCGCATTGTCGTTGTATCCAGACCCGATCTGGATCTCTCCAGTCAGAACATTGCTGCGTTCGCCATCCGATGAGAACGTGAGCGGCATCTGCACGCTGTTCACCGGCATGGGTGGTGTCAGCACCTGGGTATAAGGCAGCTCCACAGCTGAGGCCGGAACCGTATGCCCGTCCTGCGTCCAACCGAAGGTCAGCAGAAGGACTGCCGAGACTACGATAAAGATGATCTGGCGTTTCACATCCCACCTCAGGGAACGACGATGGTGTCGTTCGACTGCAGCGCTATGTTCTGTGCCGAATTGTGCCCTTTAACCACGTCTTTGTAGTTGAAGGGCAGGCGGGCCTGCTTGCCATCCGGGGTGCGCCGCAGCACATAAACCTCTTTCTGTTTTGCAAAATCACGAAAACCGCCAGCCAGCGCGATTGCGTCGAGAATTGTCGTCGGATTGGTGAGTACGTACGATCCTGGCTTCATCACCATGCCAAGCACATTGAACTTCTGGCTCTTGATCTCTTGTACGATCACGGTGACTTCCGGCTCGGAAACGTAGTCCTTCAATTTCGTTGTGATTTCGCTCTCCAGCTGTTTCGGAGTGCGCCCACCCGCCTGCAGTTCGCCCACCAGCGGAAGAGAAATCCGTCCGTCGGAACGCACCGGAACAACCCGCGAGACTTCCGTCTCTTTCCAGACATTGACGGCCAGGACGTCGCCAGTCCCGATGACAAACTCTTCACTCACCACGAAGGCTGCTGGCAGGACCGTATTGATCGGCTTTTCGGCTGCACCGGTAGACTTGCTAGCTGTCAGCTTGTTTTCGGTTTTCGGGTCAGCTTGGCTCAGTGCGCCCAGCGCGCAACCGAGGACAACAATTCCCACTGATACAACTCGCAGAATTTTATTCATGGCAGCACTCTCGTTTCGCAAGCTCAAACTTGAGCCTGCTGATCGGTTGTCTTGCCTCCCGCTGCGTTTTCCCCGACGCTGAAAGCCGACTTTCGTATCGGGACTACGTCTCCGGCCTCAACCTCCACGATCATCGAGCGCATGATAAGATCGATCGAAATCACCAAGCGGCACTTGTTCTGTCGGCGCAACAAAATTCCTGTCATGCCTTGGAGTGGGCCGTTGCGGATCTCTACTCGCGTTCCCGCCGTGAGATACGGATATGGCTCAGCCAGTACTCCGCGACTCAGCGCTTCCTTCATCTTGTTGATATCGGATTCAGGTAATGCGCAGGGCAAACTGTTGAATCCGACAAGGCGTACGAAACCCGGCACTTCGAGAACCCGCAGCTTTTCTTGCAGGGCAATGCGCACAAAAATGTAACTCGGAAAAAGCGGCAGCTGCACCCGATGACGCCCGTTGTTCCAGCGATGAATCGTCTCGTACAGCGGAAGAAAGTGTTCTAACCCGCGTTGCGTAAAATGTTCGGCAACCCGTTTTTCATGCCTGGCTGCCGTGTAGCCCGCGTACCATTGCACTTCGGGAATGACTCCGGATACAGCTTCGCCCCGTCACTTCGAGGTCTCTTTTCTTCCAAACCCTTGCAAAACTTCTACTTAAATCCAAAAACGCGGATTAGAACTGCTTCGCCGAACCACCGTTTTCTCAGCACTCGCTTCTTCGCCAGTCGAGTCCAGTCTGCCGTTGGCCCGCCCCTTGTCAAACGACTGCTCCATGGAAGAGTTCTGGTTAAAACGCATGCGAAAGCCCATGTCGGCCACAGCCGCGAAGCCGACTTCTTCCGAACGCACCAAGTGTCCTTGCGTTCGCAAGGATGCACCCGTTTTCTCTTCGTGCAGCGAAGGCAGAACAACCTCCAGCTTCACCGCGGTTCCTGACATTAATCGATCGCTTGTCAGCACGAATACTCCGCTAGGACTAATGTCACGTGTATGACCTTCGCCACGCATCATGCTGCCGTCGGCTTGTTGCCAGGAAAACGTCACGGATGCTTTCAATCGATAGCGTTTGTTTTGTCGTTGGTCCACGGTTCACGCCCACGGACAAAATTCGTTCGCTTCAACCTAACGACATAGGGCGAAGCTCACAAGACCAACAAAGTTCGTCTCCGAACAAGCATTGGGTTCTTGCGTAGACTCCCAACTGGTGGAGGGTGGAAGGTGGCGCCGCACTGAAAATGATGTCTTCCTTCGAAGGCCTTGGCGGTCTCCGAAAGTGGACACGGGAGAGTGATCGAAAAAGCAGAGTGCTAAGAGCGGGGCATTCGACTCCGCAAATGAGATCTACGTGAGATTCATGAGCTTGCGATGATTGTCCGTGCCGAGCCGCTCGCACGTACTAGTGCTTACATACTACCGTTTACATCTCGAATTGTTCGACCTAGGCGGAGCGTTCCAATGTGGGAACACAGTTTACGTCCTTTACTCAGAATTTACCGCAGCTACAGCACGTCCAGCCTACAATAAGTTCTGCCCTACCCCTGAGGCTTGCTCCTGGAGGAGGATTTATGTCAGTTCCTTCCGGTGCGAGTCGCGTTGTCATCCGCGTCCTNNGTTGCGAGTTAGTTGCTGTGGAAGCGAAGTCTCCGATTGCCTTCAGGCTTTGCGCTCCACTCAGGTCGATATTCTCCTTCTTGGCGATGGACCCTCAGATCACGATCACTTGATTGAAACGCTTCGCACCGTGCATGCAAATCATCCCCGTTTGGGTCTCGTACTTCTTTTGGACAGCTATGATCGCAATCTTGTCGTGAACGCGATGCGCGCCGGAGTACGTGGGCTTTTCTGCCGTGCTTCTCAGCCGTTTCGAGCGCTTTGCCGTTGCATCACGGTTGTGCAACAGGGTCAATATTGGGCCAATACCGAGCAGATGGGATATGTCATCGAGGCTCTGAGTTCCGCCCCTGGCACCCGCGTCATCAATGCCAAAGGAGAGGACCTGCTCACGCCGCGGGAGGAGCAAGTTGTTAATCTGGTCGCGGAAGGCATCGGCAATCGCGAGATCGGCGAGCAGCTCGGTATTAAAGAGAATACCGTCAAAAAGTCTCTGCTGCGCACCTACGACAAGCTAGGCGTCTCCAAGCGCGTCGAGTTGGTCCTGTACGCCCTCACGCACCGAGGTTCAGAGAAAGCTGCAGAGACCGATGCCCCTTCCTCCTCCCCCAGGAAGGCTCCCGCGCCTGCGCACCTTTGCGTAGGCCGCCTCGAGGCAAATCAGGTCGACCTGCTTGCTACCGATCCCGCTTGCCTTCTGAAGACCAACTGAGCCGAAGCTTCATTCGGCCCCGACGTGTCTACAAATGCGCCAACGACGCTAAGTGGCATAATCGCCGCGCTTCTATGTGCCGGTGTGAAGATTTGCTTTCCGTCGCCGCCCGTTTGCGCTTTCGGCTTTTTCCCAGCCTGACTTAGGTATGCCGTCGGAATGGGCAATTGCTTTCCGCACTTCAATCTGACCGTTCTGAACTCGAGCTTCCAGGCACGGTTGAGGATGCACGGCGGGACCGTCAACCACGTGACCATCTCGAATGGAAACTGGATGACGTATCCGTCAAGCTTGCCTTCAGATAACGGACCACCGAGGTGCGAGCGTGTCTCAGCAAGGGCATATATCTGCGAGCCACGGCGAACTAGCAGGATCGGCGTTCCATTATGCTCGGCACGAACTGATTTTCCCTCATCTAAATCCGTTTCCGAGAGCACAGGTGTGAACTCGCCGGGAAGCCCTTCAGAAGTGGTGTGGCCTATGCCGACTTTTTGTCCATAAACCAGTTGGACCTCATCCATGCGCTCTTTTGCTTCGGTTCGGTTTTGGTCTTGTTTCATTCCTATAGCGCGCAGGTGGATTGCCGAAAGTCCTCTTAAACGCACGATTAAACGCCGATTCCGAGTCGTACCCTACTTTCGATGCAATTTGGGCGACGCTTTGGCTTGTTGAGCTAAGCATCTGGGCGCCTAGCTGCAAGCGCCAGCGCGTGAGGTATGCGAGCGGCGGCTCTCCGAGGTACTGTCGAAAGCGCTCTGCCAGGACGGCCCGTGAGATACCGACTTCATGGGCGAGGGTCGCGATTGTCCACGGTACTGCCGGCTGTTGATGCATAAGCGCAAGCACCCTTCCGACCTCGGCATCCCGTGCTCCCGCCAGCCAGCCAGTCTGTCCTGCGGGCAAAAGCCTCATGTAGCGTCTCAAGGTTTCTATAAACAACGTCTCGCAAAGCCTCGCCAGCACAGCTTCAGCGCCAGCACCGATTGCCTTAGGGTTTGCGATCGAATAGCGGATTGAATTCTCAAGCCGGCGTCCCGAATCGTCCTCCCGAATGTTCACCTTGAACATCGCTGGCAATCCCCGCAGGCCATATAGCCGCATATAAACCGTGTAACCTCTCCCCCACCGGAAACGCGAGAGAGCTTTAGACGCTGTGAGAATATCCGCTGCAGCTCCACTTCGCCGTTTACGGGATGGCGACAGACGCCGCTCTCTACAGTGTGCGGGTCGCCGTGAGGGAAGATAAGGACATCCCCCGGAAGAATTTCAAGGCGTTCATCTCCGAGCCGGCCATACGCTCTGCCTTCGATCAACAAGTGGTAAACGATCACGTGCCCGGCGGACTGATTGATATAGGGCGCCAGCTTGCACGAGTTGGGCGACTGAAAGCACCAAGGCGCAGAAAACTCCGCGTTGAAAAAGAAAGCGCTATCCAGCTTTACGGCCTTCAACACCTCTGAAAGTGCATCCATACGCACCTACGCCACACAAGGTTGCAAGCAAACTCAGCAAGACTCACGGCAAAGCTATGCCGTGCTACTGATGCTCGAGCAAGAAAAGAAGACTCACGATCAAGATCAAAGCGCCTATCTGTCGAATCAGAAGATTTGCACGAAGCCAAATTCTATCAATGGCTCGTCGAGGAGGAAATTATGGCTGATACTGCTCGCATCAAGTACCTGCGAATCGCTCTGTAAGCCGTGGGCGTGATCTTTATCGTCGGGATCTACAGTTTGGTCGTGATCTGGCCGTCCGGCTGGTCGTGGCACTCGGGACCGTCACACCACTTGCCCCACTATCTGCAGATGATACTTGGCGTCTACGCAATCTTGGGTGTTTTTCTGTTGATTGCAAGCCGAAACCCGCTCTCAAACCTGAGTCTTATCTGGTTCACGGTGTGGTCGAGCGTCGCGCACGCAGGAATCATGGCTGCACAAGCTTTGGCGAACCCCGAGCAGATAGGACACCTTTGGGGTGATGTCCCGGCATTACTTGTTGTCGCTGCTGTCCTTGCGTTTCTTACGCCACGAGGCAGCGTAGCGACGGTCATTGCCGCAGGCAAGAAGTAATACCTAACGACACCGGAGGAAACACATGAGCACAACTACGACCGCAGTGGAAATCGATGGTCTGAAGTCGCGCCTGAAAGAAACCTGGATGGCTGGAGACTACGACCGCTTCTCGCGCTACATGGAACAAGGCGCACGCGTTTTCTACGAACAACTCGACATTCCCGCCGGATGCCAGCTGCTCGATGTAGCCTGCGGCTCAGGTCAGGTGGCGCTATGGGCAGCGCGGGATGGAGTTAACGCTACCGGCGTAGACATCGCGCCAAACCTGATAGAGCGTGCGAAGGCGCGTGCCAAGGCGGAGGGACTGAACGCTCGATTCATAGAAGGCGATGCCGAAGCGCTCCCATTTGAAGACGCCAGCTTCGACGTCGTCACGAGTCTGGTCGGAGCCATGTTCGCTCCGCGACCGGATGTTGTGGCGCGCGAGCTGCTGCGAGTGTGCAGTCCTGGAGGTACCATTTCGATGGGGAATTGGACCCGCGAAGGATTCGTAGGACAAATGTTCAAAACCTTCGCCAAGTTCATCGCTCCCTCGGGGATGCCAGCTCCGGTGCTGTGGGGCGATGAAGCAGTGGTGCGGCAGAGGTTGGGCCACGGAGTGTCGGATCTTAGGATGACGCGACGCCTATACGACTTTACGTACCCCTTTCCGCCCGCTGAAGTGGTGGAGTTCTTTCGTCAGTACTATGGGCCCACCAATCGCGCGTTTGGATCGTTGAATGAAAGTGACGGCCGACAGCTCCGCGAAGAACTCGAAGAATTGTGGTCTGCGCATAATCGGGCGGGCGACGAGTTGACAGTCGTTCAGGCAGAGTACCTGGAAGTCATGGCAACTCGCGCTTGAGCGGGGATGCTGGAGAGAACGTCGCTCGGAAAGGCGTAAGGTGTCAAAAAGCGCCTGTTGCGTGCCGCCCGAGAGGGCTTGACCAAGCATTATGACTAGAGAGGCAGGATGAATCTTTCGCAAAAGGAGACAACATGGATCGCTACCTCATCGAGACGCCCCACACAGCCTCGGAATGCCTTGATTTGATCAAGGTGCTAAACGCGCAAGGCTATCTCTGGAATTTTGACTGGGGATGCAAAGCCGGCATTCACAGTGGATGGGCCATCATTGGTGCGGAGAACGACGCACAGGCTCGGCTAGTGGTACCGCCCTTGGTGCGCAATCGCGCACGCATCACTAAGTTGAACAAGTTTGACGCGACATGCATTAAAGATTATGAGAAGCAAGGGGCGGCGGCCGCTATGTCTGGCGGCAGGTTGACTGGTTGTGAGCGTGATCACAGACAT
>QIAJ01000149.1 GCA_003225495.1 Acidobacteriota bacterium
TCACGGCCAGCGTGGTCAGCGGAGGCATATTCGCCGAAGCCAGTTCCGCTCAGGTCGAACGATTGCGCAGCTTCGGCCGATCCGTCGGGCTCGCTTTTCAAATTGTGGACGATGTTCTCGATGTCACACAGACGTCGGAGCAGCTGGGCAAGACCGCTGGTAAAGACACCGCCGCCGAAAAAACTACCTATCCTGCACTGTTCGGGATCGACGAGTCGCTGCAGAAAGCAGACGCTCTGGTCGACCAGGCTTGCGATGAACTCGCAAGAAGTAGAGTGGCATTGCTGAAACCAAAACCCACTATCATCAGTTGCGGAGTCGAAGGACCTCTACTCCTGTGATCGTTGATCGCTGCTTCAAGGCATTCTCCACGTCCTTTCGCATGACCCTACGACTCGCGTTCGGCATGACCATCGCCACACTCGCTTCTGTCGCGACCGCCCAGATGCCAGTGGCATGGCGCTACGACTTACATCCCGGGGATCGTCTGACCTACAGCTACACCTTTCACCGCGAGGTCCGCAGCGACGAAGCTCAGACCGCGGTGGAGGCCCACTTTCATACCCAGGTCCTGATTGCAGGCGAGCAGGGAGGCATATTTAGCGCCGGATTCCAGCGCAATCGCGACAGCGCCAACCTCCTTGTTTACCGCATCAAGGGAAAAGACAAACTCGCAGGCGAGCGTCCAAATTTTGAAAAGCGAATGAAGGCGCGACCGGCGCAATTCTCCGAAGCCATGGAGTTCACAACCTCTGGCGAGCCGCGATATTCATGGGAGATTGTCCGGGAAAGTTCCAGCCATCTTCTGCCTGCCTTGCATGAAATCGAAGTATTGCCCCGAAGCGCGGTCAAGACAGACCGCTGGCACGCCATGAACCTGCTCGGGATGGAATTTGAATTCGTCGGGTCAGAATTGGTACACGGCAAGAATTGCGATCACGTACGCGGTACCACCAGCGACGGATCGGTCACGCTTTCCTACTGGTCATTGCAGGAGAGCCGCATTATCGAAAAAATCGAATTGGACGGAACCTATGCAGTGCCGGGTGGAACCAGCCACGAGCAAGCCCACATGGAATTGGAGTCGATCTCCAAGAATGAAACGCTCTCGAATTGGCTGGCAAAGTCAGAAACGCGGTTGGGAGCTCTTGAGGCTGTCCTACTGTCGCCGTCTCTGCCTCTGACTCAGGACGACTTGGCGGCAGCCCTGAAGTCCGGCAACACTGCAACCCAGCGCCTGGCTCTCGCAGTCGCTTACCATCGCGGGGCGCCTTTGTCCGCCTCTGCCTTGAGCGACATCGGAGACTCAGAGACCAGAATTTTTGCGGAGAAGATGTTTAAGGCTTCGCCATCTAACCCGCACGGAAGTTGTCCGCTTCAGTCTCCATCCAAGCCCACCCAAACCAAGGTCGGCACCCTCTTCCGAGTCGCACTAGCCGAAAAGCCCGGCCCCGGCGTTCCGTATTTTCTGCGCATTCCGGTCACATACCGGGCGGACCGCCCTACGCCCCTGCTCGTTTACTTGAGCGGCGGCGCCGGAATGGCTCTGGATGGCGTCAATACCGCCAACGACGCTATTGCAAACTCCAATTACCTGGTGATGTATCCGCAGGCCGGAGAGTATTGGTGGAAGCCGGAGGTGGCGCAGCGCCTGAACACAGTCCTGCTCGACACTTTCCACGAATTCAACGTGGACCGCGACCGCGTCTACATCGCGGGCTTCAGCAATGGAGGCACAGGCTCGCTCTACATGGCCCAACTTTGGCCGCAGCGCTTTGCGGCCGTGGTTTCGTTGATGGGCGCCGGGCAATGCAACGAAGATGTGCAGAAGATGCTGCCAAATCTGACGAACTTGCCCCTCCTGTTCGTGCACGGCGAGAAGGACGAGCGTATCCCTGCCTCCTGTTCGAAAGACACCTCTGACGCCCTTTCTGGGATGCATCCGAGGGTAGCGCCGCAACTCCGGCTGCTGCCGGATAAAGAACACGAACTCACGCTCCAGTCGGATGACGGCCTGACGCTGACATTTTTGAAGGACAAAATACGCGAGCCCTTCCCCAAGCGAATTTCGCTGCGCCTGCCTGACCTGGGTTTTCCGCGGCAATATTGGATCGAAGTTTTGGGAAAGAAATCGGACGTGGCTGACGTGAACGCCGAGATCAAGCCGGACAACCGGCTTGAAATTCATTCCCACGCAGTGACGAGGCTTCGCCTTCACTTGAGGCCCGAGATGTTTCCACAAGCCGGTTCGGTTCGAATCGTATGGAACGGCAAACAGGTTTATCAGGGGCCGCTCGGTAATTTCTGCTCCAGCGCTGCCGAAGCAAATGTAGGCGATCCGGACCTCGACCTCGCCGACCGCAAAGAGTTTGCGCTGCCATAGGCCTTGAACTGTACCTCCAGCCCTTGATCCTCCTCGCTGGCTGGCGTACAGTGAATTTGCTCTCTCGCGATTCCCGCCTCCTTTTTCCCACACCCTTAAACATGCGCCAAAGCTGCAATGTCTGTGCAACTAAAGGCGGTATGAGGGAAGGCACCCCTATATATGGTGTTTTATTTCTTGACCCTTCCCGCATTCGCCGTTAGAGTTGGTCAAAAGCCGTGATAGCTGCCCCGCGCCACGGGACAGCATCGTACTGGGAAAGAATCATGGGAACCTGGATAGTAAACAGGGTCCGGCACAGTACGGCGGCGTACACCAGCCAAAGCAGTTGCCAGCAGATTGAAGTGTCCGCGCGCGAAGGAGTGAGCTTTGCTCAAACTCAAAAGGCTGCAAATCCTCGGATTCAAGTCGTTCTGCGATCGCACTGAGCTGAAGTTTCATGGCGAAGGGATCGCTGCCATCATCGGCCCTAATGGCTGTGGGAAATCGAATATAGCCGACGCGATCTCCTGGGTGCTGGGCGAGCAGTCGGCAAAGTCACTGCGCGGTTCCCGCATGGAAGATGTCATCTTCTCCGGCACGCGCGACCGCAATCCTACAGGTATGGCGGAAGTGTCGCTGACCTTGATCGATCCCGAGGTCTATGCCGGCCCCGATGCCAGCGAGCCGACCCAGATTGATATTCAGAACGATATCCCAACCGGCGCAGAAGATTGGGATGATGCGGAACTTCGCGCCCAGGCTAGCGCGGATACCGAGGAGGCGGTGGAAGAGGCGCAGCCGGGAAAAACAGATGAAGTGGAAGGCGTGCCGGTTCCCATGGCCGAAGCCAGCGAAGGAACTGCTGTCGGACCACAAGTCGTCCTGAAAATCCGCCGCCGCAAGTTCAACCAGCAGCAGTCGCACGCGGGCGAGATCATGGTCACACGCCGCCTGTTCCGCTCGGGCGATAGCGAATATTTGTTGAATGGGAAGCTATGCCGGCTGCGCGATATTCAGGAACTGTTCATGGGAACGGGCCTGGGACCGGAATCGTACGCGCTCATCGAACAGGGCCGCATCGGACAGATTCTGAGCAGCCGTCCGACGGACCGGCGCGCGGTCATCGAAGAAGCCGCCGGAATTACGAAGTTCAAAACCAAGAAGCGCCTGGCGGAAGCCCGGCTCGAAGAAGCGAAGCAAAACCTGAACCGCGTCAATGACATTTTCGAAGAAGTCACACGCCAGATGAATTCGCTCAAACGGCAGGCGAGCAAAGCCGAGCGTTACGCCCGCCTGCGTGACGAAATGCGCGCTAAGCTCCGCGTCGTGCTTGCCAGCAAGTTCACGCAGATGGATCACGAGGGTATTGCGCTCGATACTCAGATCAACCAACTGGGCGAAGAGATCCGCCACCAGGCAGAAAGTGTGCAGCAACTCGAAACAGAACATTCCGAGCGCACGCAGCGCGGATATTCCATCGAGACCGAACTGCGGCAGAATCGCGAACGGTTAAACCAGATTGCTATCGAAGTCGATCGCGGGCACGCGCGCCGCCGGACGAATGAAGAACGTTGCGAAGAGCTCACTGTCCGTACCGCTTCGTCCGAAGCGGAAATGGCGCAGGCGAAGAGTCGTCTGCTGTCACTGGAGGAAGAGCGGGACGGCCACCAGCAAGTGCTGGATTCGGCAGCGGCCGATCTGGTCGCCGCGCAGCAGGAACTCGCTCTGAGCCAGCAGGAAGCAACCGACGCGGCAGTCGTGCTGGCTGCATTGGAACTTGAGCAGGAATCGTCTCGGGCGTCGATTCTCGAGGCGGTCGGCACAGCCTCCCACCTTCGCAATCAGCTGACGCAGTGCCAGGAACGTCTGGCGGGAGTCGATCGCGAGGAACAGAGACTTCGCGCCGAGATCGCGATTGCGGCGACGCAGTCCGAAGCGTTCGGCGGACAGCGTGGACAGCTGCAACTGGAATTCGAAACAGTGGTACAACGCGCCAGTGGGCTGGCTTCCGAAATCGCGGAACTTCGGCAGACGATCGAAAGCAAGCGCCAGGACGAGACTGAAACCAAGCGCTATCTGGACTCCTTGCGCTCGGAATACGCGTCCGCGCTGGGGAAGAAAGGATCGCTTCAGGCCGTCATCGCCGAGCACGGATATTCCACCGAATCGGTGCGGCGTCTGTTTCAATCGGGCGCCTTGCAGGGTGGACACGCCCCCGCGGGAGTTCTGGCCGATTTTCTGGAAGTCGATCCGCGTTACGAGCAAGTGGTGGAAGACTTCCTCCGCGATGAACTGAACTATGTTGTCGTGAAGTCGTGGGATGCGGCCAACGAAGGCTTGCGCTTGCTGCGCGCTGACGTTGACGGCCGAGCGACTTTCCTTGTGCATCCGGAAGATTCCCAGGCAAAATTCTCCTTCGTGGTGGACGAGAGCCTGCGCCACACTCCGTCGAACGAGTCGGTCGTCCCGTTGAAGAGTTCGATTCGAGTGCTCAACGGTTTTGGAAAGTCTCTGGAGATGATCCTGCCGAAGCTCGGCAATGGCTTCATCGTTCCGGATTCGGCAGTGGGCCGCGAACTCGCTCTCAGCAATCCGGATGCCTTCTTCCTGTCGCAATCGGGCGAATGCTTCCACAACGTCACCGTCACCGGAGGCAAGCAGCGCAGCGAAGGTCCGCTGTCGATGAAGCGCGAACTGCGCGATGTGTTGCGTCTGCTCGAAGAACTCGAACGGGCGTTAAGCGAGAAAGAACTGCGAGCACTGGCCCTGGGTCGTGAGATCAAGGACTTCTCTGTACTACTCGATCGCCTCGAAGATGAGAAGCGCGAAGCGGAAAAGCTGGCAATGACGTCTGGCCACATGCTGTCGCAATTGAGCGCCGAACTCTCGCGCGTCCGCGAGCGTATGGAAGTAATCGAGAGCGAACTCCGCCGTCTGACGGGCGAGCGGCAGGAGCAGGAAAGCCTGGTTGCATCCAGACGGCCGGAGCTTGCCATGATCGAAGAGCAGCGTGCGCAACTGGAGTTGCAGACTGCCGATGGTCAGGAGCGCCTGGCGATTCTGCGGAGCCGCCGCGACGTTTCTACCGAGGCTTCCTCGCAACGCGCCTCGCGGGCGGCGGCACTTGAAGAGCGGCATCGTTCTGCGGCTACGTTGCTGGAGCGCATCGAAACGCTAGTCATTGAAATGCGCGAACGTACAGCCGCGCTGCAAGCCCAGATGGAAGCCGCGGCGGCAGAGATCGCCCAGCGCCACGCTGAGAATCAGCAGCTTGCCGAACAGTTAGTCGAGTTAGATTCGGAGCGCAATGCCGGAGAAGCGCGTGACGGCTTGCTGCAATTCGAATCCGAGCAGGTTCGTGCCCGCTTGACTGAAATCGAAGAACTTTTGCGTAGCACGCGCCAGCAGTTGGATCAGGCGCGTGATCGTCGCGGAGAGCTTGCGGCAACCGCGGCCAAGCTACAGTCTGACCTGCAGTATCTGGCCGACACTTGCTTAAACGAACTCGGCATCGAACGTCTGGCGCTAATGGCGGACACGACAATTGCGGTTGTCATCGGCGACGAACTTGCCATCGAAGACCAGGCACACCGCGAAATGCGCACTCGCCTCGACGCCATGGGTCCCGTCAACATGATGGCGCTTGAAGAGTATAAAGAAACGGCGGAACGCCACCAGTTTCTCGAAACGCAGCGTAAAGACCTGCTCGATTCCATCGAGAACACGGCTGCGACCATCAAGGAAATCGACCAGGTGTCGCGTCAGAAGTTCGAAGAGGCGTTCGCGAAGATTAACGAAAACTTCAGCGCGACCTTCCGCAAGCTGTTTGGCGGCGGGCACGCCTTCATGCGCCTTACCGACGAGGAAAACAGTGCCGAAAGCGGCATCGACGTGGTTGCTTCGCCCCCGGGGAAGAAGCTGCAGAATGTATTGCTACTCTCCGGCGGTGAAAAGGCGCTTACCGCCCTTTCCTTGCTCGTCGGGATCTTCCAATATCAGCCGGCGCCATTCTGTATTCTCGACGAAGTCGACGCGCCGCTCGACGAAGCCAACATCGGACGATTCACCGAACTGGTCAAAGAAATGTCGGTGAAAACGCAATTTGTCCTTATCACCCATAGCAAGAAAACCATGAGCATCGCTCCGGTGATGTACGGCGTCACCATGCAGGAACCGGGCGTTTCGAAACTGGTCTCCGTGCGATTTGGGGCAGCGTAAATCACGAAGACACGCTCTGAAGGCATCTGAAGTGCAGTGAATACATATGATGTAGAATGTATACAGGAGTAGCAATGCCTGAGTCTGCAGTTCTAACCCTCCGCTTGGATCCCAAACTAAAGAAGCAACTGGATCGCCTCTCCAAGAGCATGAGCCGTAGCCGCTCTTTTGTCGCTGCCGAAGCGATCCGCGGATTCGTCGCCCTGAACGAGTGGCAAATCGAAGAGATAAAGAAGGGGATCGAAGAGGCTGATCGCGGCGAATTTGCTACTGAGGCCGAGGTGGAGCAATCGTTGAAGCGGTGGACACGACGCCGTGCGCGTTAGGTGGCTTCGCGCCGCGTTGAGTAATTTGGACGCAGAAGCCGACTACATTGCACAGGACAATCCTGCTGCCGCCGACGATTTAGTAAGCGCGATTGTGGAAGCGACCGAACGCCTCAAGAGATACCCCGCCTTGGGCCGGCCAGGAAGAGTAACGGGTACTCGAGAGCTAGTTGTACCGGGGACTCCCTACATCATTCCCTATCGCATACGCACGGGAGTCGTGGAAATCATCCGCGTATTCCATGCAGCCCGAAGGTGGCCTCGCCAATTCTGAGCAAGGTCCGCGCTTTTTTCGAGTAGTCCACTTATCCTCCGCCGTCCTCAGCTTTTCCACATTGCGAGCGCGCTGAACCCCTTGCGGAGTAAGGCTTCCAGCAGGCCTGTGAACTGTCAACCTTTTTCACCCTGACGTGCATCAACGCACTCTCTCATGTCCGACCAAAAGCGTTGACAAATTTTTCTCGCCAGTTAGAATACGCGAAGTTTTTTGCAGCTAGAATTACATCATGAGCCCTGAACTCCTCGATCCCGTTCTTCTGCAAACCGACTATCCAGAGCTGGAGCTGCACGCGAGCGGCAAAGTACGCGATGTTTACCGCCTGGATAACGAGCACCTCCTGTTCGTAGCTACCGACCGCATCTCCGCGTTCGACTATGTTCTTGCCACCGGCATTCCGCATAAGGGCCGGGTGCTGACACAGATTTCGCTGTTCTGGTTCGAGCTGCTGAAGGATCTGACGCCGAACCATCTTGTCACCGCCGATGTCGATCGCTATCCGTCAACCATTCACTCACGCGCCGATGAACTCCGCGGCCGCTCCATGATGGTCATGCGCGCGGAAATGTTTCCCGTTGAGTGCGTGGTGCGCGGATACCTCTCCGGGTCAGGATGGAAAGAGTACAAGAGCAGTGGCAAAGTCTGCGGGATCCGGTTGCCGGAGGGATTAAAAGAATCCGACCAACTGCCGGAGCCGATCTTCACGCCCGCAACCAAAGCGACCACTGGACACGACATCAACATCTCGTTTGAAGAGATGTGCAAGCTGGTCGATCCAGAGTTGAGCCGCCAGCTTCGTGACATCAGCCTGAAAATTTACAAAAAGGCCGCCGATTACGCGCGGCAACGCGGCATCATCATCGCCGACACAAAGTTTGAATTCGGACTGACCGGTCAGGGGATCACTCTGGCCGATGAAGTACTCACACCAGATTCTTCCCGTTTCTGGCCGGCCGACAGCTATCAACCGGGCAAAGCGCAGGATTCTTACGATAAGCAATATGTAAGGGATTACCTCGAAGAAATTCGTTGGAACAAACTGCCGCCCGCGCCCGCCCTCCCCCAAGAGGTTGCGCGACGGACCAGCGAAAAGTATCTTGGGGCATATCGTCAACTGACGGGTCACGAGTTGGAGATTTAGCACCGTGCGCTCGGAGCACTGGGCATGAGCGTTGCGGACTGGATCATCCTCGCTTTTTTATTGTTTTCGGTGGTGTCAGCCGCCTGGGAAGGCTTCTTTCATGAGGCCTTCGGGATGGCGGGACTGATCCTGGGATATCTGCTGGCCGCATGGCAGTACCGGCGGCTGGCGGACTGGTTCGAGCCCATCTTGAAGCAGCCGTGGCTGGGCGAGATCGGCGCTTTCTTGGTTATTTTCTTTGCGGTAATGATCATCGCCTTTCTAGCCGGACGGTTGGCACGGTGGTTGATGAAAGAAGCGGGCCTAACTGCGGTCGACCGGACAATGGGTGGCTTGCTGGGTCTCGTGAAGGGCAGCCTGGTGGTTGCGATTGTGCTGGTCGCAGCGGCGGCCTTCGCGCCGGCGGCAAGATGGCTTCCGGGGTCGCAGTTGGCCCCCTATTTCCTGGTTGCAGGAAGGGCTGCAGTCTGGGTGGCGCCCGCGGAATTGCGACATCGGTTCGACGAAGGGCTGGAGTATCTGCGGAAAGCTCAAACCGCAACTCAACAACCTTCGCCATCGGCTAGATAGTTTCATGGTCTGGCAGTTCAAAATTTGATAGTGCGGAAACGAGAGGACGACGTGAAAGATCAACTGGAATCGCTCATTTTTCAAATGTACCGCAGCAACATTCTCTATTCCGAAGCGGTCCGCGAATTCAAAAAGCGGTTCATCG
>QIAJ01000151.1 GCA_003225495.1 Acidobacteriota bacterium
GAACCGGAATGCGCCGCGTTCGCGCCCCGCGACGGGCCGATAATGCCGGAATGAGGGTCCTTCGCACCCCGCAGCGGGCCGATAAAATCGGAATGAGGGTCGTTCGCACCCCGCCAAGCCTCGATAAAACCGGAACGCGCGTCCTTCGCACCATGGAGCGACTCGATAAAACTCGAATTCGCATCATTGGCGCCGTGCGAAGCCTCGTTAGAACCCGAACACGCGTCCCTCGGAGCGCGCAACTGGTCAATAAGACCGGACAGCGGGTCCATTGTCCCATAAAGAGCGTCCTCAACCGGCCGATGAGAGAGTCTTTTCCTGCGGTGAGCGAGGATTCGGCCCCACTGAGCGAGGATTGGACTCCAGTGAGCGAGCATTTTCACTCAGTGACGGAGCATTTTCCCGCAAGGAGCGTGCACTTTCCCTTAGTGCGCGAGCCTTTTAATCCGCTGAGCGAGCCTCTCCCTACAAAAAAGGTCCTCGAGTCGCTGGTGAGCATCCATTTTTCCATGGGGAGGGTGTGTAATCCGTGCGCTGAAAGCCTGCCCTGAGCGCAGCGAAGGGCGCCGGCTCGGCGAAGACGCGAGCCCTGAAGGGCTCTTCGCGTCCTTCAGGACGCGCGTAGTGGCCGAGCCGGTCCTTTAGGACACGGATAACATTAGCTACGGAGCTTTGACATCAAGTTCTGCGTGATCGTTGCACATTCGCGGGATCTGACGGGGATCGCTACACGAAGGGTGTCCAGAATCTGGCGTCGGCGCTCTGGTGTGAGTTCGATTTGGTCGGCGGGAGGCGGAGCATCTTCAACAGGCATTCTGAAATCAGTATCGAAAAGGGCATTCGAGAGGTTGAGCTCGGCCACGAAGGTCGTCCTCGCGTCTTGCATATCTCGACTCAGATTGTCGAAATCGGCGGCCAGTCGTCGCTGCATCCGGTCTGACCGAGGCGCTCGGTCGGCAGTTTCGTACAGCACGGCGAGCCGTCCTGCTAGCTGGACGGTGCGAGTGCAGGCGTACGAAATGCTCCGCACCGCGGCGACGCGTTGGTCGTGAATCGACTGGTTCCAGACCGCTTTCGCCCCCACGCAGGTGGCAAACACGACGGGCGCTGCTGCAATGAGCCCACCTACAACAACGGGGAGCGCCTGCTTAATGAGTCCTATGAGTGCCTGGGTGTTCAAGGGAAATCCTCGCGCTTAACCTGTCACTACAGATATGTACTGGAGGCCAGCTCCTTTGATAGGGCGTTTTTGCGGCACCGTAGGCGGATTTGCGGCAGGACGTATTGATCCGTGCGCTGAAGCGTCGGCTAGGCGAAGTGCGGCGGGGCTATTCCGCAGGAGCAACGTCCCGCCCGCAATGCTTACACACCTTCGCGGCGACAAGAATGGGTTCGGCGCACCATGGACAAGAACGCTCGACTCGCAACGACGCGCGCGCCGCCTGCGTGGCGAGAACGGGCGCGCCGAGTATACGCTGGGCTTCGGGAGACTTGAGCGGCACCATGGTATTCTGCGCCTTGCATTTCGGACAGGTCACGACTTTCTGCGTTCCCGCCCAGAAGAAGTACAGGACGCCAGGGACGATGAAGAAGCACAGGAGCACGATGAGGAAGCAACCGTTTAACTTGCTGCTGACAACCGGTCGCACCTCATTCCCACAGTTCTTGCAGAGGTGCGTCGGGGCCAAGCCCAGCGGGTTGTCAAAGAATCCCATGCTCGCTCCATGCGTACGAAATCGCTACGTGCGATAGCGGTGTTCATAATTAATGCGCTCCGTCGGCGCACGACGTTAGGGCGTTTTTGCGGCACCGTAGGGCGGATTTGCGGCAGGACGCCGGGTCGGCGAAGGCGCGAGCCCCAAGGGCCTCACCGGTCCTTCAGGACGGGCGTTGTGGCCGAGCCGGCCCTTTAACCGACGGCTCGGGTCCTCGGACCTCGGGCTAGGATCGTCACATCCCGATGGGAGATTGAAACCACCTTAACGAAATGCATCCAGAGATTACTATTGGGACCTGCTGGCGCTTGTCGATAAGCCAACAAAACGGTTCATCGGTGCGTGACGGATTTATCTGGACTTGTCGGTCGAGTCTCTAGTACTTACTGTGTCGGTGCGGACCTGCTCGTAACGTGGTAGGTGCGACGTTGCCACAGCTGCCTTACGAGGTGCATGATGAAAAGAGAGCAAGGATCTCTTGGGACAGAGGACGGAGCACCCCGCTTTCGTACCGAAAGAGAACTTCAATCCGCACTCTCCAAACGAAACATCCTGAGCGACGATCGATTCAAGGTAACCGCCGTACGTCGTGAATTCCCGATGGGTGGGTGCGTTCCCGACCTCGTCTACGTGCGGTTTGCGGAGCGGCCCCCAACGCATCTATGGCCTGATCGCTGGTCGTTCCTCCATGCCTCGATTGTGTGGTTGCTGCGCCAGCGTCGCTACCTGAGGGCTCGCACCTTGTTGACTCTGGCGTACGATTCGCCCACTCGAATCGAAGAGGTGCTCTATGACCTCTTGGATAGCGGAGCCGTGAGAGAGCTGCGCTCGGGAGCCTATGCGCTGACCGACGAGCTGGCATCCATGAGAGCCGAAGTCGTGGCGGTTGAAGCAAAGATGCGGGATTGGAAACAGGCCCTGCAACAAGCAAACGCCTATCAGCGCTTCGCTGATCGCGTTTCGGTTGTCCTCGACTGGACAATGGCTCCGCGAGACAAGGAAACAATTGAGGTGTTCCGGCGATCCAGGACCGGGCTGGCACGGCTTCGACCAGGTTCGCTCGACTGGATCGTTGTCCCGGCCTCGCGCTCGATTCCAAATGGCGTGGAGCGAGAGTATGTGATAACGACAGCCGCAATACCTAGCCCCTACACATTGTGGGCCTTTCGATAGGCCAAGAACGCATCCTGCCACGCTAGTACGTGGTCAGTCTTTGTGCGGGGAGGTTGACCCAGAGCCGATCGGATTGGACGAGTCATTGCAACTGCGGCCTTTAGCCAGTTTTCTACATGGTCCAATCGAGCGTTCCCAGTCAGAGCGGAGAGCTCGCGATCGGACCTGACAGCAGCGAGGAGGTAGTGTTCAATCGCTTGCGCGACGTTTCCTTGTTGATATCGCCACCCAGGCACAACCGATGCTCGATGGTTCTGTGCAGCCGCTCTGAGCAAAGCATCGGATGCGCTCGTCTGATCCTGAAGCCTGCCAAATAACCCCTGCGGCGCGGCTACTAGCGAGTCGAAGTCGGTCTCCAGATGCACGTCGAGCGCTGCCGGATAACTCCAATAGAGCGGATAGGATCGGCCGCCGCCAAGTTTGTCGGCCAACCGAAGACGATACAGACTCTTGTACCAGTTACTGGCCCACCAGGCGGCTCCTGCAGCCTCGCACGCCAAGCCGAATGGACCGAGGAAATTTACACCGACCTTGAGGCGTGCCTCGTTGGCAAATAGGTGAACCACATGGAGTACCGCACCAAGAACTCGAGTACTTCCGCACTGACGCGTGTCGGAAGCCTCCGACGCTTGTTCGACCACAACGTAGACACCCTGGATTTCACGTGCACTTACCGCGTCTAGGATCAGATCCAAGAGCGGGTTGCGCGTTGGATCAGCGTAGCGAATCGTGATGTCCTGAAGCGCCACAGTTGCGTAGACGGGTGGCTTGGCACCCTCCAGTGTGCGGCAGTAGGAAATCCCTGCGTCAAGCCAAGCCAGTTCGTCGGCGTACGTTGTAGCAGAGTCAATAGTTAGGGGACTTGGCAGAATCACCGCTTGGCAGCCTATCCGCAATTGGAAGTCGACACAGTCACCAATAGAGCTTTCAATAGTGCCCGTATCGCGCGGTGCGCTTCCCATCCACAAGGACGGAATGGCATTATTTGCAATCGCCGACCATGTGCCCTGTTTCTTGTGCTTCCCGCTCGAATATG
>QIAJ01000154.1:0-402 GCA_003225495.1 Acidobacteriota bacterium
GATGGAACACGAAGCCCATCCAGAACCAGCTGGTGCAGATGGCGAGAATGCCGGCGATGGCGCCGGGGGCGAGAGCAAATTGCAACGTCTTCATAACGCCGAAGCCACCGCGATATTAGCGGGTGCTCGCTTCGATTGTCACGCTCCTAAATTTTACCCCGGGGGAACCTCCGGGCAGTCCTGCTGCGAATGATTAATATGATTAAGAAACTAGTATTGCTCCTCGCGATCGCGACGAGCTTCACTTTCGGGGCCGCTGTAAAAGCGGCAGGGATCAGCGTCGAAATCGGTGACCGGCCGTACTACAGCCACGGTCCGCGTTACTGGCAGGGCGAGTACGAAATGATTTGGGTGCCCGGCCATTGGTCGGAGCACGGTCATCATTGGGTCCACGGCCATTAC
>QIAJ01000154.1:460-4176 GCA_003225495.1 Acidobacteriota bacterium
GTGCGGATCGAAGAACGCCGCTAAGTAAATTACGTTTGACATAGGAGCGGGCCCGGTGGCTCATCGCTGCCGGGCTCGTTTTTTCCATTCGGCAACCGGGGCGGTTGCCCTAAACTGCCGCGTGAGCGACACCGTGCCGCCGTTCGAAATGACGCTCGCCGTTCAGGGGGCCGACATCGATCAACAGAACCACGTCAACAACACGGTTTACGTTCGCTGGATCCAGGAAGTCGCGACCGCGCATTGGAACGCCACCGCGCCTGTTCCGGCCCGCGATGAAATTGGCTGGGTCGTATTGCGGCACGAGATCGATTACAAATCGCCCGCGGGTCTCGGCGACGAAATTATTCTCCGCACCTGGGTGGGCCAGGCTACGCGGCTCACCTTCGAGCGCTTCGTCGAGGTTCTCCGCCTGCGCGATCGCAAGCTGCTCGCTACCGCGCGCACGTTATGGGTCCCGATTAATCCCGAGACCGCAAAGCCAATGCGCGTCCCACCCGAAGTCCGCGAGCGTTTCTCCATGTGACCGCCAGTTCGCCTTCGTGACACGATTCTCTATTAAGAGAGAAAACCAATCATATGAAAAAGCTCATCGCCATTTTGCTGGCCTCATCTTTCGCCATCGTCGCCGTCGCGAACGCCGCTCATGAAGATCCGAAGGCCAAGAAAGCCGCCGCCAAGGTAGGCCCGGTCCCGCAACAGAATGTCGCGCCGAAGCAACACATCGTGACGCCGAAGCAGAACTTCACGCCCAGATCTTCGCACGTTGAGAAGGTCCACCGTCAAAAAAACGTGAATCTGAACGGCCCGAAGGTTAACCAGACGAGCGTGTCCGGTCCCAAGTTCAAATCGAAAACGGCTACGGTGCCGGGGTCGAAGAACGTGCCGAGCATTCAGTCCCAGACCAATGCTAGAAATCCGAAATCGATTAATCAGCAGCAGGTCATGCCGTCAAACGATTTGCCGGCCGTCCAGAACAACCAGACGAACATTGTTGCGCCGAACACAAAGCCGATCCCGAACGCCCAAAATATCCAGGCGAAGTACAAGAACTTCAGAGCGCAACCCAAGCCGGCGGTCATCCCGAGCGCGCAGTTCAACCGCAGTATCAGGTTTTCGCTTCCTATCATCCGCAATGGCACGACCAGCGTTGGTGGCAATCGAGTTATGGCGCCAACCTGCTTCTCATCGGCGGCGGCTGGTATTACTGGAATTCCGGTTACTGGTATCCGGCCTGGGGCTACGATTCCGCCTACTCGTATTATCCTTACGACGGCCCGATCTACGTCGGCGAACATCGCCGGCCATTCGATGAAGTGGTTGCCGACGTTCAGGCTTCGTTACAAGAACAAGGCTACTA
Source organism: Acidobacteriota bacterium (assembly GCA_003225495.1). GTDB lineage: Bacteria > Acidobacteriota > Terriglobia > Terriglobales > Acidobacteriaceae > Acidiflorens. Next base: position 1,821 of record QIAJ01000154.1, read on the forward strand.
TCAGGGTGAAGTCGATGGCTTGATGGGCCCGCAAACCCGGCAGGCGCTCGCTGATTTTCAACGCGACCACGGCCTCATCACCACCGCCGCGCTCGACCAACCCACGCTCTCGTCCCTGGGCCTGGGATGACTTCAACTTTTCTCAAAGTGAACCAACAACTGATTACCAAACGACTACTCGAAATCGCCGGGTTCGTTCTCATCGGTGACGGCCTGATGGGCCTGCTTCGTCCGCGCCGGCACTCACTGCTCTGGCATTTCGGTCCGCAACTCGCCAAAGCCGTTACCGAGGAACTTGCGGAGCACCCGCAAACCGCTCGCGCTATCTACGCCGCCGAGCTCGCGGTCGGCGTCGCCCTCGCCTCTTTCCAATTATCGGACGGGGACGACTGACCCCTTTATACCTCCGGGCTCACACTTCCGCGACCTCAAACCATTCCGGTTTGAGATGCGCCAGCGGCTCCTTGAGCTTCTCGAGTTCTGCCGCCGGTCCGTGCACTTCCAGTCGGATCAAGTCCGCGATCGTCATCGCCTTAGCGAGTGGCGCGCCTACATTGTCGAGATGGGCGAGAAGTCCCTCCGCATCCACGTATCCTTCGCGGCAAAATACTTCGTCGCCATTGAGGCTGAATTCGTAGAACAGATTCTTCGGCTCCGATTTTGTCAGTTCGACGAAGGTCGGGAATTGCTTTTTGAACTCATCCAGCTTCCCTGGATGCACTTTGAAGTACGGATGCAGACTAACGAAGTTCCACAGAGCGCCCATGCGTCGACCCTAGTCGTGTCATAGAAATAGAAAAGCCCCGGCTTGCGCCGGGGCTTTCCAGTATTGTTAAGAGGGGTGGTTACTTTGTACCTGTGACCGCTTTGAACGCGTCCACAATGCCTTTGCCGAAGTAGTTGTTGTAGCCGCTGCCACCGTCACAGGTGGTTGGGCCGGACGGGCAGGGCTGATTGTTGGCGGTTTGCGCCAGAATCTGCTCGACCTGTTGCGGAGACATGTGCGGCTTGCGTCCATTGCTCGGCGTGAAGTCGCCATACTGCGAGATGATCAACGCCGCGGTGCCGGACACCTGAGGGCAAGCCATCGAAGTGCCAGCAGCAAAAACGTAACTGGCCGGCAGCACAATGCTGTCCCGCGCCCAGCCCGCAAGGACGAAGCCGAACGGCGGCGGGATATCTGCATCGCCACCGGGCGCGCTCAGATCCGCCTTGCCGACGCCGTAGTTGCTGTACGACGCCTTGTTGTTGCTGAAGTTCGTCGCTGAAACGCCGATAACGCCGTCGGCTTCCGCCGGTAGGTCAATGAAGTCTCCCATGAAATGGCCATCGCTGAGATCGAAATTATTGTTCCCGAGCGCCGCCACCGGGGTGACGCCATTCTCGCGGGCAAAGTTAATGGCCCGCTGAACGAGCTTGATCGTCGCCTGATTGGTCGCGTGATCGACATAGCCACCGAGGCTCATCGAGGCGACGTCGAAGTGATTGACGCCGGCATAAACCAACGCTTGCGCGAGCCAGAGGTAGCTGCCACTGCCGCTGTCAGACAGCACCTTGCAGGAAACGAGCGTAATTTTCGGGGCGACTCCAACGATGCCTCGGCCGTTGATTGGCGCACCGATGCTGGTGGCGCAATGTGTGCCGTGACCGTTCTTGTCATCCCAGGCGGCCGGGTTCGGATCGCCAGCGGGACCGGTCGCGACAAACGAGCGGCTGCGTGCAAGATCAAGGTTTCCCTGAAGATCGGGATGGATTGAGGGAATAACTTCCGCGCCCGTATCGAGCACTGCGACCACTACGTCAGGGCGACCTTGCTGCACCGCGTAAGAGCCCTGGTTCGAGGCCCGGATGCGCTTCTTGTCCCACTGGTAGGGATTGTAAAATGGGTCAGGACCGGTCTGCGTATCAGGTCCCGGCGCCTGCGTGGCAGTGTCGTCACTTGGACCCGCCTGCGCCTGCATCTGTTCCGGCGTCGGAATCATCTGGTACATGGCGTCGTCGTTGATCGCTTCAACGCTGTTGTTTTGCTGCAAGGTGGCGGCGAAGTTCGGATTGTCCGAGTTTACGCCGACCGCCCCGAGTTCAGGGATACGAGTCGTGATTGTTCCGCCGGCATCCGTGACGGCTTTTTCAAACGAGGCAGAGATGTTGCCCTGCCCTTTAAGCAGGACGATGTACGCTTTGCTGTCCGCATAGGCGGAACCAGCGATCGACAGCGTCGTGATCGCAGTGAGAATTAGGAGACGTTTTAACATAGGGTGTGTGTATTTTCTACGGTATCTGTATTTTCTTTTTTTGTGGGTATTCTGGGGAGCGCGATGGTAGGGGTCGCGCAAGAAATGTCAATACGTTTTAT
>QIAJ01000155.1:0-11254 GCA_003225495.1 Acidobacteriota bacterium
CGACACTATGAGAGCGGCCTTCTATCTATTGCTGGTGATCGGCCACATCGGTGTCTTCGATGTGACGTATTTTCACTACTACAAGTGCGCCCTGCACAAGAGGCCAGAGTGCCATCGCGAACAGTTCTATCTGAAGCGCCGATGTGGAGTTCAACCTGTCACCGGCGCAGCCCGCAGCTGGCTGGGCACAGGGAACGTGGCCGAGACGCTTTACGAGAGAGAAGTGTTCGCGGGCGCCGCCGCTGCTGCCAGCGAACGAGCGACGTAGCGAATTGTCCCAAGCACTTCCGGCCTCCGCAAGAGCCGGCACATTAGCAAGCGTCCCCATCCGGTGTCGGGCTGCATCAACAGCCGCCCTTCGATGTTCAATACTTCTTGCGAACTTTCATCTCTCAGCACGTGGCTCTGAAACTCCACGCGCAATCCAGGACACGGCATGCGGGTTCCCCGATAGTAAAAGTTCGTCCCCCGAATGCTGAGGCCGCTCCCGGGCAGCGGAGTGACGGACATCTCAACTTCAATATGCTTGTCGACAAATACTTCAAACAATGTCGGAACACCATTCACTTGCCTCACGACAAAGTCCGAATCGAACACCCGTAGAGTCTCACCCATATAGAGTTCCCGCAGGAAGTGCATCGATCCGTCGCGGCGGCGAAAGACCCGGAATTGCGCGTCGACCTCGGAGCCGCTCTCTGCGGACGGCCCCTGGCCGATCAACAGCGTGATCACTCTCGACCAGAGTTTTGCTGGAAGCGTGTGGAGATCGACTTTGACTCTGACCTGAAAGTTGGCCGGATTCTGATAGAAACGCACGATCAGTGGATCGACCTCGCGGATGCGGGGGCCGAGCACGTCCGCAAGCAGAGGCCAGCCATCTTCTGAACTGCGGCGGCCGCGATCCCGCTCCCGCATCCCGCGCCGGTAAACCCGGGACGCACTCCAGGCGGTGACGGAATAGCGCGCAGCATGGAGAGCGAGCCGGCGATAACTCACGATGCCCTCTTGCGATTTACCCGCCGGCATCACCATGGCGCGAAAGCCCTCGCCCCAATAGCGCCGGACCATGAGCCAGCTCACTGTGCACAATCGAAAGAATGTCGCCGAGAGACTGTGTGCGAAGGCCGTTTCAAAGGCGACCGTTCCGTCGAGCGCGATGCGATCCATCAGGCGCGTACCAAGCGTGGCTTCCACATGCTGCTTGATCGCTTGCCAGGTCGGATCATCGACGTGTGCGGCAGCCTTCAGGCGAAAACGTTCTTCCAGGCCGCTTCGGCGAACGCGCTCCATGTCTTCCATATGAGCCGCGATCCACAATTCGTCGCGCACCTGCCACGGACGGCCTGCGTCGCAGGCTTCAACATATCTCTGCCATGCGACAGTGCGTGGCTGTCCGTCTTCGCCCGCCAGCATAAACTCTTCGCCCATCTCATCGAACTCCGGCGAGAATCCGCGGAACCGGCCCAGCGCGACCGCACAGGTGGCGAGCAGATGTAATTCCGCAAGATGGCAGGGATAGCGGCGATAGAAATTCAGAAGCAAGGTCGCTTTGCAGCGGGCACGCAATTGCCGCTCCGCGAAAGCTGATTGTTCTTCGGTAGATCCGTGGGGTAAGTAAAGCCGCGCTTCGGAAAGGTCAGACGCGCTTGGAACTTGTATGGGGGGACGTACAGCATCAGCCAGCCGCCCGCAACTCGGATCAGCAACCCGATTCAAGGCGGAATTGGCAGTCCCCTGCGGCACGAGGGATATTCATGCACTTAGCGCCCAGCAGTCAAGTTACGGGCGGCTGACCGGGCCGCCGGATTAGTGCAGGGATATTCGTTTGGGCATAGGGTGCTCAATCGCGCGGATTCTTTGTTTATTCTGATTGAGAAAGGCATCCCTTCTGAACTCCGCAGTCCGTGGAATGCCGGACCCTAGAAACCGAGGATCTCATGCGCCTTCCCCGCGCGGCATCTGCCTTCTTTGCAATGTTTGTTCTGTTGTGTTCAGTCTCATTCGCGGCCAACCAGGCGGCCTGCACGTTCAACACTTTTTCCGCTCCCACCGGATATTCGCTGGCTCAGGTGAACGGGATCAGCGATGACGGGACGGTCGTCGGCCAACTGGAAGACATCAAAACAGGTTCCTTTGTGGCGTTCTCGCGATCAGCCGCCGGAAAATTTACTGTTTATTCTGCGCCGAACTCGCTCTTCACGTGGTTCAACCGCCGCAATCCGGTTGGAGTGAATGTCGGCTCTTATCTTGACGCTGCTCGCACGCCTCACGTTCATGGACTCTCGCAGTCGGGAGCCAAGTACGTCGTCGTGGATTATCCGAATGCCACCAACACCTGGGTTTACGGGATCAACCGCGCTGGCGCGATCGTCGGAAATTTCGCAAAGGGCACGGCGACGAAAGGGTTCGAGCTGAATAGTGGGAAGTACACGGTCATCGGCTATCCGGGTGCCCTCGTCACCACTCCACAGGCGATCAGCGACACCGGCTTCGTGGTTGGATCCTATTTTGACGGAGCTCTCTATCACGGTTTCACATGGAAGAGTGGGTCCTTCAAGACCATCGATTATCCGCGTGCCCGCTTCGGCACGGTTCTGACGGATTTGAACAGCAGCGGGGTAATCGTCGGCAACCATCTCTCCTCGGATCACGCTTACGGATTTATTTACCGGAGCAATGCCATGGCGAACATCGCGTATCCGGGAGCCAAGAACGCAACTGCGGGGGGAATCAACAAGAGCGGAGTAATCTCAGGCCAGATCTATTTTTCAGCGACGAACACGATCGGGTATACGGCAGTGTGCAAATAGCCTCGAGTATTAGATTCAGCGAGCTCCTTTTGACGGCGGCTGAAACCTGACTGTCGGCGGCTTACTTGACGAATCTCCTCTCCGTATCCAATGATTGGAGCGGCCCATGTTGCGACCGCTTCACGTTGCCTGTCTGTTTCTCATTTTCCCCGCGCTCGTCTATTCCCAGCCACATCAACAGCAGCCGACTGTCGTTTTCAGCCTCGACTTTCCGGGATCCCAACCCGGACATTACTCCATCGAGGTGCAAGCGGATGGCAAGGCGCGATATCAGTCGACTGGTCGACAGTCTTCCGAATCCGAACTGAGCGACGACTTCAACTACGAGTTTGTGATCTCGCCCGCCACCCGCGAGAAAATTTTTGATCTGTCGTCGAAGGCGGGCTACTTTCAGAAAGATCTCGACTCCCACCGAAAGAAAATGGCGTTTACCGGCAAGAAGAGTCTTGCCTACAAAGATGGGCAGCGCAGCGGAGAATCCACCTACAACTACTCGCCCGATGTCTCCGTCCAGGAACTGACCAATCTTTTTCAGGGCCTGTCTGCCACACTCGAGCTCGGACATCGGCTGGAATTCAGCCTGCGTTATCAGAAACTCGCGCTCGCCGAAGAACTCAAGCGCACGGAAGAATCGGTCCGGCTCAACCCGCCGGTTGAGATTCAGGCGATCGCGCCGATCCTGCAGCAGATCATCGCCGATTCATCGGTCCTGAATGTAACGCGGGCTCGCGCGCAACGCCTGCTCGATCACCCGCCCGGCAAATAGGTCAGCCCACGAGGCGTTCAGGTGAACAAACACCTTGACTTCGCATGGCTGGGATCTCACACTGAAACTACCCAAAATCGCGAATAGTTCGAAGCCATTCATTTTCAACGAGTTGCGAATTGGGCGAAGTCTCGAATGCGTCGCCGATTATTTTTGCGTTCTGCATCTGATAGCAACTAAATAGCTTGCCAGAGGTTCTAACGGCTAAGGACCAGTCCGAGGAGAAGCAAATGACAATTAGCAGCATTGGAAGGGCGATGGCTCTCGTCACGCTCGTGAGCATTATGCTTGTAGCCTCGGCGTCGGCTGAATCCAAGGCCCGCATCGTGCGTCTCAGCGAAGTCCAAGGCAGCGTACAGATGGATCGCGGCACTGGCGATGGCTTCGACAAGACGTTTCTCAACATGCCGGTGATCGAAGGATCGCGCCTCAAGACTGGTGATGACGGCCGCGCTGAGATCGAATTCGAGGATGGCACTGCGCTTCGCGTCGTCCCTAAAAGCGAAATTGAATTTACGCGTCTATCTCTCGGCGATGATGGACAGAAGCTGAGCGCGGTACACCTCGCCTCCGGTACGGCTTATGTGAATTTTCGCGGAAAGAAGAGCGACCAGTTCACACTGAATTTTGGGCGCGAGTCAGTAACGCTCACCGAGCAGTCCCATTTCCGCGTGGTCCTGAGCGACAAGCAAGCAACTCTGGCGGTGTTCAAAGGCCATTTGAATGTGAGTGGCCAATCTGGACCATTCCAAGTCGATGAGAAGCACAGCGCGACGTTTGATATCGACAGTGACCGCTACGACGTGGCAAAAAATTACGCGTCAAATCCCGACGACGCCTGGGATAAGCAGCAAAGCGAGTATCACGATCGATACACCGCCAGCAATTCCTACCACAATTCTCCATACGCGTACGGGATGAGCGACCTGAGCTACTACGGCAATTATATGTCGGTGCCAGGCTACGGCACGGTTTGGCAGCCCTACTTCATGGGTGCGAGTTGGAGTCCGTTTCAGGATGGCGGATGGGTTTTCTATCCCGGCGCCGGCTACATGTGGGTCTCCTCCTATCCATGGGGATGGACGCCGTATCGCTATGGCAACTGGGCTTTCGTTTCCGGCTTTGGATGGGTGTGGCAGCCGGGCTACTGGAACAACTGGTACGCAGTGCCTCGGGTTGTGAACCCGCCACGCCGGACGCCCTTTCCCCTGCCTCCCGTTCGCGGTCGTGCGACGGTGATGCTCGGCCGAGGACTGACAGTCAATCCGCCAGCGGGGGTTGCGCAGCGGGTGACCATTACTCCGGGATCGGCAGGGCTAGGCATACCTCGCGGGACGGTGCGAAATCTTGACCGTGTGGCACGCGAGGTTAGCAGAAATGATCGTGCTGTGGAAGTCAGGACCGAAGCCCACGGCAGGATCGCTCCACCGAGTCGATCAAGCGGATCAGCAAGTTCGCCTTCAACCTCGTCGCGGCCGTCCTCATCGTCGAGTCCGCCGCCCATGGTTTCAACTCCACACGCGCCGCCCGCGGCGCCCCGCATGTCTCCCGCTCCGCCGGTACGCAGCACCAGGCCACACTAAACTCGTAGGCTTCTCCTGGATGAGGGCGACGCTCGGGCGCCCTCTTTTTATTGCGCCGAAGGTCTACTGAACAATGATTCCGGCGTAACCTACGACCATATCGCGGTCGCCGGAGACATCTCCTGAAGTCGCATACTTTACCAAAGTGGCCGAACCAGCGCCCAGTTTCCTGGCGGCCGTCAGCAACGCGACCGAAGGCCCGAACCCGCACATACTGATGTGCTCATTCATCACGACATCCCAGAGGCCGCGCGCATCGAGCGCCAGAACGCGGTCGATCGCCTTGTGATCTTTGACGCGAGTGATGGCATCGGACTCGTAGTGGTTCATGTCGCTCGACGCAATGATCAGTGTTTTGTCGGGCTGCCCAGAGATCACCTCCGCGAGCTTCTGGCCCAGTTCGTGCAAAACACTGAACTCACTGGTCCCGACCGCGATCGGAAGAAACGTTAGCTTGGGCTGCAGCATTTGCAGAAAGGGCAGCTGCACTTCGATGGCGTGCTCGGACCGATGCGCGGCGCTGTCTTCACGAAGGGAAGGGAACCGGGTTAGTAGCGCTTCTCCGAGTTCCGCGTCCGCCACCACATTGCCAAGCGGCGTCTGCCATGCCGTTCGAGCCATGACCGCTAACGGGTGGCCCATGCCGGTGTGATTAGGACACAGAATAACGACGCGGTTCGGAATTTCGAGCCGTGAATACAGTTCTCCCGCTACATGGCCTGAGTACATGTATCCCGCATGGGGAGCTATGCAGCCGACGGCTGCGACTCGGCCAGTTTGCGCGGTGGCTGTGTATTCCTGTACCGCTCGCCGGAGTTCCTCTGGGCGCGACGGATAAAACTTGCCGGCGACCGCCGGCGGCCGTAGTGCAGAAGTCATGACCTACGTTCCTAAACCAACTTGCCGTCGTGCAGGGCGCGATACAGGGCAGCACTCTTGGCAAGCGGTAACGCCTCGGCTCGAACCGTTGGCTTCACACCGCTTTGGGCCAACGCCTCTTTCAGAATCTTTTGCGGGTACTGCGTCTTCAGATTATTCCAGAGTGTCTTGCGTTTTTGTCCGAAGGAAAGCTTGAGAAACGAAATAAACCCAGCTTCGGGAACTTGCAACGCTTCAATACGCGGCTCGATTGTCAAGCGAACCACGCTGGAATGCACCTTTGGAGGCGGAGCGAATGCTCCCGGCGGCAAGGTGAACAATTTTTCCACCCTCGCATACAACTGCGCCGTCGCCGAGAGCAGGCCATAGTCGCGGGTTCCGGGAGATGCCGCCACGCGGTCCGCAACTTCTTTCTGCACCATGATGACAACCGTCGAAAAATACCGGTGATATTCGAGCAGGCGCAGCAAGATATCGGACGTGATGTAGTAAGGAAGATTGCCGATGACGTGCGCCGGCTCGGGCGTAAAGTTGAGACCTGGTCGCGTCATTCCAGGCTTCGGCCCAAAAACGGTATTGAGCTCGATCTTGAGGATGTCGCCTTCGATGATCTCAACATTCGGGTAGATAGCGAATTTCATGCGCAGTTGCGCCGCCAGCACACGATCGAGTTCGACCGCGATAACGCGCCGCGCGCGAGCCGCAAGGAGCGTAGTCAAGGCGCCTCGTCCCGGTCCGATCTCGAGCACGGTGGCCGCCGAAAGATCGCCAAGAGCCTCAACAATGCGTTGACCTGCGGGTTGGCTGGCCAGAAAATGCTGTCCCAGTTTCGGCTTGGGGGCCGTCGATGTAGTGAGTCCCTTAGCCACGTTGACCCTCTTTCTTTCCGGCATTTAGACTGACAAGGATCATTTCGCTGTTGACCATCATAGCCTGAGCGGGAAAATTTAAGCCGGCTCGGGGAGGCGTCCTGCCGATGCACATCGCGTTCGTGGCTTCCGAGTGCGTTCCGTTTTCAAAAACAGGTGGATTGGCAGATGTCGTAGGCGCTCTCCCGAAAGCGCTCGCAGCCCTTGGACATCAGGTCAGCATTTATGTCCCGCACTATCGCCAGACCAGGCTTACTGATTCTCAAATCGTGCTCAAGAGCATCACGGTGCCATTCGACGACAAGTATCGTTTTGCGTCGGTACTGACCACGGACAGCAGTGCTGCCGTTCGTTTCTATTTCGTTGACTACCCGCCATTTTTCGATCGCGAAGCGCTTTACGGTACTTCCGCCGGCGACTATCCCGACAATGCCGAGCGCTTCTATCTGTTTACGCGTGCCGTGCTTGAAGCCTCAAAGATTCTCGGAGTGCCGCACGTCTTCCACTGCCACGATTGGCAGTCGGCGCTGCTCCCTGTGATGTTGCGTACGCTCTATTCTGAAGATCCGGCATTTCGCGACGTGGCCAACGTTTTCACGATCCACAACATGGGATATCAGGGCCTCTTCCCGCCCGACATCCTCCCCCTCCTCACCCTGCCCTGGGATCTGTTCACGATGTCGAAAATGGAGTTTTTCGGGCAGGTGAATTTTCTGAAAGGTGCATTGGTCTTCTCCGATTTCGTCACCACTGTCAGCCGCAAATACAGCCAGGAAATTCAGACCACCGAATATGGTTTTGGCCTGGAAGGCGTTCTTCGTAACCGCGCTGCCACCGTCACCGGCATTCTTAACGGCGTCGATTATGAAGATTGGAGCCCGCAGAACGACAAGTTCATCGCAGCCCGGTATTCACCGCAGGACCTGAGCGGCAAAGTGAATTGCAAAAAAGATCTGCTGAATTCTTTCGGGATGCCGAATGCCGATCTCAACGTGCCGGTTGTCGGCATTGTTTCCCGATTCGCCGCACAAAAGGGCTTTGACCTGATCTCTCAGGTCGTCGACAGAATGGCGCGCGAAGAGATGATCATGGTCGTGCTCGGCGCCGGAGACAAACCCTACGAAGAAATGTTTCAGCGGCTCAGCAAGCAGTTTCCCAACAAGATTGCCGTGAAGATTGCATACGACAACGCTATCGCGCATAAAATCGAAGCCGGTGCTGACATGTTCCTGATGCCCTCACGATATGAGCCGTGTGGACTCAACCAGATCTACAGCCTGAAGTACGGCACAGTGCCGATCGTGCGTGCGACAGGCGGCCTGGATGACACCATCGAGCCATGGGATGTCCGCTCCGGCAAGGGAACGGGCTTCAAATTTACCGAGTACACTGGCGAAGCCCTGCTCGCTACAATCAAACAGGCATTGCTCGCGTTTCGAGATCAATCATCGTGGCAGACCCTGATGCGCAATGGGATGAACAAGGACTTTTCGTGGGGGGCATCGGCGCGAGAGTATGGCAAGGTCTATGATCGCGTGCGACAGCTGCGGGCGGGAGGGGTCGGAGGCTCTGTGGTTGACCTAAAAAAGGAGCCGGTATTGCGCTAGCTGGCTTCATGCGATTGGCTAGTGCACCGCCGAGGTCTTAAGCCGTTTCTGAACAAGTTTGATTTCAAAGATGCTCGGCCACAGTTTGCCGGTAACAAACAGTCGCTTTCGCTTCGAGTCGTACGCGATTCCATTTAATACGGCATCTGATTCGACGCGATAAATGGGGCTGAGAAGACCCCGAAGGTCAATCCATCCGACGACTTTTCCTCTCTCGGGAGATATCCGGACGATCCGATCGGTCTGCCACACATTCGCGAAAATCTCTCCCTCTACGAACTCCAGTTCGTTCAACTGATCGATCGGAATCTGCCCGTCGTAGACGCTGAAACGTCGCTCTTCGGTTAGCGTTCGAGGGTTCAAAACGCGGATCTGGGCAGTTCCGTCACTCATGAAAATCTCGCGACCATCTGTAGTCAAACCCCATCCTTCTCCTGAATACGAGAAACGGCGCAGCAAATGGAAATCCTTCACGTTATATACAAATCCGGTTTGTGATTGCCAGGTGAGCTGTATGACTTCATCTTTGAGGAGAGTGATGCCTTCGCCAAAGAACTCTGACGGCAAGTCAACGGTCTGGACAATCTCTCCAGTTTCGAGACGCACCTTGCGCAGCGATGATCGGCCCTTGAGGCCTGTGCCTTCGTATAGGAACCCGTCCCGGTAGGCAATACCTTGCGTAAAAGCAGTAGGGTCATGAGGGAATGTTCGAACAACTTTGAACCCGTACTCAGGAGGTCCTGTCGCGTGACTCTGATGGGAGGACTGCCCGGGAAGTGAGGGTGCAACCGCCGCCAGAAGAAACGCAACCATAAGCCGTGAGGCCACCCTCGTTTCCATGCATGGGTCGCCATTGTCGCATTCGCGGCCCGATCCCGCTAGCGTTCTGCGGATTTTCGCGTTGTCTCGGCCTTCCTCGAAGCACCGTCCTGGTCGACGACTCGGAATCTCCATCTGGCACTCTCGCGGTAAACTTTACAAGACGCTCCGACTCCCATGAACACCTCTATGCCTCGAACGATCTTCCACGTCGACATGGATGCCTTCTTCGTGTCGGTAGAAGAGTTATACGATCCCTCGCTTAAAGGAAAACCGGTCGTCGTAGGTGGCCAGCGCGATGAGCGGGGCGTGGTCTCCGCAGCCTCGTACGCGGCGCGCAAATTCGGCGTCCATTCCGCCATGCCGCTTCGCACCGCCGCCAAGCTTTGTCCCCACGCTGTTTTTGTAGACGGCCATCCTGAGCGCTATCGCGAATATTCCGGACACGTCCACGAAATTCTTTGCCGCTTTTCGCCGCAGGTTGAAATGGCATCAGTCGATGAAGCCTATCTCGACATGACCGGCACCGAACGCCTTCACGGATTGCCCTTACGCTCGGCGCATCGCCTCCATGAAACGATGAAATCCGCGACGCAATTGAACTGCTCGATCGGCATTGGGACGTCCCGGCTCATCGCCAAAGTCGGATCCGCAAAGGCGAAACCCAACGGTGTGCTTTGGGTGCTGCCGGCACAGGAAGCGAAGTTTCTGGCGCCGCTCGACGTCCGCGATATTCCCGGCGTCGGTAAAGTCACCGAGAAGAAACTGCACGAGATGGGAATCGAGCGTGTGGGCGATCTGACCCGCCTCGAAGACCGCGACCTGGAACAGCGCTTCGGAAAATGGGGATTGGCCCTCGCGGGCAAAGCACGCGGCGAAGACGCCGGCGGCTGGTTCGACAGCGAAGTCGGTGAGGACTCCGATCCCAAGTCCATCAGCCATGAGCATACTTACAACGAAGACACGGCCGAGCTCGATAGACTCCATTCCACTCTGATGCGGCTCAGCGAAATGGTTGGCCGGCGATTGCGCGAGGGTGGATATTTCGCCCGCACGATCCAGTTGAAGTTTCGTTACAAAGACTTCACAACCTTCACACGCGCCCACTCGCTCGAGCAATCCACGCAACTCGATACCGAGATCTATGAGACGGTCCGCAGGCTCTTCCTGCAAAATTGGAAGACAGGAACGCCAATTCGATTACTCGGCGTGCAAGCCTCGAATTTCGAAGCCGGCCCTTCTCAGATTGACTTGTTGGAACCATCCCGGCAGCAGCGCTGGCAGAAAGCATTGCAAGCCGCCGATCATGTTCGCGATAAGTTTGGCGAATCCAGCATCGGGCTGGCGACGGGCATGAAAGGGGGATTCCGCGAACGCACTCACGAGAATCCAGCGGCACTGCCGGGGAAGAAAACCGAGCGTAAAGAGCCGGGCTAAAGATGAGTCGAGGGGGAAGTCTGGGCCTTTGCTTTGCCTATTCACTCTCTTCTGAAACTTTTCGAGCCGCACGAACTCAGATTCCGAAGGAGTTCCCGATGACAAAGCTATTTCCCATTGTTGTGTTGACCCTTGCGATGGCGAACGCCTATGCCGCCGACAACTTAAAGCTCAATGATCATCTCGACTACTCCAGCGATAGCCACGACGGCCCACTGATCACGGGCGATCACCTCGAACAAGGCACATCCAGTGACAAGCCGAGCTACGTCATAATCTATGGTGAAGCCTGTTTCAATTCCAAGCGGCAGGCCCGCCGCACTGTCGATCTTTATGAAAAATACAAAGGACGAGTGCAATTCGTAGTTGTCGACATGGACAAGCCCCGTTCCCCGACGCAGGAAGATCTTGTGAAGCGCTACTACAAAGGGTACATTCCCCATGTTACCGTCCTCAACAAAGACGGCAAGATCGCCTACAACTC
>QIAJ01000155.1:11313-22197 GCA_003225495.1 Acidobacteriota bacterium
AATAGCCCGCGATGTAATTTTGCCGTGACCCTGTCACCTCCGATCCGTCCTGTCTCTGCCGCGTTGCTTCCGGGCACGTACCGTTCTACAATCCCTACCGTCATTGAAGAGTCCTCAGGTCATCTGTCCCAGGAGGATCCCATGCACCGTCCACGCCGGTTTTTAGCATTCATCGTAGTTGCAATGTTCATTGCTCCGCTCTTCAATTGCGGTGGTTCCTCACATTCCGCCGATGAACTTTACATCTTGGTCTCCACCAACATCCAGGTACCGTATTGGAAAGCGGCCGGCACGGGACTCTCTCAAGCTGCGGGGCAGCTAAGAGTCCGTTACGAGTTCGTCGGCCCGGATGATTACGATCCCAAAGCCGAAAAGGAAGCCTTCGACAAAGCCTTGACGAAAAAACCGACCGGTATCTTGATTTCGGCCGGCGATGCCAAATCGCTTACGGAAAATATCGACAGAGCAATCGCCTCGGGCGTTCCTGTAATCACCATCGACTCCGACGCGCCCGACAGCAAGCGCCTGTTCTTCATCGGCACAAACAATTACCAGGCCGGTCTCACCGGCGGTGAGCGGCTCGCTACTGAACTCAAAGGCAAAGGCAACGTGGTTGTTTTCAGCATGCCCGCGCAAGCCAACCTGGCAGAACGCCTGCGCGGCTACCGGGCCGCGCTGGAGAGTCACCCACAAATCAAGATTGCCCGGGTAGTCGATATCGCGGGAGATCCCCGAGTCGTGTTTGACACCACCACAGCGATTCTCGGAAAAGAGAAAGATAAGGTCGACGCATTTGTTTGCTTGGAGGCGCAGGGCGGCAAAGAAGTAGCGACCGTTCTCAGTTCAAACAAGATTACCGGCAAGGTCGTGATCGCGATGGACACCGATCCCGACACTCTGGAATGGATTCGCAAAGGCGTGATCGCGGCCACCATCTCCCAGAAGCCGTACACGATGACTTATTTCGGCTTACGTGTCCTCGATGATCTCTATCACAACAAACTCCCGTCTCTGACCGGCGACTTCTCCAAAGACAGCTTCGCTCCCGTGCCGGCATTTGTGGATACCGGGTCTTCACTGGTTGACAAGAACAATGTCGAAAGCTTTATTCAGAAGACGACGGCGGGCGGACAGAGGTAACAGACTAGGAAATGTATTCCCGAATGTAAGGATCGCGCGATGCAGCGAGCTCGCGAATATCGCCATCGAAGATAATTTTCCCGTCGCGCAGAATCAGAAAACTCAACGGCACCTCCGAGCGCTGGCCCTTCGGCAACGGGACCATCTTGTTGGTCTCCTTATCGAAGTGATGAGTCGCCATAGTGAATGCGTCCTGCAGGCGGTGAGTGACCATCAACGCGCTCGTCTTGTAGACATCTCTCTGTTTCACAATCAATTCGACAATGGTATTCGATGTCACCGGATCGAGTCCCCCTGTCGGCGAGTCATAAAGCAGGACTTCTGGCTGAGTGATAATCGCCCGCGCAATCGCGACGCGGCGGCGCATTCCTCCGGAGAGTTCCGAGGGAAACATGTCAATCGTCCGTTCCAATTCGACGAAACGCAGTGCCTCGCGCACCCGGCGGTCAATTTCTTCTTCCGAGAGGTGCTCTTCCATTAAGCGGAACGCAACGTTCTCCCTGACTTTGAGGGAATCGAACAGCGCGCTTTCCTGAAACACGATTCCCACTCGGCGGCGCAGTTCGAACATTTCCTGTTCCGACATGCTGGTGACTTCCTGTCCCAGAAGGAAAATCCGCCCCGAGTCCGGTCGCAAAAGTCCCAACGCCAGTTTCAGAGTCGTGCTCTTCCCGGAGCCGGCAACGCCGAACAGAGCCTTGGTTTCGCCTCTCGGCAGATGAAACGACACTCCGTCCAAGACAACATTCTCTTCAAACGCAAGCGAGACGTTGTCAAACACTACTGCATCGGCCGACGAGCCGCTGTTTGCCACCGCCGGATCTTCGATGGGCAAAGTCGGAGAAGACATGTTTACCGGTACCCAAGCATCGCGAAGATGGCTTTGGTAACAAAGAAATCAACTACCAGAATGAGCACGGAAGAAGTAACTACTGCCTGCGTAGTGGATCGGCCCACACCCTGGGTGCCGCCGCGCGTGGACATTCCGTAGTAGCAGCCGATGCTGGCAATAATGAATCCGAACAGCACAGGCTTGACCAGGCCCATAAAGACGTCGCGGAAAACAAGCGTCTGCCAGGCGTTGCTCCAATACTGGCGTGAGTCCAGTCCGAATAGGAGATTGGCGACCGCAAAACCGCCGAACAAGCCCAGTAGATCGGAAATGATGGTCAGGAAAAAAAGCATGAAGACAGTAGCTGCGACGCGCGGCGTAACCAGTTTCTTGCTGGGATCGGTGCCCAAGGCCCGCATGGCGTCAATCTGCTCGGTGACGATCATCGAGCCCAGTTCGCTGGCCATTCCTGATGCATTGCGCCCGGAAACCATGAGGCCGGTGATGAGCGGGCCGAGCTCCGTGACCATCGAGCTCGATACCAACTGACCGATGAGCGTGATTCCACCAAACCGTTGCAGCGTGCTCGCGGAGTTCAGAGCGAGCAGAGCGCCGATGGAAAGACCCGAGAGCACCACAATGGGAAGGGAACCGACGCCGATGAGATCCGCTTGCTGCAGGATGTCGCCCCAGTAAATAGGTCGACGAAAAAAATTACCAACCGATTGCCCGGCGAGCCGCGCATAATCCTGGATCGCCAGAACCGCGTCTTTGGCGACGTCAAAGGGCGAAGTCAGCTCAAGTTCCATGTCCATAATGCTCCAGAGACTATAGCAGAGGGGAAAAAGGAGTTGGAGAGGGCGACTGCTACCGTTTAGGGGGTTAAGCGCGCCTTCTCTTTCGCTGGGAAATTCCCGAGCCGGTTTTAATCGGATGTGCAGCAGTCGCTGGACTTCTACTGCACGCAGCGTGAACTATTCCCGGTGATTGTTCTTCTTTCGGATCTCGATATTCAGCCGCTTGATTTTCTGATTCAAGGTTGATAGCGGTACGTGGAAACGCTCGGCGGCTTCTGTCTGGTTCCATCCGCACTTCTCGAGCATATCCATGATGATGCGCCGTTCACAGTCTTCCATGATGTCGAAAAGCGATGAGGCGGGATCGCTGTCGACGACCGGCACAGGCGTGCCCCGTCCGGCAATGTGGTCCGGCAGCAAGTCAATCGCGATCTCGGTCCCGGACGAAAGCACCACCGCGCGCTCGATCACGTTCTCAAGTTCGCGAACGTTCCCTGGCCACGAGTACGTCAGCAGCGGACGCAGCGCCTCGGTATTGACGCGGCAGCGTGGACGTTCATTTTCGTCAGAGTATTTCTTCAGGAAGTGATCCACCAGTAGCGGAATGTCTTCTCTGCGCTGCCGCAGCGGAGGCAGATCAATGGTGATCACGTTCAGCCGGTAGAACAAGTCTTCTCGGAAACGGCCCTCGCGGACCATCTGGCGGAGATCGACGTTGGTTGCCGCGATAATGCGCACATCCACTTGCATCTCCTGAATGCCGCCGAGATGCATGAACTTGCGATCCTGGAGCACGCGCAGAATCTTGCTCTGCGTGTCCAGGGTCATGGTGCCGATTTCGTCGAGGAAGAGCGTGCCCCGGTCTGCGACTTCAAATAGCCCTTTCTTCGAAGCAATCGCGCTCGTAAATGCGCCCTTGACGTGTCCGAAGAGATTGGATTCAAGCAGGTCCGCCGGCATGGAGCCGGTGTTCACCGGAACAAACGGCCGGTCGCGTCGCGCCGAATGCAGATGGATCGCTTTGGCGATCAGTTCCTTGCCGGTCCCGCTCTCGCCCTGCAACAGAATGGTCGAGCGGCTCGGCGAAACCTGCGAGACGAGGTCGAATATCTTCAGCATGGGCTCGCTCTTGCCCACGATGTTTTCAAAGTCATAGCGCTGTTTCAGAGCGCGTTTGAGCTGAATGTTCTCTTCTTCGGCGCGCTGGCGGGCGACCGCCGCGCGAACATCGGCGAGCAGCTTTTCGTTGTCCCATGGTTTCTGGATGAAGTTGGTCGCGCCGGTCTGCATGGCCCGCACCGCGTTTTCTACCGTGCCGTAGGCAGTGATCATGATCACCGGCTGCTGCGGATTCACCATGTGAATCTCGGTCAGGACGTCCATGCCATTCTTGTCGGGCAGAGCCAGGTCCAGCAGAACGATGTCGAAGCTTCTTTCTCCAAGCAGGGTCGTGCCCTCGGTGCCGGTGGCGGCGCTCGTGACCGTATAGCCCTCGAGTTGTAGAAGGGTTTCCAGCGACTCGCGAATTTCCGCTTCGTCGTCAATTACCAGGACGCGCCCCAGGCTTTCCGGCACGCTCTCCGGTGTACTCCGTCGCGAGATTACCGCAGCTTCAGACATGGACAGGCTTCCTGATCAGGGGGAAATCGAGGGTAAAAGTTGTACCCTCGCCGGGACGGCTGTCGACTCGAATATTGCCCGCGTGTTCTTGAATAATTCCGTAAGTTACCGACAGCCCCAGTCCAGTGCCGCGATTCTGGCCCTCCGCCGGTGCTGTCTTCGTGGTAAAGAATGGGTCGTAGATGCGTTGAATATGTTCCTGTGCGATCCCGCTGCCCGTGTCAGACACACGCACGCTGACGGCGTCACCGTTTTGCGTGCTTAGATGTAAAGTTCCGCCGCCATTCATCGCGTCCTTGGCATTCAGGAACAGGTTCAGGAAAACCTGCTGGAGACGTCCAGCGTTTCCCTGAATTGCAGGTAGTCCGCTCTCAAGATTGCGTTGTATTTTCACGTTCGCAACTTTGAACTGGTGGTCGAGCAAAGCGAGCGTGTCCTCGATGACTTTATTTACATTTACTTCGGTAAACTCAGCGCCGGTGGTGCGCGAGAAATTCAGCAGGTTATTGACAATTTCTGAAGCGCGGAACGTCTGATTGATGATCTTCTCGAGAACGCCCGCTTTCGGCGCATCCGATTGCAACTGCTTCGCAAGCATCTGCGTGTAAGACGAAATGACAGCCAGTGGAGTATTCACTTCGTGAGCCACGCCGGCCGCCAGCAGACCGATGGAAGAGAGCTTGTCCGCCTGTGACAACTGGGCTTCGAGCTCCATTCGTTGCGTGATGTCATCCATAATTACCAGGCGGCCGACCACGTGAAACTTACGAGTGACCAGCGGCGCGATCGCAACGTTTACAGTCCGCCATTCCCCCGTCGGAGTGCCCATGCGGAACTTGTACAGATTGTGAATGCCCGGATTCTGCCGGACGCGATAGAACTCTTCCACGAACGCGGCAGGGAAGACCTCGCTGAGCGAACGTCCCACCGCTTGCCACCGGGGCAGCGCGTACATCACTTCCATCTGCGAGTTCCAGGACTCAATCCGGTCCTGAAGATCCACCGCCAGCACGCCCACGTTGATGGACTCGACGATATTTTCGTTGAAATCCTTGAGCCGTTCGTATTCGGTGATTTTTTGCTCGAGAGAAGCGTAGAGCCGGCCGTTTTGAATCGCGATGCCGATGTATCCGGCCAGTGTTTCCAGCAGCTCGACGTCTTCGCTGGAAAGGAAATCGCCGTCCATGGTCTTGCCGAGCCCGAGGAATGCGATGGTCTTGGTCTGCGCGTGGCACGGGATGTAGTAGTTGAGATCGAGACGTCCGATCGCTTCCTGTGCAGCCGGAGCTTCGCGTGGCACCTGGTGCGTATTTTCGAAGAAGATATGTCCGGCGGCGTCTTCGATTCGAGTTTTAGCCAGGAACGATAGATCGAGTCCGCTCACATGGGCGAGGCCGAAAGATTTGGCAAGTTCGAAACGCGAAGAATCGTTGTTGGCAAGAAATACCGCCACGCGGTCCACCAGCAATGTGCGGGCGAGCCTATCCACGACCGAAGCGAGCATTTTGTCGAGATCGGTCTCAGAGCTCATTTCCCGCCCGAACTCGATCAGAGTACGGCGGTAGTCATAACGCGTGCGATAGAAAAACTGGTCGAGCTTGTCCTGAATCCACTTCCGGACGGGGTCGAACAGCAACGCGGTGACGACCACCGCCACGATCAAGCCGTACGGACCAGAACTGGGGATACTGGCGGTCACGAGTCTGGCGATGCCCGCCACTGCGGCGAAGTATGCTCCCAAGATTGCGGCCACCGACAATGTGTACGCCATGCCGCGCTTGAAGATCAGATCCACATCCATCAAGCGGTAGCGGAAGATGGCATATCCGAAAGTCAACGGCAACAGTCCGAGCGACAATACCGAGACCTTCATCCCCGTCGAAGGCATTGAGCCGAACAGGTATGGCAGAACGTAAAACAACGTAAACGGCGTAATCGCGAGAATCGTTCCGCGGGTAATCCATTTCAGTTGCTGCCGGAGAATCGGCGTGTTTGCGCGGCGATAGCTGTCGACCAGCACGCCCGCGGCGGCAACAAATAGGAGAGTTGAGTATCCCCAGTGCAGGCGATCGAGATTCCACTGCAGGCGGTCGCTCGCTTGGAAATACCTGAACGCAAAAGTATGGATTCCAAGGAGCGCGATCCCTGGCAGATACAGCATCCAAACCGACCAGTGATTGCGTGCCACGAACCCGCGGCGCTCCGGGAAGGTCAGGACGAAGTGTAGAAAGAGGGCCGGCTGAAGCAGCCACGCGATCTCGTTGCACCAGTAAACGGTCCAGTCAAAATCGTTGAACTTGCCCGTGTAATGGAAGGCATAAAAAATGAATGAAACGAGGCAGAAGATGTAGAAGTGGGTCGAGCCGACGGCAGTCCAGCGCCGCAGCAGGACGTACAAGCCAATACCGAGGTAGATCAATGCGATGACGCGCAGCCAATCATTCATCGACCGCTCGGCGGGAGCCAGCACGACTACCACATCCACCGGAACCGAGCCGCGAATCAGCGAGTATGTGGCTTTCGACCAAACGCCCGAGTAGTAAAGCTGGCGGGACAGGCTCGCCGAATTTTCCACTTTGCGGCCATTAATACTGACGATGGCATCGCCGTTTCTAATACCAGCGCTTGCAGCGGCCCCAGTCGGATCCAACCGATTGGCTACCAGACGGCCATCGCGTTCAAGCCACCACACGCCGTCATCGGGTACTGGAAATTGCCGTTCAACCTTGTAGTTGTAGCCCGCAAAGACGATTGCGGCTACCGTCAGCAGCCCCAGAAGGATGGCAGTAAAGCGGGCCTGAAATTCTCGGTTCATGGGCTGGAGGAATGGAACTGCGGCCTGGCCAGATCTGCGCCGCTCTTTAGGCATTAGCAACTTGCCTGCCATGATCTGTGATTCTCTATATAAATAAGTCTCATTCACACAGATACTTCCACAATTATAGATAGTAATTATAGTATCTGATATGAATTATGGAAGGCTGGTCCCGTTTTTAATATCGGACTATAAGCGCCCGGAGATTATTACTTGCATGTAAAAAAGGGGCTCCTGTTTGCCGAGGGTGGGATATTTGGGCGTTCTAGGCGGGCGGGAACTGCGGGTCGTGGGGTCTAAAAATGGCGGGTGGCTCAGGAGCCTCCAAACCTTTGGCTAAACTTGAAAAATCAAGAAATGGAAGGGCTCGGAAACTTTCCCCGAATTCCCGGACCCTTCCATACTTACCCGCCAACTACTTGATGGAGGCGAGCAAAGTCTGTTTCGAGGCGGGCGCGTTCTGGGCGCGCAACTCAGCTTCCGCCCGGCTTTCGGACAGCTTGTACGAGTCCTTGCTTCCTTCTACTCTGATCTCAGAAAGGAAGTACTGGCTGCCGTAGTGATTGAAGATCAGAACGGTACGGTCAGATGCCTGTCGTGACTCGTTTCGGGACGACTGCGCCAGCAGCGACTCTTTGGCGCCGACATTGCTGATCGCCAAAACACGAGCGTCCATATCTGCCGATTTCACAATGCATTCGCCCGCGGGAATAACCTTGTTGTTTGCCATGAACTCAAATGGGACCTGCGCCACCACGGTTGAACTGGCGAGTGACTGCGCCGCCATCAGGCCCGACAGCAACATCAACATCACCGGTAGCATCCATTTCGCGTTTTTCATAATTCCTCCTGTACATCATCGGGAAGCTCGGTGAAGAACTTCATGTTCCGTTCTCACCAAAGTGAAGACATCTTGGAACAGTTCCCGCGAAACGTCCATGGAGACAGTCTGAAGTGGTATGAATTGATCTGAAGAACTCGAGGCCACGTTGTTTGTGCAGCTTAGCGAAGCGTTCACTAAATAGTTGCGCGCTTGCTGATTGCTTGACAGAGCACCTGCGCCATACCAGAATCTTCTGACACAGCTGAAAATGAGGGTCGTTGCCGTGCCTGAAAAGAAAGTCAGTTTCGAAGATTTCGTGTTGGATTACGGACGGTTTCAGCTTTCTAGAGGTGGTTGCCCACTGAAGCTCGAAGGGCTTCCGCTGCAACTGCTCATGTTCCTGGTTGAGAACCAGGGCCAGCTCGTCACCCGCGAGCAGATCGCCGACGCGCTCTGGGGCAAGGATGTATTTGTCGATGTCGAGCAGGGTATCAACACCGCCATCCGCAAAATACGTATGGCTCTCGACGATAATTCCGGGCAGCCACGCTGCCTCCAGACCGTCGTCGGAAGAGGCTATCGCTTCATCGCCCTCATCCGCATTGAAGATGAAGATCCCGTACCTGCTGGACTGGTGACTGCCGAAGAACTTGGCCGAGCGATCATGACTGCGGCCGGTCTTGATCCGGAGAATCCAGTAGGGCCTCCCAAGTCACCGACGAAATCCTAGCCGCTTAATCGGCTTCGTGCGTCTATTCGTTTTACAATTCGGGTATGTCCCGCCTCGAACAGATTGCCGAACTTGAGCAGCGCTATCTTCTGCCCACCTATAACCGTTATCCCGTCGCGCTTGAAAAAGGGAAAGGCGTATACCTCTACGATTTCGATGGGAAGAAGTATCTCGATTTCGTAGCAGGCCTGGGCGTGAACGCGCTCGGCCACGCGCATCCGCGAATTGTAAAGACGATCCGAGAGCAGGCCGCTAAGCTCATCCACATCTCGAATCTTTACTACAACGAATATCAGGGACAGCTGGCGGAACGGCTGTGCCAGCTCTCCGGATTGCAGCGCGCTTTTTTCTCCAACAGTGGAACCGAAGCAATTGAAGGTTCCATCAAGCTGGCGCGGTTGGCCGGCCACCGGATCGGGGGCGCTGCCAAGAGCAAGTTGGTTGGGCTAGACGGTTCTTATCATGGACGCACCTTCGGCGCTTTGTCGCTCACGGGACAGGAAAAGCACCGCAAGGGTTTTGAACCACTGCTGGAAGATGTAACGTTCGTCCCGCAGAACGACATCGCCGCCTTGCGTGAAGCGATCAACGAGAACACCTGCGCAATCGTGCTCGAGCCGATCTTTGGCGAAGGTGGAATTCTGGAGTGTTCGCCCGAATTTCTGCGCGAATGCCGCTTGCTCGCCGATCAACACAAGGCTGCGCTCGTCTTCGATGAAATTCAATGCGGCCTTGGCCGGACCGGAACTCTGTTCGCGTTCCAGGCTTTCGGCGTGACACCCGACATTGTCGCGATTGCGAAGCCGATCGCAGCCGGAGTGCCGCTCGGAGCGTTCATTGTTCGCGAGCAGTTAGCGAATGCGATTTCGCCCGGACAGCATGGCACCACTTTTGGGGGTGGTCCGTTAGCTTGCCGTGTCGGCCTCGAATACCTCGCGATTGTTGAAGAGGAGAAACTGCTCGAAAACGTTGCCCGAGTCGGCCAATACCTGAGCCAGCAACTGCGTTTGCTGGTCGACAAATACGCGTCAGCACAGGCAGTCCGAGGGCGGGGATTTATCCAGGGCCTGGTGCTCGAAATCCCCGCAAGGCCGTTCGTGGAACAGGGTTTGGCAGAAGGGGTTCTGTTTAACGTCACACAAGATACCGTTCTGCGCTTCCTGCCTCCTTTTATGCTGGAAGAAAAGCACGTGGACAAGGCAATCCGCGTACTGAAAAAATTGCTCGGAAAAAAAAGAAAAAAAGAGGAGATCGCTGTTTCTGCGGCCTAGGGCCGCCCCGGCAAACAAAGGGGGAGCCGAATGGTTCGGCTCCCCATGTAGAAGCGACAGAGGCGATATCACTTAGATAGACTCCCGCCACGAGGCTTTAGTTGCCCATCGAAACCCAAAAAGCCGAAGAAAATTTCGGCTCCTCCCAAACGCCGCGCCCCACCGGGGGTGCCGGGTGGGAGGAACACTTTGTCGAGGTGGCCGGGGGTAGGATGCGGTACCTTCGGGCGGGGACGGGGCGGCCCCTGATTCTCGTCCACGGGTTGATGGGGTATTCGTTCTCGTGGAGATTCGCGATCCCGGCGCTTGCACCTCATGCGACTGTATTTGCCATCGACAATCTGGGGGCCGGATTCTCGGCTGCGACAGACGGGATGGACTACTCTACTCGCGCTGCTGCGGAGCGGGTGCTCCAATTCGCCGACGCGGTCGGAGTCTCGGAGTTCGATCTGCTTGGGACTTCTCATGGCGGAGCGGTCGCGATGCTGGCGGCGGCGATCTGTTCGGAGCGCCATGATAATCGACTCAAGCGGTTGATTCTGGTTGCTCCGGTGAATCCGTGGTCGCGACATGGGCGGTGGCTTGCGCCATTCGTCGGAGGGCGTTTCGGATCCCGGCTATTTCGCAATACGGTTGAACGCTGGCGGAATCTCGATGCCCTGTGGCTGCGGCGGTTGTTTGCCGATGGATCGAAGATTCCTCCGGACTCGCTTGAGGGCTACCGTAAACCGATCCGCGAGAATCGAGTCTTTCAGCATGCGCAGCGGATCGTGAAAACATGGACAGCAGACCTCGCTGAACTGGAACAAATGCTACCTAAAATCCGCGACTATCCGACGCTACTAATGTGGGGAAC
>QIAJ01000152.1 GCA_003225495.1 Acidobacteriota bacterium
CGCGCTTCGCTGTCCGCCAGCGGGTGAGGATGCCGGTCGAACCGTTTTTCATGAAGTCGTACACGCTCTGTAACTCGCGGGTAAGTAGTTCGTCGTAGTGGCGGAACTCGAGGAGTTGCGAGTTGGCATATTCGAGCAGCTGAATGATGGTTTCCGCTCCTGCGGCGGTGTCATAGAGAAACGCGCCATTCCAGCTGATCACAGTCAGATCATTCGGATAGTACGAAATCTTCGATTGCAATATTTCGTGGCGCTCGCCATCGGAAAGAGGACAATTTTCGCCGCGCACAATCTGCGAAATGCGTCCGCCTTCAGCGGAGAGCAGTTCGGAAGCCGAGGGGTTCCCGGCGATCTCGCGCACGTGGAAGATGAAATAGTCTTCATTGAGCCACTCGTCATACGGCTGGACAAGGGCGGGACGGGCGCGCTCCAGCCTCTGCCTGGCGATTTTCTGCGCGAGACTGGCGAAGTCCGTGTCCCAAACCCATCGGCTGGCCAAGCGGACGAGAGTGTCCCAGTCGCCGGAGAAAGGCAGTTCGAAGACGACACTTAATACACCGTAGTCGTAATATTTGATCTGAGCATCGAGGCGTTCACCGCTTTCGAGGACCAGCTGCTCAATCCGCTCGACCACGGGAGGACGCTCGTAACGGACATATCCGGGAGCAGCGTGTTTGAAGCTGGCTTCCTGGCGGCGAGCGCCGAAGATGTCGCGCAGAGCGTCGAGGCGAATCTCCTCGCACACGTCGAACTGAATCAGGACCAGCACTGAGCCTTGGACGGTTTTGTCCTGAGGCTTGGTGGACGAGTTCTCAACTATGGGTGAAAGGACGGATGTGCGTTCCGGTTCCATGGGAGTTCTGCTTTCTCAGGCGCGCGCGACGACAGCTGCAGGTGCTCCGGCGGAAGGAGCCTCTCTATCCATTGTCCCAGAAAGGACCAGAGATTGGGGAGACTTAAGGTAAAACCCACTTCTTCAATTACTTACACGGTTCGGAATTAGTGCCTCCTGGACCACAGCCAAAGCAGAGCCGCGCCCGCGATGGCTGCCGCAACTGCCAGTCCGGCGCGCTCCATGGATTGGGTAAGCGCAGCCTCGCGCGGGCGAATCCAGGCATCTTCCGGGAAATGTTTCGGTGCCGCATCGAACAGGGGAATACCGTCCGGACTTTCGGTGGTCTCACGAAGGGCCATTTGCAAGACTTCGGCCAGATGCAGTGCCTGGCGATCGGTTTCCTGGGCAATTTGCTCGCGGCAACTGAAGCCGTCGGCAACGATCAGCCAGTCAGTCGGAGCCTTGCGCACGGCGGGTAGCAGTTCGAGTTCGCCAATGGCTTTCGAGACATTATATTTATCTTTCTCGAATCCGAACGCGCCAGCCATGCCACAGCATCCGGGGGCGGGAGCCGTGAAATCGATTCCCATGCGGCGCATTACCGCTTCTTCCGCTGTCATCTTCATGATCGCCTTGTGATGGCAATGGCCGTGGATGAGCGCTTTGCGCTTTAGTGGAGGAATTGGGAAGTCCTGGGCGTGCCGTTCAAGAAACTCGCTCAACAGGAAGACTTGCCGTGAAAGCGCACGAGCGCGATTATCTTTCGGGAACAGGTTGGTGAGTTCGTCGCGAAAAACGGCGGCGCAGCTGGGCTCGAGTACAACGATCGGAACACCCGCTTCGATCTCCGGCATCAGTTCGTCCATGATGTCGATCAGCATGCTTTTGGCGCGATCGAGCATGCCGACGTCGTAGAGGGGACGTCCGCAGCAAAGATGCGCGCTTGGGACGGTAACATCGAAACCCGCCGCTTCGAGTACTTCGACTGCCGCTTTCGCGGTATCGGGAAGAAAGTGATTGTTGAAAGTGTCGGCCCAGAGCAAAACCGTGGAACGTGTGGGTCTACTGTCGAGTTTCGCTCGACTTGACCCGGTTAGAGACTCGATCCCACGCTTTCTTCCTGTCCACCACTGCTTGAAGGTCTGCGCCGCGAAGGGAGGAATACGGCGCTGGGCAGGGATTCCGGCGGCCACCTTGGTCAGATCGCGCAGGAACGGAAGCTGCGTGGTCAGGTTCACCAGTCCTGGCACATATGAGGCGGCTCGCGCCCACAAATCAAAGTTGCCGAGTGCGAGTGCAGTTAGAGGACGCCGGTTCTTTTCGTAATAGTGCGACAGAAACTCTGCTTTGTAAGTCGCAACGTCAACCCCAGTCGGACAATCACTCTTGCAGCCTTTGCATGCGAGGCAGAGATCTAGCGATTCTTTGACGGCTTCATTCTGCCAACGATCCTTAATGACCTCGCCCTGCGTCATCTCCCAGAGCAGGTGGGCACGTCCGCGAGTGGAATGCTCCTCTTCGCGAGTCACGCGAAAGCTCGGACACATCACGCCGCCTTCATAGCGGCGGCACTTTCCGACGCCGACACAGCGCAACGTCGCGCTAGCCAGGCTGCCGTGATCGTCGGGAAACTTGAAGTGGGTTTCAGGCCGCCAGGGGTCATAGTCCGGCCCGAGGCGCAGATTCTCATCCATCCGATAGGGCTCGATCACTTTGCCCGGATTCATCTTCCAGTCCGGATCCCAAATCACTTTGAACTCGCGGAAAGCCTGCATCAATTCCGTCCCAAACATTTTGGGAAGGAGTTCGGCGCGCGCCTGCCCGTCGCCGTGCTCGCCGGAAAGCGATCCGCCATAGCCGATGACCAGATCGGCGGCTTCTTCCATGAATTGCCGGAATTTGCGGACCCCTTCCGCCGATTCGAGGTCGTAGTTCATGCGGGTGTGAACACAGGCGTGGCCGAAGTGTCCGTAAAACGCTCCGCCGTATTCGTAGGCGTTCATCAGGTTGCGCAGATCGCGGAGGTACGCGCCAAGTTTTTCAGGGGCGACGGCCGAGTCTTCGAACCCCTCCCAACGCGGAGGTTCACCGGGCACGTGCGAAGTCGCGCCCAGGCTGGACTCGCGGACATCCCAAACACGGCGCGCCTGTCGAGGGTCGGTTAGCAAACGGGTGGACGGAGGAGTTGCCGAGCGGCCGAGAAATTCCATCAGCCGACGGGCGCGGAATTCAGCTTCGGCGACGGTGTCCTCTCCGAATTCGACCAGCAGCCAACCGCTGCCCTCGGGAAGCAGCGCCAAGCCTTCGGAATTGATGCCCATGCGACGGCTGGCATTGACGATCACATCATCGAAACCCTCCAGGCCAATGGGACCGTGTTCCATGACAAGCGGCACGTTATCGGCGCACTGGTAGATGTCGGGCCAACCAATGACGAGCAGTACGCGCGCGGGCGGACTCTCTACCAGGCGGCAAGTGGCTTCCAGAATGGTGGCGCAGGTTCCTTCTGTGCCAACCAGAGAGCGGGCGAGGTGGAAGCCATTTTCCGGCAGCAGTTGGTTAAGGTTGAAGCCGGAAACACGACGCGGAATGTTCGGAAACTGGCGGCGGATCTGATCGCCATAACGATCGGCAATGGACTTGAGGCCGGAGTAGATTTCCGCGCGGCGTCCGCCCTCGCGAACGATGCGGTTGAATTCCGGGGCGCTGGTGGCGCCCAACTGCATGCGGTCGCCGCGATAGGTGAGGATATCCAGCGACTCGATGTTGTCATCGGTCTTCCCGGCCATGATTGAGTGCACGCCGCAGGAGTTGTTGCCGATCATTCCTCCGAGCGTGCAACGGTCGTGCGTTGCGGGATCGGGTGCGAAAGTCAGGCGATACTTCTCTGCCTCAGCACGAAGATGGTCGAGGATGACGCCCGGTTGCACCCGTGCGATGCGGCGCATGGGGTCGACTTCCAGAATGCGCGCCATGTATTTCGAGAAATCGAGAATGATAGCGGCGTTACAGCATTGCCCTGCGAGCGAGGTGCCTCCGCCACGAGGCAAGAGGGGCGCGCGATGTTCACGGCAGAGAGCGACTGCGGCGAGAACGTCTTCGGTGTCACGCGGAATCACGATGCCAATCGGCACCTGGCGATAGTTTGAGCCATCGGTGGCATACAGCGCGCGACTGCCGGAATCAAAGCGAACTTCACCGCGGAGATGGCGGCGGAGAGCGGCTCCCAGGGCGCTGACATCAGCCGCCTCGGAGCGGGCGCTCAGGGCGCGGGCTGAGAGATTGCGCTCAACCTTGGCTGATGTCGAGTCGGGGGACATGGAGTACAAACATCTTCAAGGAAGTGGAAGCGGGGCGCAAGAGCAACAGTGGAGACAGGCGGCGTAGTTGCGAATCCATAGGCGTCAAGGAGGCGGGACATACTGCAGCAACGTCAAAGGCGGCGGACAAGAATGTCCGCCCCACACTATCGCCAGGACCGCGTCAGGTAGTCCGCCAGCGACAAAGATAGCAGGATAGCCAAAAAGAAGAACCCGGAAATGACCACTACCGAGGTTAGCTTTTCGCTCGCGCCTTTGACGTGCATGAAGAAGAGCACGACCAAGGTGGCTTTGACGGTGGCGATCAGAAGCGCAACCACCGGGTTAAAGGCGCCCAGGTTAATGAAGGCTGCTTTCACGGTGATGGCCGTCAGCACCAGTAATCCAATGCCGAGAGCAATCGAGAAGGCGCGGGAGGTGACGTGTTCGTGTTCTGACATGTGCGTCCTCAAGAGTGGCGGCTGATCAGGTACAACAACGGGAATAGATAAATCCAGATGATATCGACCAAATGCCAGTACAGACCTGCATTTTCAATAGGCGTGTAATATCCCGGCGAGTAGTGTCCCTTCCATGCAAGCACGGCCAGTACGCTGAACAGGCCGCATCCGATGATCATGTGCAGGGCATGCATGCCGGTCATCGCGAAGTAGAGCGAGAAAAACAGCTCCGCCTCTTTCGGATTCACGGGGATCTGCTTACCGTTGTCGTCGAAGGTGTTCGTGAATGCGAAGGTGGGACCTGGAACGTGATGTTTTTCGAATTTTTCCTTGTACTCGATTGCCTTGACACCCAAAAACGTCAAGCCGAGCAGAACGGTGATGACCAGATACCCCACGAGCTGCTTGCGGTTTCCGTCCTGCGCGGCTCGTACGGCGAGGACAACGGTGACACTGCTGACCAGCAGGACAGCGGTGTTGAACGCTCCCCACTTGATATCGAGCTGCTGGCTGGCGGCGGCGAAGGCGTTGAAGTGCATCAGCCGGTAGATCAGGTAAGCGCAGAACAAGCCGCCGAAGAACATGATTTCGGTGACCAGGAACAACCACATGCCAAGCGAGGCAGTATTTTTCTGCTGCTCCATGTTGGCAAAGTGGTGCCGGAGCTGGGGATGGGATTCGGCAGTGTCGACAGCGGTAGCGTGGCTATCGCTCAACGGATACCTCCATCTTCGAGCTTCGGTTCAATCTCGTCGTAGTTGTACGCTTCCCAGGTGACGACAGGAGTCTCGTCAAAATTGAATGTAGGCGGCGGTGATGCGGTTTTCCATTCCAGTCCGGCCGCATTCCATGGATTTGGGCCGGCGATCGGACCATAGCGCAGCGACCACGCGAAGTAGACCATGGGCAGCAGGTAGCCAACAGCAAGAACGCTGGCGCCTGCGGTCGAGAGCACATTCAACACCTGAAACTCCGGCGGATACTGCCAGTAGCGCCGGGGCATGCCGACGTAACCCAGAACGAACTGGGGGAAGAACGTCAGGTTGAAACCGACGAAAACGAACAGAGCGGACAGCTTCGCCCATCCTTCGGGATACATGCGTCCGCTAATTTTGGGCCACCAGAAATGCATGCCGCCCAGGTATCCCATGACCACGCCGCCGACCATGACGTAATGAAAGTGCGAAACGACGAAGTAAGTGTCGGTGACGTGAACATCCACGCCCAGCGAGGCCAGAAAAAGTCCGGTAAGACCACCGATGGTGAAGAGGCCGATGAATCCGAACGCATAAAGCATCGGCGTGGCAAAGGAGATCGAGCCACGATACAAAGTGGCGGTCCAGTTAAAGACCTTGATCGCGGAAGGAACTCCTACAAAGAATGTGATGAACGAAAAGATCAGCGCAGCGTACAGCGAGATCCCGGTCACGAACATGTGGTGGGCCCATACCAGGAACCCGATGACCGCAATCGCGATGCTGGAAAGCGCAACGATCTTGTAGCCGAAGACCCGCTTGTGTGAGAAGCACGTGATCAGTTCGCTGATCACTCCCATCGACGGCAGGATCATGATGTACACGGCTGGATGAGAGTAGAACCAGAACAGATGCTGAAACAGCAGGGGGTCGCCGCCCAGCTTGGGATCGAAGATGCCGAGATGAAAGAGGCGCTCGACTGCGAGCATCACCGTGGTGATGGCAATCACGGGTGTACCGAGGATCATGATCAGGCTGGTCGCATATTGCGCCCAGATAAAGAGCGGCAACCGGCTCCAGGTGAGACCGGGCGCGCGCATCCGGTGAACTGTGACAATAAAATTCAAGCCGGTAAAAATGGAGGAGAAGCCCACGATAAAGATCGCAATTCCGGCCTCAATGACGTTGGTGTTGCTGAATTGCGTGCTGAACGGGCTATAGAGGGTCCAGCCGGTGTCTACGCCGCCGTTCAAGAGGACGTGGATCATAATGCCGCCGGCGACTATGTACAGATACCAGCTCAACAGGTTGATGCGCGGAAAGGCCAGGTCCTTGGCACCTATCATGAGCGGGACCAGAAAATTCCCGAGAATCGCCGGCACCACCGGGATCAGGAAGAAAAACACCATGATCATGCCGTGGGCTGTAAAAACTTTGTTGTAGGAGTCGGCGTGCATCAGGTCGCCCTGCGGGGTCAGCAGTTCGAGCCGGATCAGCATCGCGAAAAAGCCGCCCAGGAAAAAGAAGAGCGTAACCGAAATCAGGTACAGGATCGCAATCCGCTTATGGTCGGTGGTCAGCAGCCAACTCTTGAGAGTGAAGCCGTTGGTCAGGTAGTTCGTCGGCCGGGAAATCGGCTGCGCGGGGATGACAGTGGTCGCCATGCTATTGCACCTGCTTTGACTGGGGTTGTCCGGCCGGAGCGACGGCCGCCTGGTTCAAGGTGCCGCTCGCGGGCTGCGCCAGAGACTTCACATATGCCACCAGCGCGTTCAGTTGTTCATCGCTCACCAGTCCCTGAAAAGTCGGCATGACAGGCTTAAAGCCGGACACGATCTTGGCGGTCGGATTGAGGATGGATTCGCGCACATAGTTCTCATCCATCGTCACAGTGCGCCCGTCTTCCAGAAGCACCGGCTTGCCGAAGGCGCTTTGCAGGTTCGGTCCGCGGCCTTGAATGTCAAAGCGATGACAGGTACTGCATCCGAGTGACGCGAATAGCTGCTTGCCTTGTTCCGGCAGAGGGGCGCTGGGCCCACCCGCCATCCATTGCGAGTAATCCTGGGGCGACATTACTACGACATTGCCGATCATGCCCGAGTGCGATGTTCCGCAATATTCCGCACAGAACAAATGATAAACGCCCGGCGTGGTCGCGTTAAACCACAAGGTTGTGTAGCGGCCCGGAATTACGTCCTGTTTGAGGCGGAACGCCGGGATAAAGAAGCTGTGAATTACGTCCTGCGACGTCATGACCATTTTGACGTTCTGTCCCACCGGGACATGGAGTTCGTTGATCTCGCGCTGCCCTTCCATGTGCTCGATCTTCCACATCCACTGCTTCGCGACCACGTAGACTTCGGTGGAACTGGTGGGGGGGGTACGCTCCTTGAAGTAGATGACCGCGCCCCAGATGAAAAAAGTCAGCATTACGCCGAAAGGAATCACCGACCAGCCAATTTCGAGAATTGGGGAGCCTTCAATCGGATGTGGAAGAACGCCCGGGCGGCGACGATATTTGATCGCCAGCACCGCAACCGCAACAAAGATGAGCAGCGTCATCACGGCCGACACCAGCACCAGATAGATGTAAAGCGCATCCACCTGGCCGGCTATGGTCGAAGCCCGATCGGGCCACAAAGGTAGAAATTTGGACATGATTACGTGGCTCGCCTCATTGCCTTATGCTGTGCGCTCGCATCCGCGCGATACATGACGAATACACAAGTTCCCAGAATCAATATGGTCGCGGCTCCCGCGATACTCAACAGGCGGCTGATAATAGCGCCGTATTTCCCGGTCCGTGGATCATAGTGATAGCAGAACAAAAGCAACTGGTCCGTGACGCTGCCGATCTTGTTCTGCGACGCCTGCACCAGCCCGAGACGCAAATCCTTGGGCGGAAATTCAACTCCATAGAAATATTGCGCGATGCGGCGCTCGGGAGTCAGCACGACGATGGTGGTGGCGTGAGCATACTGCTGAGTCTTTTCGTCCCACTGAAACTGGAAGCCGACTGCTTTGGTCAACGCATTGATCGATTCAGCTGGCCCGGTCAAGAAGTGCCAGCCTTGCTCAGCGCCTCTTCGTCCGTAGCGACGCATGATGTCGCGCTTTTTTGTGGCAGCCATGTCCGGAGTTTCGTGCGGATCGAAGCTGACAGTCACAACGTCGAAGTCTTGGCCGAGTTCGAATGTCAGAACCTTCAGCGAACCGGTGAGTCCTTGGAGCACTTCTCCGCAGAGCATCGGACACTGGTAGTAGCCGAGGTTCAAGATGACGGGGCGTCCCTTGCCGAAGTAGTCACCTAACTTCACGGGATTGCCGAGTTCGTCGCGGAAGGCCAGGTCTGCGGGAACTTCGGCGTTCAAATGCTGTTCGATGCCAACGAATTCCAGCCCTGGCAGCTTCTGACCTGCGGACATTCCCATGGAGTCGCCATTCATCATGGGGCCGCGCATGCCCTGCGCCCAAAGCGGGAGGCATGACAGCATCAATAAGAACGTCGCGATAACGATTGCCCGACCACGCACAGCGTTTTCCTCTTCCTCTTACTGATTTTTTCCGGCTGCCTTCTTCGTTGAAGCCGGTTTCTGGGCCGCCGCTGGAGTTGCCGCCGGCGCGGCCGCGTTGGCGCAACCTTGCGCACACACCGGCAAGCCACGCTCTGCGATCAGGCGCATCGCCTGATCGATCGGGATGTGGGCAACGCCTGCTTTCTGGTCTACCCAGCCGTAGCTGTTGAGCTGCTTCTCCTGATCCAGCACAAACGTACGCAACTGACCGCGCTCATCTACTTCCAGCAGCGGCGCATTGTTTTCCTTGAATTTGTCCCGGACGTAGTCTCCGTTTATGCGCCGTTCGCCCACTTTGGCCGCATCTTCGCTTTTCACGAGCGGGCTGGAGGCGGTCATTTGCGACTGCTCGTACTTGTCGAGGAACGAGTACATGCCGGTGATGATGAAATAAATCACGACCCCGGTGATCGCCAGTCCGATCATGAACGCGAAAATCCCGCGGCTGCCTAGATCCTCGCGCTCGTACTCGACTCCGTGGCCGGAGTGTGCGTGATTCAAATGTTCATCACTCATGCGACGGCTCCAGAAGCCTCAGCGTTTGCGGCGCATACACGGCCAGCAGCGGCCGCGCTCTGAGATTGCGGAAGAAGTACGCCATCCAGAGTCCGCCGATGCCGAATAGCGCCGCAAAAAGCGTCCAGCTGATGTGAAATGTGTCGTGGTGCAGGGACTGTGCGGGTTCGATGTGCCAGAAGATCTCTACTAGTCGCATGAAAAGCAGCAAGGAAGCGATCCACACCAGAGTCGTGGTCTGCTTCTTCAGGCGCTGAGACAGCAGCAACGCAAACGGCACCGCGAAGTGGAATAGCACCAGGCCCATCGCGATCACCCCCCAGCCGCCATGAAGGCGACGGAGGAACCAGATGATTTCTTCCGGCAGGTTGCCCGACCACATAATCAGCCACTGCGAAAAATTGAAGTACGCCCACACCATGACGAACGCGAGCATGAAGTTGCCGTGATCGTGGACTTCGGTGGAGCGCAGGTACTGGGACATCGGCTTGCGCTGCCCAAGAATGGTCTCGACGAGAACTACGAAGCAATAGGTGGAGAGCGCTGCACCGGCAATAAAGATCAGCCCGTAGATGGTTGAAATCCAGCGCGCCTGCATCGACATCACCCAGTCGATGATCGCGAAAGAAAAGGTCAGCGAGTAAATCACCAGCCCGGGCCCGCTCAGCGCACGGAAGCGCAGAGTACTGCGGCCAATTGCATCGACGTTGTCCTGCTCCGTCGACCACTTGTTCAGCAGGAAGGCCATGGCGAACCACAACACAAAATAAAGGACGGCGCGGCTCGCGATTCCGCTGGGATTGAGATAGGAATGCGCGATGTCGGCCAGCTTGGTGTTTTTGGCTAACTCATCGGGCCGCGCCCATTCATAGAGGCGCGGGAGATTCACTGCAATCGGGATAAAGAGAGCAGCCATCAGAGGCAGCGTCATCATGCCCGCCTCAAGAGTGCGCCGACTTACCGTTCCCCAGGCACCGCCCACCAAGTGATACAGCATCAGAATCGACATGCATCCGAGCGAGAGACTCAGGGCCACCATGAAGACGGTGAGGTAGGCCGAATAAAAACTTTCCGGGGCAAGAAATGCTCCTGCGACCGATGCCACCGCGCCGATCAAGCCGATGAACATGGAGCGTGTCTGCATGATCTCGGCCACGGGCGGGGGCATCAGGTCCGCTTTGTTTATGGTCGCCGTGGTCGTCATTTCGGCTCCTCTTTGCTGGTGTTCTCGCCGTTTTCTCCGGCTTCTTCGCCCCTGGGCTTGAGCACCGGCAGAGTCGCACCGGTACCGATATCGCGGAACTCCGGCGCTTCCGAAGGCATTTTCTGCCCGGCGGGAACGTCCGCCGAGGTCGCATTCTGACTCAACTGCAATGCCCGGATGTAGGCCGCGATTGCCCAGCGGTCGCGCGGCGCCACTTGCGCGGAGTAGTCCTGCATGACGCCGAAGCCGTTTGTCATGACGTCGAAGAAGTAGCCAATCGGCGCCTTGCGCAGGCGCTCGATGTGATATGACGGGGGCTGCTTGAGACCGCGCGTCGGGATGAAGCCGTTCCCGTCGCCCACTCGTCCGTGACAGGGCGTGCAGTAGACATTGAACCGTTCATGGCCGCGATTCAGCACATCCTGAGTGACCGGGAAGGGCATGTAATCGCCGGGATTGTTTCCGATCTTTCCGGTGTAGAGATAGCTGTCTTCGCGCAGATCGCCGCGCGCCACTGTGCCATCCACCGGGTTGCGGGCCGAGCGCCCGTCGGCAAAGAAATCGCTCTTTGCCAGCGGACGGTAGTAAGGCTGGATGTGCATGTCGATACGGCACGCGGCCGTAACGAAGATCAGCGCCAGTGCGCCCGGCAGAATTGTGCGCGCGTTTCTCATGTTACGCCGGCACCTCCGAGATGGTGCGCGGGGCAAGACCTCGCAGGAACTCGCGGGTGCGGGCAGCGTCGTAGTTCGGATCGGTGGAAAATACCACCAGGAAAAACTTGTCGTCCGATGCCCGGGCAAATTCCGGGACGTTGAAGACGGGGTGGTACGGCATCGGCAATCCGTTCAGCGCCAGCATTCCGACGGCCGCCGAGATGCCTCCGAGCAGAATTGTGAGCTCGAAGGTCACGATGATGAACGACGGCCAGGAGTGATACGGCCGCCCACCGATATTAGTCGGGTAGCTAATCACGGAGACGTAGTACTGAAGCAGGTATCCCGACAAACCACCGATGATTCCGAAGATCAGCACCACGAGCGAAACGCTATTTTTATGGAAGCCGATAGCGTCGGCCAGGCCCTCGACTGGGAAAGGGCTGAAGGCGTCGATCTGTTTGTAGCCCGCGCCATGGGTCTTCTCAGCGGCAGTCAGCAGTTCCTGCGGAGTATCGAACTCGGCCATCAATCCATAAATGGGGTTCTCGAGCGATGTGGCGCTCATTTATGCACCTCCTCCGCCTCGTGGACATGCGCTTCGGGCAGCAGTGTCCGCAATTCGGCGATCGATACCATGGGCAGCACGCGCACAAACAGCCACATAAGTGTCAGGAACATGCCGATCGTTCCGATGTAGGTCATCCAGTCCCATTTGGTCGGGTAGTACATGCCCCAGGCCGAATTCAGGAAGTCGCGATGCAGGCTGACCACGATGATAATGAAGCGCTCCAGCCACATACCGACGAGCACAATCAGTGAGATTACCCACAGCCAGAACGTGCTGGTACGGAATTTCTTCAACCAGAGCAATTGCGGAATAAAGATATTCGACGCCAGCAGGCTCCAGTACCAAGGGGCGTACGGCCCGTGCAGACGATTCCACAAGAGGAACGAGTCAAATGTGTTCCCGCTGTACCAGCCCATGAACGCTTCGATCCCATAGCCATACGCTACGATCAGCCCGGTCGCCAGCATCACTTTGCCAGAATTTTCGAGGTGACGCATGGTGATGAAATCTTCCATGCTGTACACGGCGCGAATCGGAATCGCCAGGCACAACACCATCGCAAAGCCGGAATAGATTGCGCCGGCGACGAAATAGGGCGGAAAGATAGTGGTGTGCCATCCGGGAACGATGCTGACCGCGAAATCGAAGCTCACAACGGTGTGTACTGACAGTACGAGGGGCGTTGCCAGTCCTGCGAGGAGCAGATAGGCGGTCTCGTAACGGTGCCAGTGGCGCGCCGAACCGCGCCATCCCATGGCCAGCATTCCGAAGATCCGGCGAATTGCAGGCTTCTCCGCGCGGTCACGCATGGTTGCGAGATCGGGAATCAATCCGACGAACCAGAAAACCAGAGAAATAGTGCCGTAGGTCGAAACCGCGAACACGTCCCAGATCAGCGGACTGCGGAACTGGGGCCAGTAGTTCATCGAGTTCGGGTACGGAAACATCCAGTACGCAAGCCACGGACGTCCAGTGTGAATTAGCGGGAAGATGCCGGCGCAAGCCACCGCGAACAGCGTCATCGCTTCGGCAAAACGGTTGATCGAATTTCGCCAACTCTGGCGCAAGAGGGCAAGAATGGCTGAAATCAACGTGCCCGCGTGGCCGATGCCGATCCACCAGACAAAGTTGATAATGGCAAACCCCCAGCCGATGGGGATGGTGATGCCCCAGATGCCGGTGCCCTTGAGAAACAGATATCCCATGGCCATCAGCAGCATGTTCGTCAGCGAGAACATCACCAGAAAACCAAAGACCCATCCCAGAGAGACGGGACGCTTCATCACAATGTTGCTGACCTTCTCGCCGATGGTGGAGAAGGTGTGTCCGGGTTCAATAACCGGCGCCCGCTGATCTTCTATGGGGACTTCCACCGGGATTTGCGTGTTGGTAGCCATTGCCTAGCCTGCGCTCCGCGCTGTCTTCAACTCGGGATTCGGATTGCGCACTTCCGCCAGATACGTCGTGCGCGGACGCGTATTCAGTTCGCCCAGCAGGGAATAATTTCTGGCCTGCGCCTTCCACTTGTTCACCGCGCTGTTCGGATCATTGATGTTGCCGAAAACAATGGCGTTCGCCGGACATGACTGCTGGCAGGCGGTTTGCAGTTTCCCATCCTCAATCACTGTATCGTTGCGCTCGGCGTCAATTTTCGACTCGTTGATGCGCTGCACACAGTACGTACACTTTTCCATCACACCACGACTGCGGATGGTCACGTCCGGATTGCGCATCATCTTGTACTGCGGGGTCTCCCAGTCCTGGAAGAGCAGGAAGTTGAAGCGCCGGACTTTGTAGGGACAGTTGTTCGAGCAATAGCGTGTCCCGATGCAGCGGTTGTAGACCATATCGTTCAGGCCTTCACTGCTGTGGGTGGTCGCTCCTACCGGGCAAACCAGTTCGCAGGGGGCGTTCTCGCACTGCATGCACGGCACGGGCTGGAAGTGACCCTTGGGATTTTCGCGCGGCCCCTGATAGTAGGCGTCGACGCGGATCCAGTGCATGTGTCGGCCCTTGAGGGTCTGCTCCTGGCCGACTACAGCGATATTGTTCTCCGACTGGCAGGCGACGATGCAATTGTTGCATCCGACGCAAGCGTTCAAGTCGATCGCCATACCCCAGTTGTAGGTTTCCTTGGAGTAGTCAACCGGCGGGTAAAGCGAAAGTTCCTTCGGCGTCTCGCCTTCCTTCGCGAAGTTTGGATCTTTTTTGTATTCCTCGAGATCGCGCTCCATCACCAGTGGACGCTCGCTGCCATCAGGCGTTTCCATCGCCTGGTAGCCCTGCGTGCTGGCAAGGTTGTAGGTTTCGCCGGTTGGCGTGAGCTTCACACCACTGGCAAACCACGGGGCCTGACTGGTGCGTAGCGGATAAACATTGTGACCAGCGCCAGTGCCGGCGCGCCCGGAACGTGTGCGTCCGTAACCGAGAAAGACCGTGACCATGTTGTCGGGATGGCCGGCCTGGATCCAGATTGGACCCTTTACTTTCTTGCCCTGAAATTCAAGTTCGACAACGTCCTTGAAGTTCAGCTTCATCCGCGAAGCCATCGCGGGACCGATCATGACTGGGTTGTCCCACGTCAGCTTGGTGAGCGGCTTGGGAAGTTCCTGGAGCCAGCCGTTGTTGGCGAAGCGGCCGTCGTAAATGGAGGGATCGCGGCGGAAGTTGAGTTCGAAAAGATCCCTGGGACGCACCCCTGTCCCAAGCATTCCCACTTCGCTCAAGCCCAATCTCGCCAGTTCGGACTTCGCTCGTTTCGGTGCCAGCGCGGTATCTGCGATCCATCCATCGTGCAAGGCCTTGCGCCAGAACGATTCAAAGTCAGCACCCATGTGCTGCTTCTGCCAATAGCCCTGAACCAAGTCGTGTCCACTTACTCCAGTTTGGCCAGAGAGGATTGCGATGATTTCGTGCACGCTCTTACCGCCGTAAAGTGGATCGATCAGCGGTTGCACAATGCTGACCGTGCCGTCGTAAGCGCGCGCATCACTCCAGGCCTCGAGGTAGTGGGCTTCGTTCACGTGCCACTGGCAGAGTTCCGCTGTTTCATTGCTGTGCGTGCCGAGATAAACCTTGAGTGCGATAGCGTTCGATTTCAGCGCAGATGCAAATTCCAGTTCGGCGGGAGCGTCATAGACCGGGTTGCCGCCCAAAATCAGTAGCAAGTCAACCTTGCCGCCCCGAATATCTTCCACTAATTCGTGGAGCGATTGGTTCCGATTGACAGGATTGGCGTCAACTGGGTCTGTGTAAAAGACCGTTTTGTCCACGTTGCCCAGCGCATCATTCATTACATGCACCAAGGCATGCACGACCGGCGACTGGTGATCTCCAGCAACCAGGACGCTCGATCCTCGATGTTTTACGAGGTCCGCCGCAACAGCACCGACAAAATTGAACTCTTCGGGACGCAAACCTATGTCGCCCACCTTAATGCTCAGTGCAGCCGCGAGGCTCTTTGCAACTTTTTCGATATCCCACGCAATCATGGACAACCGATGATCCGCCTTCATCCCGGTTGACGACGGCGTGCTCTCGACCACATACAGCCGGTTCATCTCCGCATCAGGATTTCGTTTCGCCGCAAAGTCGCGGATGTAGCGCGTATTTCCCGGGAAGCCCGCGTACAGGAAGTCGGCGTCGAGCGAAACGATCACGTCCGCCTTCGACAAGTCGTAACGCGTCTCAACCACTTCGCCGAAGGCCATTTTTGCGCCTTCGTTGACGTTGTCGCGGTTGATAGGCTCGTACACATGCCACTTGGCCTGCGGATTCGCCTTCAGGTAGTCGCGAATCTGTCCCGCCAAGGTGGGCGAAGATACCGTCTGGGTGAGGATGCGAACGCCGCCGCCGGCAATCCCTTTTTGCGCTGCCATTGGCCCGCGCACCGCTTCCGTGAAAGCGGTCCAGGAACGCACATCGCCCATGTAGGTAATGTTCTGGGCGCGGTCGGGATCGTACAGGTCAAGGAGCGAAGCTTGCGCGTAGACGTCGGTGCCGCCGAGGCTCGCCGGATGATCCGGATTGCCTTCAATTTTGGTGGGCCGGAACATGTGGCTTTCGACCAGGATCGGCGACGCGTAACCGCCAAGCGTGAAGGCCGTCGCGTAGTACATCGGCTTGCCGGGGATGAGATTCTCCGGCTGCTTGACGTAGGGAACAATTTCGGTCAGCGGCAGCTTGGTGCAACCGGTGAGTCCGGCCAGCGCCAGCGACGCGCCCATCGTTTTCAGGAATCCGCGGCGCGAAAACGCATCCAGCCACTCGGAGGCGCCCTTGGGAAACTCCCGGTGCATCATTTCCCGGAATTCGTCGCTGCCCGCCAGTTCTTCCAGGCTGCGCCAGTATTCGGGGCCGGTCGTCTCCTCGATCTGCTCCTTTACGGTCTGCAGATCAAGCTGCTTGCGCTTTCCCGGACAAACGTCCG
This sequence comes from Acidobacteriota bacterium, assembly GCA_003225495.1. Lineage (GTDB taxonomy): Bacteria > Acidobacteriota > Terriglobia > Terriglobales > Acidobacteriaceae > Acidiflorens. The sequence continues at coordinate 16,242 of QIAJ01000152.1, forward strand.
GCCCGCCCTGCAGTTTGTTGTTCTCGTCCATTTTTTCTTCTATGGCGAAGCTTCTCGCAAATCCAACTGCCCTACCGGTGGCAGGTGTTACAGCTGGTGATGTCCTTTACAGAACGCACTTTGTATTGCGTCTTCAATACATTGCCGAGTTCTGTCTGGTCTTTATAGGTCGTTCCGTTGAAGTCCACGTGATTGCCAAACCCTGGCGGCTCGTACCGCATATTGAAAACTTCGGAACGCGGACGAACATATTTTTCCGGAGCGCGGTGGCAATCGAGACAGAACTCCATCTGCAAAGACGCAGCCTGATAGACCAGCGGCATTTTGTCGATAGGGCCGTGGCAGGTATTACAGCCGACGCCTTTATTGATGTGAATGCTGTGATTGAAATAAACGAAGTTCGGAACCTGGTTGACGCGCGACCACTCGATCGACCGGCCGCTGCGGAAACTCTCGCGCACGGGTTCGAGAAAAGCGGCATTGGTCCAAATCTGCGAATGGCAGTTCATGCAGGTCTTGGTGGGAGGAATGCCTGCGAAGCTGGATACCTCAACCGAAGTGTGGCAGTACCGACAGTCAATACCGAGCCCGGTAACGTGATGCTGATGGCTGAAGGGGACCGGCTGCGGCTTTCGAACGCCGACATTGGTAATGTAAGGCGTACGCTCGAGTTCCCACACGCCCCAGCCCAGGCCGCCGACGACAACCGCAACTATTATCAGCGAGGCGCGGGCAATCGCATTGCTGTTGCGGGGGAAAATTTGCATTTCGTTCGCGTCTTCCGCTCGGCGGGATCGGTTGCGCCGCTCCCGGCTCTCCACATTCTTATGATTGCATCACACTCGCGTGTGACCATGTTTGCTAAAACGGGTGATTATAACAGTTGGACGGCGTTGTCGAATACATTTGCTCAGGAGTTTTTCTTTTTCAATTCGGGAAGCCGGTTCCGTGCTTGCGAAGCGGCTGTATTCTTCAGATCAGTTGAATCAATCGCTGAGAAGTTTTCTCAATTCAGGAAGTCTGCGAAACTTTAGCGCAGGTTCATGACCAGAAGTTTCGGTTCTGTCATTTCCTGAATCGCGTCGCGCAGTCCTTCGCGGCCCAATCCTGAATCTTTAACGCCTCCATACGGCATGTGTTCGACGCGAAAAGTTGGGACATCTCCTGCAATCAGTCCGCCCACTTCGAGCTGTTCGTAGGCCTGAAAGATCAGCTTCGCATCGCGGGTGAAAAGGCCCGCCTGCAGCCCATACGGAGAATTGTTCGCCTCTTTCAGAGCCGAAGCAAAATCGCTGTAGGGTTCGATGGTTATCACAGGCGCGAATATTTCCTGGCAATTCACTCGCATGTCGGGACGGGTCCCGGTGAGCACCGTCGGCTCCAGTAAAGAACCTTTGCGCTTCCCACCACACAACAGGCGGGCGCCTCCGCGAACCGCTTCCTGAATCCAATCGGCGGCGCGGATCGCGTCGCTCTCGCGGATCAGCGGGCCGAGATCGCTCGACTCATCGAGCGGATCGCCCACCTTCAATTTCTTTACCTCCGCGAGCAGCAGGTCGGTGAACTTGCCGTACACGGAGTTCTCCACCAGGATACGTTGCACCGAAATGCATGATTGCCCCGCATACGCGAAGCCTCCGGTGACGCAGCGCTCGGCGGCATAATGCAGATCAGAATCGCTGTGCACGATGACTGCGGAATTCCCGCCAAGCTCGAGGACAACTTTCTTCTTGCCAGCTTTATTCTTAATCGCCCATCCGACGGCGGCACTGCCGGTGAAGCTGATCAGCTTGATGCGTTCATCCGTGACCAGCAACTCCGAGTCTTCATTGGAGAGCAACAGGACGTTGAGTCCGCCATCGGGCCAGCCCGCCTGCTGTACCACTTCTGCCAGCAGCAGGGCACTTAATGGCGTCTGGGGCGCGGGTTTCAACACCATGGAGCATCCGGCAGCCATGGCCGGAGCGACTTTGTGCGCAACCAGGTTCAGCGGAAAATTAAATGGTGAGATCCCGGCAATCGGCCCCAGCGGAAAACGCCGGACAATTCCCCAACGACCCGCGGTCGATTGTTGCCAATCGAGCGGAAGATATTCACCGTAGCCGCGAACCGTCTCTTCCGCTGCAATGTTGAAAGTGAAAATCGCGCGGTCGACCTCGATGCGGGCGGTCTTGATGGGCTTGCCCGCTTCCTGCGCCAGGGTGCGCGAGAATTCTTCTTTGCGCTCCAGCATGCCGGCTGCAATCCGCCTCAGAACCCGCTGACGTTCGAATGCCGGCAAACGCCGCGTTGTTCCAAAGGCCTTGACCGCCGCAGCAATCGCCGCCTCGGCGTGTTCGCGGCGTCCTCGAAAAACCCGGCCGACGACGGCCCCATCATAGGGAGCTCGTACTTCGACGATCTCGCCTTCTTCCACCCACTTCCCGTCGATGAAAAATCCGTGGGTCGCGACTGGAGCGATCGTCATTTCAGCCATGCTGCCCTCCGCGGGTACCAGGTGATTATAGAGCTTCGGAACGACAGGTTTTGTGCTGCGGCTACCGTGAGAAAGGCGTCTTGAATTGCTCATCCACCTCAACCTGATATCCGGCGACCAGCCGGTTTGTCTCGTTCGCCATTCCGACCACTGACATCAGTTCTTTGAACTGCGCATCGGTCATCCCTTTCTTGTGGGCTGACGCGGTGTGTGACGCGATGCAGTACTCGCACTGATTCGTCACCGAGACCGCAACGTAGATCATTTCCTTGGTAAGAGGATCGAGCGCTCCCGGAGCCATGATCTGTTTAATATCGGTCCAAGTACGCTTGAGCATGACCGGGTCGTGTGCGATGGCCTTCCAGAAATTATTGATCCAGTCGGTTTTGCGCGTCGCCATGATGTCGTCGTAGACGGCGCGCACCTCGGGGCTGGCCTGATCGTATTCAATGAGTCCGAATAGTGACATGAGGTTCTCCGTTTCAGTTGGCGGATGGCAACTGGCAGATCGCCGGAGATTCCGTCGACCGATTTGGAACAAGCAGAATGGAATTTTCCTGCCAACTGCATGCTGCCACTCGCCACTTGCTCTTACGATACCCAATCCAACATCTTGTAGTACGCTCCAGCGAACGGCAGAAACCATGGCTTCCCGTTGTACAGGCCAAGCGGCGCACCTGGGAATGGAATTTCGGCGAACGGGTTGTCAGTTTTCCCTTCCGCGATCCATTCCGCCATTTTCTGTCCCTGCCAGGTCGCCATCGCTACGCCATGACCTGCGTAACCGAGGGCAAAGTAGATTCCTTCAATCTGTCCCGCATGCGGCATGATGTCGAAGCAGAAATCGAGGGTTCCACCCCAGACATATTCAACTTTGGTATCGCGCAGCTGAGGATAAACCGAAATCATCCCGCGACGGAGGATCTCGGCGCTCTGGCGAATCGTCTGATCGGTTTCCGGGAAAAATGCCGCGCGCCCGCCGAACAGCATGCGATTGTCAGGCGTGAGCCGGAAGTAATAAAGATAGTTCTTGGAGTCGTACATCTGCCGGTTACGCGGGCTGAGTTCGCGCGCCAGTGCGTCCGGCAAAACTTCTGTAGTGATGATGAACGATCCGATCGGGATAATCTTCTTTCGCAGTTCAGGCGTCGCCGCGCCGGTATAGCCGCTGGTCCCGACCAGCACGTTGCGCGCTCGGAGGCCGCCCCGCGAAGTCATAAGGCGAAAACCGGGCCCACCATTCGACGAATCGCGCGCAATTTTCTGAACTCGTGTGTGCTCGCAAATCGCCACTCCCGCCCGTATTGCCGCTGTGCCCAGCCCAGCAACATAGCGTGCCGGGTTCAGGCCGGCGCTCATTTCGTCCACGATGCCGCCGTAGTAAGTGTCGGAGCCGATCTCGCCGCGCAACTGGTCGCGCGGCACAATTTTCAATTGATGGCCGAACTTCCGCGCAATGACGTCGACCTGCCGCGCGTAGTCGTCGAAGTGACTCTGTTTGCAGGCGACCTCCAGGTGTCCGTGGCGGGCGAAATCGCATGCGATATTTTCTTCTTTCACGATGTGCTCGACGCAGGTGATTGTCTCGAGCGACGCCGCGTACATCCGGCGCGTGAGGTCGCGCCCGTATTTTGAGATCAGCTCGTTAACGCCCAGCTTGAGTCCCGTGAGCACCATGCCGCCATTGCGGGAACTCGCACCCCACCCAATGGTTTCGGCTTCGAGTACGACAACTTTTGCGCCACGTTTTGCGAGGGTGAATGCTGCCGAGAGGCCGGTGAACCCGGCGCCGATGATGGCGACGTCGGCGCTTTCCGGCAGCGGATGCGCCGGAGGCGTGGGCATCGCCGCCGTGGTCAGCCAGTAATTGAATTCCTGTGGCATCGGTCGTAACGAACTACAGCACCGCCGTCTCGTGAACCATCCGTCCTTCCGCGAATCGCGCGAAATTCAGCAGGGACGCGTCGATCAAGTCCGTCTTGCCATTCAAAATTAAGTCACTCAGGATCTTCCCTGTCGCCGGCGAATGCATCACGCCGTGACCGCTGAACCCGTTGGCGAGGAAGAAGCCCGGCGCGTCCGGCGATTCTCCCAGAATCGGATGGTGGTCCGGAGTCATTTCATACAGTCCCGCCCACGCCCGCT
>QIAJ01000153.1 GCA_003225495.1 Acidobacteriota bacterium
ATCCGGTTTCGACCAAGAACCCGCAGGCGCAACAGTTCTTTGATCAGGGACTGCGATTCATCTATGCGTTTAATCATGACGAGGCGGCGAGGTCTTTTCAGAAGGCGAGTGAACTTGATCCCAAACTGGGGATGGCCTTCTGGGGAATCGCCGAGGCAGTGGGACCGAATTATAACGATCCCGCCAGCGACGACCGCTTCAAGCAGGCGCACGAAGCGATTCAGAAAGCCGTCGATCTGAGCGCGAATGCTCCGGTTAATGAGCAGGCCTACATCGCGGCCATGGCATTGCGTTTTCCGGCTGATCCAAAATCCGACTTGCGCAAGGCGGCCGAAGAGTACCGGGATGCCATGCGCGAGTTGGTGAAGAGTTACCCCGACGACCTCGATGCCGCGACTCTTTTTGCCGAGTCGGGAATGAATCTGCATCCCTGGGGACTGTGGCACGTCGACGGCTCGCCGCAAGATGGGACCGAGGAGGTGGTTGCCACGCTGGAGTCAGTCATAAAGCGCGATCCCAACCATCTGGGCGCGATTCACTACTACATCCATGCGGTCGAGGCATCGAAGTCCCCGGAGCGCGCCTTGGCCGGAGCGAACCGACTGGCGGCGATGGCCCCGGCTGCTGGCCATATCGTGCACATGCCGGCGCATGTATATATCCGCACCGGCGATTACGCGGCGGCGGTGAAGACGAATCAAGATGCCGCAATGGTGGATCGCGCGTATCTCAAAACAAATGCCGCGCCGGGCATCTACTCGATGATGTACTACAGCCACAACCTGCACTTCATCGCGATGTGCTCGGCGATGAATGGCAACTACCTGGAAGCCAAAAAAGCAGCGGATATGCTGGCCGCGCACGTTGGTCCGGGTGTCAAGGACATGCCTCCACTCGAGGGGTTCATGACGATCCCGGCCGCGGTGGACGTGCGTTTTCATAAGTGGGACTCAATTCTGGCCTCGAAGGCGCCCGGTGATTACATGAAGACCGCCACCGTCTTCTGGCACTTCGCTCGCGGCATGGCCTTTGCAGGGAAGGGCAACACAAGTGACGCCGAGACGGAATACAAGGCCGTTTCCGATGCTGAGAAATCGACGTCCGAGGATGTGATCTTTGCCATGCCGATCAATAACAAGGCGAAAGACATCATGAAAATTGCTGAGAACGTCCTGGGCGCGCAGATTGCGCTGGCTAAAAAAGATAATGCCGCTGCCGTGAGTCAACTGCGCGAAGCGGTGGCGATTCAGGACACGCTCAAATACGGCGAGCCGCCCGACTGGTTCTTTCCAGTGCGCGAATCGCTAGGCGGAGTCCTGATGATGAGCGGAGACAGCAAAGGGGCTGAGCAGGTGTTTCGCGAGGACCTGATTGTCAATCCGCGCAATCCGCGGTCGTTATTTGGGCTGCATGAGTCGCTAAAAGCGCAGGATCGCGCGTACGACGCCGGGTTTGTCGAGAAACAATTCCGCACTTCATGGAAGGGCGCAGCGATGAAGATGGAAGATCTTGTCTGATGTTGTCTTCCCGAGAGATGTGGTCCGGACAAATTGAAGCACCCGTCTTCTGGCTCATGAAAAAAACAGATCTTCGCTTCGCTCAGGATCACAGAACTTGAGATGATTGGGACTCGCGACCTCTGTTTATCGCATACACATAGTGGCGCAGGCCGCGCCAGTTTATTTCCTTCCAAACTACCATCCCGTTGCGTTCGGCAACCTGGCGGGATGGCAAGTTCTCGGGACGGATGAGCGAGATCAGGCGATCAGTTTTCAGGTTGGCGAAAGCCCAATCGCGGCACGCGGTGGCGGCTTCGGTGGCGAGGCCTTGGCCCCAATGATCGCGGCGCAAGTGATATCCGATCTCATACAAGAACTCATTTTCGACATGTTGGCGGATGATCCCGCAGTCGCCGATCAACTGTCCGGTCGTTTTCAGGTCCATTGCGAATAGTCCGACGCCGTCATCGGCGTAATGTCGTAGGTTGCGGTCAATCCACTGTTCAACTCCCGCGCGGTCGAGCGGCGCGGGATCATATTTCATGGTTTCGTGATCGGACAGCACCAGAGCCAGCGCTTCGGCATCGCGCGGTGAGAATTTACGCAGAATCAGGCGGTTGGTTTCCAGAATCATGCTAACGATTGCACGCCACTCGCGAAATGAACTGCAGGTCCCTCGCACCGCTCGGGATGACTGACATTAGAATATTTCAATAAGGACGGAGTTAAACTGGTAAAGATGGCGGAACCCGGGCGAACAATTGTATTTCTCGGGATTGCGCTGGTCGTGATCGGCGGTATTGTCATGCTGATCGGACGCGCAGGGCTGCCGCTCGGGCGCCTTCCTGGCGATATCGTTTACAAAGGCAAGAACTCCACATTTTATTTTCCATTGGCCACCTGCATCGTGGTGAGTGTCGTGCTTTCCATAGTGATGTACGTCATTGGACGCTTCCGGCAGTGAGTGCTCATCCGGCAAGGTAAACTGAAAATCCATGCAGGAGACCGACCAGCTCGGCTTCCATTTTCGTCCGCCGGAGCGCCGCATCTGGACGGTGCGCGCGCTGGTGGCCGCCGTTCGCACGCACCTGGAGCGCGAATATTCGGACTGCTGGGTAGAAGGCGAAATCTCCAACCTGCGGAACCCCGATTCCGGGCATCTCTACTTCACGCTGAAAGAAGAGAACGCACAGATTCGCGTCGTGATGTTCCGGTCTTCTTCGAAGTTGTTGCGATTTCGTCCGGAGAATGGACTGCATGTTACGGTTCGGGGGCGTATTACGGTTTATGAAGATCGCGGCGAGCTGCAAGTATCGGCTGAGTTCATGGAGCCGCAGGGCGCGGGTGCTTTGCAGTTGGCCTTTGAGCAACTCAAGGCGCGTCTTGATGCGGAGGGATTGTTCGATGCTGCGCGAAAGAAGCCGATCCCGCCGCTGCCGCTCCGTATCGGAATCATCACTTCGCCGCAGGGCGCGGCAGTGCGCGACATCCTCAATATTCTGGCGCGGCGTCATCATTCGGCGAGTGTGCTGATTTATCCCGCGCAGGTGCAGGGGGAGTCGGCTCCCATCGAGGTCACGGCCGGGCTGCAGTATTTCAATCGGGTGCGTGAGGTCGAAGTAATTATCATCGCGCGCGGTGGCGGCTCGGCCGAGGATCTGGCGGCGTTTAATCATGAGGGGCTTGCCCGGGCCGTGGCCGCCTCAAAGCTCCCCGTTATATCGGCGATCGGCCACGAAACAGATTTCACGATTGTTGATTTTGTTGCCGACCTGCGCGCGCCTACGCCTTCGGCGGCAGCGGAGCTCGTCATCCGTTCGCGGCAGGAGATCGAAGCGCAGGCTGAAGACTTGTATCATCGGCTGGATCGCGCGGTGCGGTACCGGTTGCTTATGGCCCGGCAGGAGTTGTCAGTAAGAACGCAGCAGGGCGCATTCGCACGCATGATGGACGGCATCAACCGGCGCCAGCAGCGCTTGGATGAAGTTGGCTATCGTCTCGAACGGGCGCAGGGGCAACTTCTCGAGCGATCGTACCGGCGTTGGGAGATTGCTTCCTCGGCGGTTCGCCACTACGACGCACGGCAACGGCTCGCTGCGATCCGGCAACGGATTGAGGCGCAGACGGCGACCTTGGCTGCAGCCGCGCATGCGCGACTGCTCGCGGGACGGGCAATTCTCGATCGTCGCATCGCCGCTCTGGAGGCTTTGTCGCCGGTCGCGATTCTCAACCGCGGGTATGCGCTCGTGTTTGATGCGAACGGTGAACTGGTGAAGGATGCGGGACGCCTGCAATCGGGCGATGATATCTCCGCACGGCTGGCCCGCGGCAGGCTCCGGGCGCGCGTCAATTCTGTCGAAGAACCGGCAGAATCCGGCGGGCCTGCATTAGAATGATGCCAAACCAAATACTGACGTGAGGATCGCGTGACCCCGTCGTTGTCCTCGGCTTGGCCGCACATCTCGCTGATCTCGATCGTCGACATACTGCTGGTCGCAGTTCTGATTTACCAATTACTCTCACTCATCCGTGGAACCCGCGCCGCTCCCATGCTGGTGGGAGTGGCGGTACTGGCACTGGCCTTTTACTTTGCTCGGCTCGGGGAACTGCGCACGCTCAACTGGCTGTTAAGCACGCTGCTGCCATACATCGTGTTTGCTCTGATCGTCGTCTTCCAGTCGGAGATCAGGCATGCATTGACGAATCTGGGAACGCGAATTTCATTCGGACGTTCTTCGAATTCGGCGGGCGATGTTTATGACGACATCGTTCTTGCCGCCAACTTGTTCTCCCAGGACCAAACGGGCGCACTGATTATCATCGAACGCGATATCGGGCTGCGTACCTATATCGAAAGCGGTGTGCCCCTGGATGCGCGGCTTTCTTACGACCTCCTGGCGACTCTGTTCCGGCCGAGCGCTCCGCTGCATGATGGAGCTGTGATCGTGCAGCGCGACCGCGTCGCTGCCGCGGCCTGCTTTCTACCGTTGTCGATGAACCCGGTCCTTTCCACCCAGATGGGGACGCGGCATCGCGCCGGCATCGGCGTGACCGAAGAGACTGACGCAGTAGCAGTCATCGTCTCGGAAGAGACGGGCGCGATCAGCCTGGCTGTGAAGGGGAATATCGAGCGCGATCTGGCCGTAGAGCGACTGCGCGAACGCCTCAGTCAGCTTTTGCGTCGCTACGCTCCGTCACCCACTCTGCCGACGCCGGTAGAAGAAACAATGATCGAAGATGAGCCGCCCAGTTCTCAGCCTGCTCGCCGTCACGATTCGAGCCTGCGTCCCGGAGGCGACGACTGAGCCATGGCAAAGTTTCTAAGACGCGTGCTGGTCCAGAACTTCGGTCTCAAGCTGATTTCGTTACTGCTGGCGGCGGGGCTTTGGCTGGTGGTCGCGCGCGACCCGTTGGCCGAGGTGGAGCTGAAGATTCCGATCGAGTTCCACAGTGTTCCGGAAAATCTGGAGATCGATTCCGCCAGTTTCACCGAGGCGCAAGTTCGACTGCGCGCGCCGGGACGATTGATTCATCGCCTGCGTTCCGGGGATATACGCGCAGAGATCGATCTGGCCGGAGTCCATCCGGGCAGCCGCACGTTTGATCTGAGCTCCCGCAACATTCATATGCCGCAAGAATATGAAGTGGTTCAAATTGTTCCAGGCCAGTTTCAACTGTCTTTCGATAATCGACTCACTCGGAGTGTTGAGGTGCGGCCGAGAGTGACGGGGAGCTTTGCGCAAGGAATGCGCATCGCTCAAGTGGTAGCCGAACCGGCGTATATCAGGATCTCTGGGCCACAGCGCCGCGTGGAAGCGGTCGAAGCCGCGACTACCGACCCAGTGGATGCCAGCGGCACCATGGGTCGCGCCAGTTTCGTCACGCAAGCCTACGTTCCCGATCCTCTGATCCAAGTTGTGCACCCCGCGCCCGTGCGGGTGACGGTTATCATGGAAAAGGCGGCAGAACAAGAGCCGGCACATTAGCTTCTTCCGCGACTGCCCAGCCCTTCCTCCTATGCTTTTCGGCAATCTACGCACGCTGAGCCAAGGGCGACAGCTAATAGCGGAGAGCTTGCTTTCATGACACAGACACGACAACTATTCGGAACCGACGGCATTCGCGGTGTGGCGGGCGAGTTTCCGCTGACGCGCGAGAGCACATACTTGATCGGCCGAGCATTGGGCCACGACTTGATTCGCGGCAATGCGAAGGCTCGCGTCGTGATTGGTCAGGACACGCGCGAATCGAGCCGTTGGATTGCAGACCGGGTGTGGCAGGGCCTGGCGTCGGTTGGAATTGAAGTGAGAAGCGCGGGCGTGATTACGACTCCGGGCGTTGCCTACTTGGCGCGCTCACAACGATTTGACGCGGGAGTGGTCATCTCAGCTTCGCACAATCCATGGACGGACAACGGCATTAAAGTTTTCTCCGGCGACGGCTACAAGCTTCCGGACGCGCACGAACTGGCAATCGAAAAGGAAATCTTCACGCTGTTGCAGGGGTCGCAGGCGCCGCCTCACACGGATTCCATACCTCCTCTGTCCAGTCTCCCCGGCGACGCGGATCTTCGCCAAGCATATGTTCGCTGGCTCGCTTCCAACATCGAGACTGATTTGAGCCGGCTGCGCCTGATTGTGGATTGCGCCAACGGAGCTGCGGCCGTGGAAGCGCCGGAACTGTTTCGGGCTCTGGGCATTCAGGCAACCTATCTACATTCGTCGCCGGACGGCCAAAATATCAACGAACAGTGCGGCGCGCTTCATCCGGAGACCGTCGGCCGGTTCATGGCTGAGAACAAAGGGGAGTTTGATTTAGGGGTAACGTTCGACGGAGATGCGGATCGGGCTTTGTTCTGCGATGCGGAAGGGCGAGTAGTCAATGGTGACACGGTGTTGCTGATTGCAGCTCGTGAAATGCAATCTGGTGGTTCGCTGGCGAACACAACCGTGGTCGCCACTACGATGTCGAATATGGGGCTGGAACTCGCGCTCAAACGGTCGGGCATTCATATGCTGCGGGCGAATGTTGGCGACAAGTACGTTCTGGAAGAAATGCAACGGGTTGGAGCCACGTTGGGTGGCGAACAGTCGGGCCATATCCTGTTCCGCGACGGAGAGGCGACCACCGGGGACGGTCTTTTGACTGCGCTGCGGGTGATGGAAATTATGGTGCGCACGGGGAAGTCGTTGGCTGACTTGGCAGCCGACCTGAAAATATTTCCACAGACGATTCGGAATGTCCGAGTGCGCGAAAAGAAGCCATTTTCCCAGATTCCGGTAGTACAGCAGGCGATCACTTCGGCTGAACGCGAGCTCGACGGCAACGGGCGAGTGGTGGTGCGCTACTCCGGAACCGAGGCGCTGGCGCGAGTGATGATCGAAGCGGAGTCTAAAGACCAGATGGAGCGGATCGCGGGCAGCATCGTCGAGGCAATCCGATCGAGTCTCGGCTCGTAAATCCCATACAAAACAGAACCGGCTCGGAAATCTCGGTAAATGTGTGCGGTTCTTCCGTATGGCAGGCTGCGCCCAGCTTCCGCCAGCTTACTATTTTGGTGGTAAGAGGCAACCGCGAACATCTGGACACTATCCAAAGCCCACCTTTGTAGACTCTCGGGAGGCTGGACATGCGACGGGTTCTGGTTTTGGCGCTACTTTCAGTCACATTACCAGTGGCAGCTTGGGCGGATGGAATTGACCTGATCAACCACTTCGGCACAATCACGATCTCTAACGCTGGGATCACTTCGAAAGGTTCTCAGCTCAGCCAATTTAACGGCCTAAACTCGGGACACTCGATGGGTTCGGTTTCCTTTTCTACTGGCGCATTGATCAGCGGCAGTATTCAGACTGGGGGCACTTTTTCCAGTGCGGGTTCGAGCTTTAAGGTTATTGGAATTGGGAATGGCGGACAGCCAAAGGGCGTTATATTTAGCGGCGCTTTCGTCGGTCCCATCACGTGGACTCTGGTGAGCCAGACTGGTCAAAGTCTTATATTCCAGCTGACCGGGGGTCTGGCGGGCACAAATGGGAACGGCAATACGGTGAGCGGAACGACCACTCAGATGTTCCACACTACGGTGGCTCAGCTTCAAAAGGGAATTGTGCATATCACTTCCGGCCACACGCAGCTTACCGCAGCCCCCGAACCGGGAACGCTGGGCCTCCTTGGACTCGGCTTGCTTGGGATTGGACGGCAGGTGCGGAGAAAGATGCTGGTCAGCTCCAGACCCGCCTGAAACCGCAAAGGCCGCAGAAAGTTCACACACGGCAGAGTCTTAACCGGCTCTGCCGTTTTCATTGCGGTTGTGGCGAATCCTCTGTTTCGCTTCAGGAACGCACGTCCCTTGGTGCAGCTTCGTTATCTTGTGCCATTGCCCCTTCCAGCCGAGAATGAGTCTCAGTTTCCGTTCAATTAAGAAGAAGCTCATGAGAATTCTGATCGTGGAAGACGATGCGGCTCTGGCCAGCTTCATCCGCAAAGGCCTCGAAGCTGAACACTACGCCGTGGACGCAGCTTCGGATGGTGAACAGGGCCGTTCAATGGCACTGGAGTTCGATTATGACCTGCTGATTCTGGATCTCAACTTACCCGGTATTGACGGCCTGGTAATTCTCAAGAGCCTGCGGCAACGGAAGCCGAGTCTGCCGGTGATGATTCTTACCGCACGCAGCCGGGTCGAAGATCGCGTGCAATGCCTCGATCTGGGTGCGGATGATTATCTTGTCAAGCCTTTCTCTTTTTTGGAACTTTCTGCGCGAACGCGTGCACTGCTGCGGCGCAGTCATCTGCCGTCGGAATCGGTGCTGGCAGTGCGTGACCTACGGCTAGATCGCGTAGAGCGGCGAGTCGAACGCTCCGGGCGCCGTATTGATTTGACAACCAAGGAATTCGCTTTGCTCGAATACCTGATGCGCAACGCCGGACGGCGATTGACTCGCGCCATGATCATCGAGCATGTCTGGAATCTGACTTTCGATTCCACAACCAACGTTGTCGACGTCTACATCAACTACCTGCGCCGGAAAGTGGATGACGGATTTTCTCCCGCGCTCATCCACACTGTGCGTGGCGTCGGTTACGAAATCGGTCCGAGCGGAGCGGCGGCATGAGCTCCGGCCCGCAGCCACTCTTCGGGCGTACGCAGGATCAAGCTGTGCTTTGCGAACTATTGCACTCCCTTACCCAGCCTCTCACTTCTCTCCGATGTTCGCTGGAACTCTCCGTGGAAGACGTGGCGGGTCAGCAGCATGACGTTGTTTCCTCCGCTCTGGAACAGACGGATCGAGCGATTGGAGTGGTCCGACTGATGCAGGAGTATTTGGAGACTGAGTCGGTTGCGTCATCGCCCCTGCCGGTCCCGCTGGGGCCAGTGCTGCGAACGGTGGCGGACCAACTGTCTCCGAAGGCCTCCGAGCGGCAGGTCCGGATGCGACTCACCGGCGGTTGCAGTTCGACGATTGCGCTGCCGGAGCCGCGGCTGCGGCTCGCGTTGCAATATTTGATAGGCGTTCTGATCGAGTTACAACCGCGCCATAGTGACATCACACTTCGCCTCGAGCAGGGGTCTACGGAATCGGAACTCCGTGCTCAGGCGGAACGTGACTCGCCGAACGAAGCAATGCGGGGACGCGACCCCGCGCTTTCAAGCCTGCAAAGCGTGCAATTGGCGATTGCCCGCCGACTGCTGGAATCGGCTGGAGCATCTCTGGCTTTCGATCACGGCAACTGCTCCGGCTTTCTGCTCCACATACCCCGTCCGTTCCGGCCATCCACACCTGAACTTTTCTCCTGACATTTTTAACCGCGGAGCGCATAACGCCGGGGTACAATCCAGCCTTTCCGGAGGTTCGTGTTGAAGCGTTGGGCAGCGGTGTTAGTAATCGCATTCGCAGTTTCTACGGGACGTGCGCAAAACAACGGTCCTGTGCCGAAAGCGACGACCGTAATTCGCGCAGGCGTGCTCATTGATGGAGAGTCGACGGCTGCGCGCCGCAATCAGGTGATCGTCATTCGCGGCAACCACATTGTCGGAGTATCCGACGCGGTAGCCGCGAACATCCCGCCAGACTCTGAAGTCATCGACCTCTCACAGGCGACGGTCCTTCCAGGACTGATCGATGCTCATACCCACATCTTTCTGCAAGGCGAGGTGCCATCCGAGGGCGGATACGACGTCCAGCTTCTGAAATATCCGCTCGCTTTTCGCGCGGCCAGGGCGACGGTTGCTGTCCGCCGCGCTCTGGAGCAAGGTTTCACCACACTTCGGGACATGGAAACCGAAGGCGCCGGTTACGGCGACCTGGGAATTAAGCAGGCGATCGAAGGTGGATACATTCCCGGGCCGCGTCTGTTCGTATCGACTCGTGCCATCTCATCGACTGGCGGATACCCGCTTGAGGGCTACGCGCCCGAGATCGCAGTGCCGAAGGGCGTTCAGATTATTGATGGACCGGTAGAGGCGCGTAAAGCCGCTCGAGAGCAGTTGGATCACGGCGCCGATTGGATCAAGGTCTACATGACGCATCGGTCGTGGGTGGGAAAGAACAACGAACTTGTTTCCCAGCCGACACTCACAGTTGAGGAACTCCGCGCCATCGTGGACGAAACGCACGGCTGGGGGAAGAAGGTTGCCTGCCATTCGTACAGCGGAATCGGCATGCAGCGGGCCTTGGACGGCGGCTGTGATTCCATCGAGCACGGCCTTGTTTTGACGGACGCGCAAATCACACAAATGATCAAGCAGGGAACATGGCTCTGTCCGACGCTGAGCGTCTACTACTATGACTGGTCGCCGGAAGATACGGCCGACGGACAACGCGACCGCAAGCGTGTTTCCGCTCACGAAGAATCGTTCCGTAAGGCTCTCAAGGCGGGAGTAAAGATCGCTTTCGGAACCGACGCCGGCGGTTTTCCATGGACGGACCCGATCGCGCAGGAGTTTCCCCACATGGTGGAATTTGGCATGTCTCCGATGCAGGCGATTCAGAGCGCAACAACGCGTGCCGCCGAACTCCTGGAACAGAAGGGGAAAATCGGCATCATCACACCGGGTGCTTTTGCTGACGTGATTGCGGTCGCAGGCGATCCGCTGGCTGACGTAAAAGCTTTGAGCAACGTCGGCTTCGTGATGAAGGATGGCAAGGTATTCAAGAACGAGCTTGGGAACGGACAGAAGAGGTAAGCCATGAATATCCTGGAGATGTGCGACGCTGGCGGAGCGACAGTTCCTGTGGAAGCCACGGCGGAACAGGCCATCCAGACCATGCTGGATCGTCACGTCGGCGCGGTCGCGGTACTAGATGACAACCAGCGCATTGCGGGAATCTTCACCGAGCGGGACGTGCTGCGGCGATTATCCGTGAGCGGCCGGGAGCCAGGGCAGACCCCAATCCGCGAAGTAATGACTACACCAGTCGAGATGGCGACGCTCGACACCACGCCTGGGCAGGCGCTGGGAACCATGGTCGAGCGTCACTACCGGCATTTGCCGATTGTCGATGATGACGGCAGACTGCTCGGAATGCTCTCCATCCGCAACGTGCTTCAAGCTCGGATCGACCTGCTCACGCGTCAACTCGATGAAGCGCGGTCGGCACGCAGTTCGCGCTAGCAGTAACTTGCCGGTAGAGATGCGGCTTGCCGCATTTCCGTCCAGGCGGCTTCCCAATGTTTGGGTTGTTGAGGAGAAATGATTGGTTAGACCACCCGACGGGCTACTTTCCAAATCGCTGGTTGTCGCCCGGATCTGTACAGGAATTTTCTTTGTTCTTTTCGGCGAATACAAAGTCTTCGGACGTACGTTCGCGCATTCCGGCTTCGCGCACTACCTCGAGGGATATATCCAGGAGACCGCGGTCAGCTTCTACCGTCCGTTCCTCAGTCACATAGTGCTGCCTCATGCTGTGTTTTTCGGATATCTGGTCGGAGCGGTGGAGCTCTTCATCGGGCTCAGTCTGATCTTCGGGGTCTTTCTCCGCCTCGCATCTGTTCTAGGAATCCTGCACATGATTAACCTTACCCTCGCGACCTGGTGGGGACCCGGTCATGGCGCTCCGGTATGGCGGTATTTTGGCGCGGAACTCGATCATCTGCCGCTGCTTCTTCTTTTTATGATCTTCTACACTGCTGGTCCCTCCGGATGGTGGCCAAGGGGCCGTCGCGGCCTCGACTGACTCTTTTCGAAGCAACTTCTATTTGTGGGAGTGAGGACTCTGTGCGGGATTCTTGCGGGGCGCAGGCGCTGCTTTGGCAATCTTCACTTCAAAGCTGACCGGCAACTGCTTGGGTGGATAACAAGCCGCGTTGTCGCATGCCTGATATTTCAGGTTGCCGCGCAGCATGTATTTGCCGGGCAGCACCGAACGCAGCGGGCGGACGCTGACGTCGACCTGAAAATCTCCGGTGTACACATTCAGCTTTTCATCGGGCGCAAATGCAAAACTCATATCGTGCCCTTCGGGATAATCGGTCCCCCCGATGATGATGTCAGTAGTAGCGCCGATTTTCAGGGCGGTCGGAATCAGGAACTCCGATTTCGGTTGGTTGGAATTGATGTGATATCCGCGAATCACGCGGAAAGCAAGAGGCACCTGCGAAGCCTTGCCCTGTGTGATCGTAGTCAGCGGAGCGGGCGCCATGCTCACGACCGGCTTCATCGTGGGGGCGTCCTGCCCCAATGCAGCGGCCGCCAGCAGCACGAGCGAACATAAAAATAGCCGTTTCATCCGCTAATGAGCGTACCTCAGTAATCTCTCCGATTCGAGTTACTTTTGCGCCTGTACCGGTTGGCCCTGATTGAGTGCTTCTTTGATGTGGTCGACGAACACGCTGCGGCTCTGCAGTCCGAATTCGCGGGCCACGAGTTTGCCATCCCTGTCGATAAAAAACGAAGTCGGCAGCGCATTGACGCCGCCATAACTCTGCCCAACCTCCTCTTTGCCCAACAGAACCGGGTAATTTATCCCCATTTCCCGGACAAACTTGGTGATGTCTTCAGTGCTGGAGTCGTCCATGGCGACACCCACGATCTGAAATCCCTGCGGGCCATACTCCTTCTGCAATTCGACGAACCAAGGCATCTCGATCTTGCAGGGACCGCACCAGGTCGCCCAGAAATTCAGCAGGACCGCTTTGCCGCGAAAATCGGAGAGCTTTATGTTCTTGCCTTCGAGCGACTGCAGTTCAAAGTCGGGGGCATCTTTTCCGTGCACCTGTCCAGAGACCGATGGAGAGCGGGCGGCGCGATTCTTGCGAGCGGAGTGAATTCCCGCAAACAGCATGACGGCGATGATCGCGGCGACAACGATAGGAACGAGAGGATTTCTTTTCACGAGTCAACTCCTGCTACAAAGCAAAACGGTTCAGGAACGAGAGCCACCCTGAAATCATTGTGAAGCGGCCCATTACGAGCAGGATGCCCAGGGCAATCAGCAATCCGCCGCTCGCGACTTCGAGCCAGCGGAGTAAATCGCCAACAGGAAAATGCCCTTCATGACTGTATCCTGGGCTGCGGCAAATCCCAGCACTACTGCCAAAATCGGACCCACGCAGGGAGTCCATCCAAACGCAAACGCGAAGCCGATGACGAAAGCGCCCCATGCGCTGGCGCTCCCTTTCAGGCTGTGCAACCGCGTATCCGCAAGCAACGCTTTGATTTGAAAGATACCGGTCAAATGCAGACCGAACAGGATGATGACCACGCCTGCGATTCGCGCCAGCAACGACTTATACTGCGCAAACAGTTGTCCGACTTCAGTCGAAATTGCCCCCAGCGTGATGAATACGATGCTGAAACCGATGATGAACGCCGCTGAGTTCAACATGACTTTGCGGAAGAGACGCCCATGATCGCTCTTTAGTTCCTCGACCCCCACTCCTGAAATCAGCGAGACATATCCCGGCACCAGCGGCAGCACGCACGGTGATAGGAAAGAGATCAACCCCGCGACGAATGCTGCTAAAGGTAGTGGCAAAGAAGACATAGTTCTATTGTAGCGACACTCAGGCGGAAGGCCGCTTTATCAAGAGATGCGCCCAACATTCAATTGTTACAGCATTTTCGTAAGCGCGAGATAACTTCATGGAGTTTTCGGAATGGCGGGCTGTTTTGTTGAGGGCTGTCTCACCGGCGGTTTCGCCGCCGGCGCCCGCAATGGCTGCTCCGTGGGAGCCTCGGTCAGCGCTTTACGAATGAATCCCGGAGGCACGGTTGCCGTCAAAATCGCCCGCTCTCCCGATCGCTCGACCTTCAGGCTTCCGAAAAATGCCCTCACATCCACGTCGGACCCTTGCATTCCGATACTGGTTTCAGCGGAATGAAAGATGTTCAGAAACGCGCCTAGCTGATCGGTAATCGCTTTGGCGTCGGACTCGCTTTGTGTGATCGCCTCGGCGCGCAGGTGCAGCGCACGGATGTAGCGTGCTGACACGACCACGACCGCAGGCTTCGGAAACAGTAGCGCCCAGCCGCTTAGTCCGCCGAGCGAACCGGCTTGCGCGGGATTGATCCGCAGGATCGCCCAGGACAAACTCGCGAACGGCACCTTCTTGTAATACTGCCGGAGGAACTGGGGCCCGCCGAATGGCGAGGCTAGCTTGCGTGAGCGGTCCAGAATGCCACGAATTACATTCCCATCGGGATGGTTCGAAACGGCTACGCTATCGTAGGAGAGAATAGCCACCCGAACCGTGCGGCCTTCGATCGGGACGTTATAGATATCGAACCCGTGATAATCGTCCACGGATGACGAGATCTTCTTCAGGTAAGCGATCAGCTTGCCGGAATCGATTTTGCCGACGAAGATCTCCGAGAATCGCGGCTCAGGAGCCGATCCGCCTGTCCCGCCCCAGCTTTGGGGATAATGTACGGCGAACCCAGCCTGATCCAGATCGCGCTCGAACTGGAAGCCCGTTTCCTCGACAAACTTCTGATAGTCCGGGTCATGAGAAACCGGTGGAAGCTGGTTGGTGGCGTTGAAAGTGCGAATCCACTTCAGATTGATGTAGAAGAAGCCGTCGGCACCGGGGAGAAGCCGTACTGCTTCGGGAGGGGCACGCTTGCGGAGTTGGACGACCGCCACGACTGCCGCAGCAATTGCGAGCACGCCGATCAGAACAGGGAGGGTGCGCTTGATCCGCATGTAGGCTTACAGGGAGGGAATGATAGCACTTTGGGGCGGTTCTCACGTTCTAGGTTCTCAGTTCCCACACGCCGAGGCGCATACGGCGGAGATCACTGGGTCGTTGGGGCCGTCTGAAAGACGCGGGGCGGCCTCGGTTGCGCGTCCAAAACCGCTGTGATACCTTAAATAATTGTCCCGGGTATCTAGGGATCAGGAAGTATTGTGCCCGCAGGGCCATGCTTCTAAACTGCTGGCGTAGCTCAGTTGGTAGAGCATCTGATTTGTAATCAGAGGGTCGGGGGTTCAAATCCCTTCGCCAGCTCCAGGAAAACGGTTTTCCGGAAACAAGAGAAGGTTTGCGCGGATTTCGCGCGAGTGGCGCACGGGTTTTAACGCACTCCTCAAAGTATTTTCCGGCGGTAGCAGGTGTCGAGCAAGTTCGAATCGAGCGAGCATTCCTGCATTTCGTTTCCCTAACCAGCAGTGAAGTAAAACGAAGGTGTGTTTGTTTGGATGTTGGCGGATTTCAGTTTTTTGCACAGGTGGGTGAGTGGTTAAAGCCAACAGACTGTAAATCTGTCCCTCCTAGCGAGGTACGAAGGTTCGAATCCTTCCCTGTGCACCAGTTTGAGGCGTACGGGACATGCGCATAAGCCGGCTCACCATGGCAATGGTTGCCTATGCGGTGCTTGCAATCTTGTCCTGGCGTACGCTGACCGACGAGAAACTTCGTCTGGCGACGCTGGCCGTGTTGGCGCTATTTGCGGTGAAGACGTTGGTCCGGCGCAAGGATGTAGCGCACGCCGGGAATGACGAAAAGTAGTGGGCCGATGTAGCTCAGTTGGTAGAGCACTCCCTTGGTAAGGGAGAGGTCATCAGTTCAATCCTGATCATCGGCTCCAGATTTGAAGGACGTGGTTTAGCTGAGGGCTGACGGCTGAATGCTGAAAGCCGCTTTATATGCGGGAGTAACTCAGTGGTAGAGTCACAGCCTTCCAAGCTGTTGGTCGCGGGTTCGATTCCCGTCTCCCGCTCCAAGGATCTGGCGGTCTGAAACCAACTTATGGCATTCGTACAGGCAACAATCAAGGTTGAGAACGAGCAGGCATTCGGTGAATTGAAATCCGCGATCGGTCAGGCTTTTACCGCCGACCGGATTACGAAGTTTTTGAAAAAGCTGAGCGGCCAGAACATCCGTATTCGCGACTGGGATGCGATTCTGGCGGCGGGAACGATCGATGTCATCGCGGAAACCAAGCTTGGCGCGGCGCGGTCGATATACGAATCGCTAACGGTCTCAGATCAGGGCCAGATGCGCGAGTTATATCTGTCGAAGATTGAAGAAGTGGAACCCACGCTTCGTGCGCGGTTTTCCAAGCTCTACCGGTACTACTGACATAGCGAGGGCAAGGCAGAAATGGCGAAAGAAAAATTTGAACGGAATAAGCCGCACTGCAACGTAGGGACGATTGGTCACATTGACCACGGCAAGACGACGTTGACGGCGGCCATCACCAAGGTGTTGTCGAAGCACAACCCGAAGATTCAGTTCCGCTCGTTCGATTCGATCGATAATGCGCCGGAAGAAAAGGCACGCGGAATCACGATTGCGACCGCGCACGTCGAGTATGGGACGGCGAACCGTCACTACGCGCACGTGGACTGTCCGGGACACGCGGACTACATCAACAACATGATCACGGGCGCGGCGCACATGGATGGCGCGATCTTACTCGTGGCCGCGACTGACGGTCCGATGCCGCAGACGCGTGAACACGTGCTTTTGGCACGGCAGGTGGGCGTGCCGTACATCGTTGTGGCTCTCAACAAGTGCGACGCGGTGGATGATCCTGAGTTGCTTGATCTGGTTGAACTGGAAGTGCGCGAATTGTTGAAGACGTATCAGTTCCCGGGCGACGATGTGCCGGTGATCCGTCTGTCGGCTTTGGGCGCGTTGAACGGTGAAGAGAAGTGGGAAAAGCAGGTTGATGCGCTGATGGAAGCGGTGGACAAGAGTGTGCCGCAACCGGCGCGCGAACTGGATAAGCCATTCCTGATGCCGATCGAAGATATCTTCTCGATTCAGGGCCGCGGCACGGTGGTCACAGGCCGTATCGAGCGTGGCAAGGTGAAGGTTGGAGAAGAAGCAGAGATTGTCGGCTTCCGCGAGACACGCAAGACGGTTGTGACGGGCGTCGAGATGTTCAAGAAGCAGTTGGACGAAGGCATGGCGGGTGACAACGCCGGACTCTTGCTGCGCGGCATTGCAAAAGAAGACGTCGAGCGCGGGATGGTGCTGGCGAAAGGCGGATCGATCACGCCGCACACCAAGTTCAAGGCTGAAGTCTACATCCTGACGAAGGAAGAAGGCGGGCGGCATACGCCGTTCTTCAAGGGATATCGGCCGCAGTTTTATTTGCGAACGACGGACGTGACTGGTATCGCGGAACTGCCGAGCGGCACGGAGATGGTGATGCCGGGAGACAACGTGAGCCTGGTGATCGAGCTGATCACGCCGGTGGCAATGGAGAAGGGCTTGCGGTTCGCGATTCGCGAAGGCGGTCACACAGTAGGCGCCGGGACCATTTCGGAGATTGTGACGTAGTAAGTGTAGAGCCGGGTCTTCGACCCGTCCCTACAAAAGCTAAGGAGTGAGAAATGCCCCGAGAGATCATTACGTTGCAGTGTGGCGAATGCAAAGAGCGGAACTATTCAAAGACCAAGAACCGCAAGACGACACCGGACCGTATCGAACTCAAGAAGTTCTGTGCCCGTTGCCGCAAGCACCAACCGCATAAAGAAGTTAAGTAGTGGAACGCGGGCGAGGGTGTCCATGCTACACAGGGGCGTAAGCTCAACGGTTAAACTGTCGGTCTCCAAAACCGAACTTGGGGGTTCGAATCCCTCCGCCCCTGCCAGAATTTGAGGGTCGAGCACGGTAAGGAAGTGAGTGATGGGAGTCGAGGCAAAAAAGATGGCAAGCTCAGTGGCGTCCGCCGGGGACAATTTCGGAGACCGGATCAAGTCCTGGCCGGAGCGCATCAAGAGTTTTTACAACGATGTGCGCGCGGAGATGAAGAAGGTTAACTCGCCTTCGCGCAAGGAAGTGCAGGCCACAACGACCGTCGTCATCATTACGGTGTTTCTGTTTGCGGCCTATTTCTGGATCGTGGACTACACACTCAGTAATAGTCTCGACCGGGCACTCCATTATTTCTCGCGCCATTAGGCCGAGCGAAAGAAGTCACTCTATGCAGGACGAAGAAAAGAATCAGAACGCAGGCGGGACAGCCACGGGGGAAGAGGCACAGCCAACAGGTGCGGAGTCTCCAGCTGAGCCCCCCAAGAATCCGAATATGAAGTGGTACATCATCCACGCATATTCGGGATTCGAGCGGAAAGTGAAGGAATCGCTCGAGTCGCGCGTGCAGGCTTTCGGACTGCAGGACAAGATCGGCAAAGTTCTCATCCCGACCGAATCGGTCACCGAGGTTCGCGGCGGCAAGAAGTACACCTCCGAACGCATGTTTTATCCCGGCTACGTGCTGGTTGAAATGGACATGGACGACCACGTCTGGCACGTGGTCAAGGCCACGCCGCGGGTTACTGGATTTGTCGGGACCGGGCAGCAACCCACCCCGCTGTCGGATGAGGAAGTCGGACACATCGTTTACAAAGTTGCCGACAGCCGAGAGAAGCCGAAGCTCAAAGTTAAGTTCGAGAAGAATGAAACAGTGCGGATCAGCGAAGGTCCGTTCGCAACCTTTACGGGAATAGTGGATGAAGTCAACGAGGATCGCGAGACTGTTAAGGTCATGGTCACGATTTTCGGGCGTTCGACGCCGGTGGAACTGGAGTTTGGGCAAGTCGAGAAAGTCGCGTAGAAACTTCTGGTAAGGGTGCGGCAGAGTAAGACGGGGCAAGCCCCGTCTCTACATAAGGCGGAAAGGCATCATGGCAAAGAAAGCTACAGGGTCGGTAAAGCTTCAGATCGCTGCGGGCAAGGCTACGCCCGCGCCTCCGGTGGGTCCGGCGCTTGGACAGGCGCAGGTCAACATCATGGAGTTCTGCAAACAGTTCAACGCCCGCACTTCGCAGAAAGAACTGGAAGGGCTGATCATTCCGGTCGTGATCACGGTTTACAGCGATCGCACGTTCACGTTCATCACCAAGACGCCGCCCGCTTCGATTCTGCTGAAGCGCGCCGCAGGGATCGCCAAGGGATCAGGTGCTCCGAATAAAGATAAGGTTGGCAAGGTCAGCGCCAAGCAGATCGAGGAGATCGCTAAACAGAAGATGCCGGATCTGAATGCAGCGACCGTCGAAAGCGCAATCAAGAGCATTCGTGGCACGGCGCGGTCGATGGGCATTGAAGTGGTTGGGTAAAGATCGTCGTTAGTCAGTTCGCCAGCAATCAGCAACATTTGTCGAAAATACTACGGCTCATCGGAACAAAGGTGAGCGGTGGGAGACGAGGATAGATAATGAAGAAATCGGGAAAGAATATCGAGAAGTCGCGCAAAGCAGTTGAGGCGAGGCCTTACACTCTGGCGGAGGCGGTTCCCCTTCTGCAAAAAGTGAAATTCGCGAAATTTGACGAGACTGTAGAGATCACGATGCGGTTGGGAGTCGATCCCAAGCATGCCGACCAGATGGTGCGCGGGACGGTGGTTCTGCCGCATGGGCTGGGTAAATCAAAGAAAGTCCTGGTCATCGCCAGCGGCGACAAAGTTCGTGAAGCCGAACAGGCGGGCGCGGATTTCGTCGGCGGCGAAGATATGGTCGAGAAGATCACCAAGGAAAACTGGACTGAGTTCGATGCTCTCATCGCTACTCCCGACATGATGAAGTCGGTCGGACGACTGGGTAAGGTGCTCGGTCCCAAGGGCCTGATGCCGAATCCGAAAACGGGCACGGTCACGATCGATGTGGCGCGCGCCGTCCAGGAAGTAAAAGCCGGCAAAGTGGAGTTCCGCACCGACAAAACCGCCCTTGTGCATGTACCGGTCGGCAAGATTTCATTTACGCCCGACAAATTGATCGACAACGCGACCACGCTGATTTCTAGCGTGATCAAGGCCAAGCCGGCGGTGGCGAAAGGCAAGTACATCAAGGGTTGCTATCTGAGTTCCAGCATGGGGCCGGGGATTTCACTGGACACAACGGCGATCGAGACGGCTGCTAAGGTTTAGGCTGACGAGAGACATCTTACCGAGCTTTGCTCGGCTGGACGGATTAGAGACCCGTCCCCACACCAGAAAGGGTTGGATATGGCGGTTACTCGAGCTAAGAAAAAAGAGCAGGTTGAAAAACTCGGCGAAGATTTGAAGAGTGTGTCGAGCGTAATTGTCTCAACGTACACCAAGCAGACGGTTGCCAAGGATTGCGAACTTCGCAAGACGCTGCGGTCGACGGGCGCGAAGTATCGCGTCGTGAAAAACACGCTGGCGGAGCGCGCAGGCAAGGGTACGAAGATTGAACCGGCCCTCACCAACCTGCAGGGCGTCACATCGATTGCCTACACATCCGGCGATCCGGTCGCGCTGGCTAAAGTACTGGCCAAGTACGCCAAGGACAATCCGGAGTTCACCTTTAAGGCTGGAGTAGTCGAAGGCCGTGTCGTTACGGTGAAGGACATCGAAGCGCTCGCGACCATGCCTTCGAAAGAAGAGATCTATTCCAAGCTGCTGTACATGCTGAGCGCTCCCGCACAACGACTGGTGACGGTCATGAATGCTGCTGGACGGGATCTGGCAGTCGTGCTCAACCAGGGCGTGCAGGAGAAGAAGTTCAAAGAAGCATAAGAACTAGTGGCTTCTTTCAAGTTTCGACCAGCGAAGGCTGGTCAGAAAAAGATTTGGTTAACGTGAGCGGGGGTTGCGCGGCTTGAAATTCATGCGTTGTCTGGCGCTGGATGGATGGCCTGGTCGCACTGGAAACCCGGCGAAGCGGTAACGAAATCGCAAATCATCAACGCAGAGACGCGGTGCGCCGCGTCTTGCGATTAGGAACTGGAGAACACCATGGCGGATCTGCAGCAGTTGGAAGAGTCAATTGTCGGCATGTCTTTGCTGGAAGCGGCGGACCTGGTCAAAAAACTCGAAGCACGTTTGGGCGTGTCGGCGGCGGCCGCAGCCCCGGTTATGATGGCCGGCGGCGGAGCAGCAGCCGGCGGAGCGGCTCCGGTGGAAGAAAAGACCGAATTCACGGTCGTTCTGAAGGAAGTCGGCGCCAATAAAATCAATGTAATCAAGGCGGTACGTGAAGTCACCAGCCTCGGCCTGAAAGAAGCCAAGGACCTGGTTGACGGCGCTCCGA
The DNA here is from genome assembly GCA_003225495.1 of Acidobacteriota bacterium. Taxonomy (GTDB): domain Bacteria; phylum Acidobacteriota; class Terriglobia; order Terriglobales; family Acidobacteriaceae; genus Acidiflorens. The sequence goes on from QIAJ01000153.1 coordinate 20,945, forward strand.
AGAGTATCAAGGAAGGCGTTTCGAAGGAAGAAGCGGAGACAATCAAGAAGAAGTTCACCGAGGCGGGCGCAGTTGTCGAAGTGAAGTAGCCGACACGCGACTCGGCGGGTGACGTAAAAGTAGATGAATCCCGGGTGAGGGTGTTAGTATCTATATACTCACCCGGTATTCTGACTTCGAGGTGGTAGCGACCCTGTTCTCCTGCAGCAAGCCAAGACACACCAGGAAAGCGGATCGCTCAATCAAGTTTGGCAGCCGGTCCCGCGGGCGGCGGGACGGAACAGGCCTTTGAACTGGCGCGGAACTTTACAAAAGATTTAGCAACAAGCGTCGCGTGTGGCGCCGAGGGACAGACTTGTCCCTGCCGGTGCCCGCATTTATTTTCCGCGAATACCGCCCACTAGCAGTCTTTCGGCGCATTAGATGCGCCCTTTCGTTCCGCGTTGTGCGGCGGCCCCCAGGCTGCCTGAAAGCAGGAGTCCCAGAGAATGGCAAAGCATAACACCTTCCGCAAACGTTTTGACTTTTCAAAAATTCCGGCCACCATCCAGATCCCGAACCTGATCGAGGTTCAGTAGCGCTCCTATGACCGCTTCCTGCAAATGGACAAGCTGCCCAGCGAGCGTGAAGACGGCGGTCTCCAGGCTGTGTTCCAGTCTGTTTTTCCGATCACCGACTTCCGCAACGTCTCGCAGCTCGAATTCGTGGACTACGCGATCGGCAACTGGGAGTGCAAGTGCGGCCACCTGAAAGGGCTGCATCACCTCCGCACCACTTGCAAGAACTGCGGATCCACGGTCATCACCGATCCGTTTCATCCCGGCGACGTGCTCTGCCACAAGTGCGGAACGTACAACGCCAACACACCTGACTTCTGTAACAAGTGCGGCGATCCGGTCGGATTGCAGTTGAAGTATGACGTGGCCGAGTGCGAGGAGCGAGGTATGACCTACTCCGCGCCGCTTAAGGTCACGATGCGTCTCACGATCTGGGACAAGGATCCGGAGACTGGCAACCGCTCGATCCGCGATATCAAGGAGCAGGAAGTATTTTTCGGCGATGTCCCGCTGATGACGCAGAACGGCACGTTCATCGTGAACGGCACGGAGCGCGTGATTGTCAGCCAGTTGCATCGCTCGCCAGGAGTATTTTTCGAGACTGCGAACAATCGCACTTACTACCTGGGCAAGATCATTCCGTATCGGGGCTCGTGGGTTGAGTTCGAATATGACCAGAAGAATGTGCTCTACGTTCGCATTGATCGCAAGCGCAAATTCCTGGGCACGATCTTTTTGCGTGCGTTGGGCCTGCGCTCTGGCGAAGACATCTTGCGGACTTTCTACACCGTGGATCGCCTGGCGGTGCGGGACAACAAGCTTTTCTGGACGCTGGATCCGACCAGCGAAAAGCCGACGAACCTGCTGGGCATGAAGCTCGCACACAGCGTGAAGTCGAAGTCGGGTGATGAGGTTGCGCACTCCGGCCGCAAGATCAGTGCCGCCATTCTGAAGGAAATTCAGAAGGCCAAGATCACGGAAATTGAAGTCGACACTACCGATCTCGAAGGCGCATGGGCTGCCAGCGACATTGTGGACACGACCACCGGGGAAGTGCTGCTCGAAGCGAACTCGGAAGTTACCGCCGACAAGGTTTCAAAAATACTGGAATCGGGCGGCGTGGTCGAGATGAGCGTGTTCTTCCCGGAGCGCGATGATGTGGGCACGGTCATCAGTCAAACGCTGCGCCGTGATTCGGTCAAGACGCCTTCGGAAGCGCTGATCGAGATCTACCGCAAACTGCGTCCCGGCGATCCTCCGACGCTCGACACGGCGACTGCTCTTTTCCAGGGCATGTTCTTCGATCCGCGCAAGTACGATTTCTCGCGGGTCGGCCGTTTGAAATTCAATATCAAACTGTTTGAGAACCAGGAAGCAACCAGCCTGGAACAGCGAACGCTTGATCCGACGGACTTCTACGCGACCATCAAGTACCTGCTGAAGCTGCGCAAGAACATTGGCTCGGTGGATGACATCGATCACCTTGGCAACCGGCGCGTTCGTGCGGTTGGCGAACTGCTGGAAAACCAGTTCCGCATCGGTCTGGTCCGCATGGAACGCGCCATCAAGGAAAAGATGAGTGTGTACCAGGAAATGTCGACTGCGATGCCGCACGACCTGGTCAATGCCAAGCCAGTGATGGCTGCGATCCGCGAATTTTTCGGATCGTCACAGCTCTCGCAATTCATGGATCAGACGAATCCGCTGTCGGAAATCACCCACAAGCGGCGTCTATCGGCGCTTGGAGCGCGCGGGATTCGAAGTCCGCGACGTGCACCCGACTCACTACGGACGTATCTGTCCGATTGAAACGCCGGAAGGTCCGAACATCGGACTGATTTCTTCATTGAGCTGTTTCGCACGGATTAACGATTACGGGTTCATCGAGTCGCCCTATCGCAAGATCAAGAACGCGCGGGTCGTCGACTACGTGACCGTGGTCAATGCCGGCGATAGCGATTACAAAGTCAATGATCACGTCGAGAAGAGCGAAATCGAGAAGGTCAACTCGGATCTGAAAGAGCGCCGCAAGAAGCCGATCGAGATCGAGCCGTTCTCGTTCTATCTCTCTGCATGGGAAGAAGATCGTCACACCATCGCCCAGGCGAACATTGAACTGGACGAGAAGGGGCGCATCGCTTCAGAACTGGTGAATGCCCGCAAGGCCGGCAACTTCGTACTCGTTAACCGCGAGGAAGTCGATTATGTCGATGTCAGTCCGAAACAGTTGGTTTCAGTGGCTGCATCGCTGGTTCCGTTTTTGGAACATGACGACGCGAACCGCGCGTTGATGGGCGCGAACATGCAGCGGCAGTCAGTTCCGCTGCTCCGCGCACAGGCTCCGATTGTTGGAACCGGGATGGAAGGCGTTACGGCCCGCGATTCGGGCGCTGTGATCCTGGCCAAGCGCAATGGAATCATCGATTCGGTCGACTCCGAGCGCATCATCGTGCGTGTCGAAGGCGAACATCATCCGATGCAGCTTTCGCGAGAGGTGGGCAGCGACATTTATCAGCTCACCAAGTTCAAGCGCTCGAACCAGAACACATGCATCAACCAGAAGCCGATCGTAAAGAAAGGCCAGCGCGTTGTTAAGGGACAAGTCATCGCCGACGGGCCTTGTACCGAGTTTGGCGAATTGGCTCTGGGGCGCAACGTTCTGGTCGCGTTCATGCCCTGGCGCGGTTACAACTTCGAAGACGCGATCCTCGTTTCCGAAAAGATGGTCAAGGAGGACTACTACACCTCCGTTCACATCGAGGAGTTCGAGCTCGAAGCGCGCGACACGAAACTCGGGCCCGAAGAAGTTACCCGCGATATCCCGAACGTCAGCGAGACCACGCTGCGCAATCTGGACGAAGCGGGCGTGATCCGCATCGGCGCGACCATCAAGCAGGGCGACATCATCGTGGGCAAGGTTACGCCCAAGGGCGAAACCCAGCTCACGCCGGAAGAAAAGCTGCTGCGAGCGATCTTCGGCGAAAAGGCCGGCGACGTTCGCGATGCTTCGCTCTACTGCCCGCCCGGAATCGAAGGCGTGGTAGTAGATGTCAAGATCTTCTCCCGCAAGGGTCAGGAAAAGGACGAGCGTGCCAAGTTCATCGAGTCTGAGCAGATCGCGAAGCTCGAAAAGAACCTTTCGGACGAAATCCGGATTCTGACGGACGAGCGACTGAAGCGCCTGGAAGCAATTCTGGGCGGTAAGGAAGTTCAGGCCGACCTGCACGACGAGCGCACTAACAAGCGTCTTCTGACTAAAGGTGGCAATCTTGACCGAGACACGATCGAGCATATTTCGACGCGCAATCTGAAGCGCATCAAGTACGCCGACAAGGATCCGCGTGTCAATGAGCAGATCGACGAGATCGAGGAGATGACCTCGCGCCAGATCGATGTGCTCAAGAAAATCGTCAACGAAAAGAAGGACAAGCTCACGAAGGGCGATGAGTTGCCGCCGGGCGTGATCAAGCTCGTGAAGGTTTACATCGCCATGAAGCGCAAGCTGAGCGTGGGCGACAAAATGGCCGGACGTCACGGCAACAAGGGCGTGATCGCCCGGATCCTGCCGGAAGAGGATATGCCGTACCTCGAAAACGGGACCCCGGTTGAAATCGTCCTGAACCCGCTTGGCGTTCCCAGTCGTATGAATGTGGGCCAGATTCTGGAGACCCATCTCGGATGGGCGGGCCACGAACTGGGAATTCAGATCACGGAACTGCTCAAGAACAACACGCGCGCGGAAGCGATCCGTCGCGAGCTGAAAGCCTTATTCAAAGACACGATGCTGGCCGATAGCATTGCGGAAATGAGCGAGGACGAACTGGAGGCGGTCGCCCCGACTCTGGCCAAGGGTGTGTTCATGGGCTCGGCCGTGTTTGATGGCGCTCGCGAAACGGAGATCAAAGCCCTGCTCGAGCGGGCCGGCTTGCCGACATCGGGCAAGACGAACCTGCGCGATGGGATGACTGGCGAGAAATTCGAACAGCCGGTCACGGTTGGCTACATCTACATGTTGAAACTGTCGCATCTGGTGGACGACAAGATTCACGCTCGATCCATCGGTCCATATTCGCTGATTACCCAGCAACCGCTGGGTGGCAAGGCGCAGTTCGGCGGACAGCGCTTCGGAGAAATGGAAGTCTGGGCTCTGGAAGCGTATGGCGCGGCATTCATCCTGCAGGAACTGCTTACCGCGAAGTCGGACGACGTGTACGGACGCACCAAAATCTATGAGGCCATCGTCAAAGGCGAGGCCGCAATGGAGCCGGGCGTTCCGGAATCGTTCAACGTTCTGATTCGCGAATTGCAGTCGCTCTGCCTGGATGTGGAATTGATCAAGGCCTCGGAGAAGAAGCCAGTGGCCGCTGCAGCAGATTAGTTCTCAGTTCCCGGCTCTCAGTTCCCAGTAAAACTGGGAAGAGGGCCGGGGCTGATGACGCGAGATCTTAAGAATAGCCACCACGACGCCCCGCTCTCAGCGTCGCGGTATGGCAAAGCTCAAACCGGTTTTCGTTTTCTCAGCAAAGACTGAGAACTGAGAACCGGGAACTGAGAACTGAAGTTGAGAGCCGCTGGCGATCGCGTTAGATCGCAGGAAAGCGGAGGCACATGTTTCGTTCGAGCCCATTTGACATGGCAAACCCCGTAGCTGACTTTGACGCCATTCGCATCAGTCTGGCGTCGCCGGAGAAGATCCGGAGCTGGTCGCATGGGGAAGTAACCAAGCCGGAAACCATCAACTATCGCACCTTCAAGCCGGAGCGCGATGGACTGTTCTGCGCCCGCATCTTCGGACCGGTCACTGACTGGGAATGTCTCTGCGGCAAGTACAAGCGCATGAAGCACCGTGGAGTGATCTGCGACAAGTGTGGCGTCGAAGTCACTCTGTCGAAAGTCCGGCGTGAGCGGCTCGGCCATATCGAACTGGCTTCGCCCTGTTCACACGTCTGGTTCTT
>QIAJ01000024.1 GCA_003225495.1 Acidobacteriota bacterium
CGAAGGGGTCGGCCGCGGCGGATGCATTGGGGATGATCAGCGTCGCAACTGAATTCTCGGCGGGGCATAGTTGCTGGATGTAAGGATTGTAGGCATCGGTGCCGGTGGCGCGGATGACGAGGAAATCGCCGTTGCCGCTGCGCTGGCACATCCATTGGAAGGCCGCGTCAACGTCGGTGCCGCCGCCCATCAATACCGTGCCGGGAGTGGTTGAGGTTGTGACATCGTTCGCGTTGCCGACTCGAAAGTAAGAATATTTCTTGCCGGCGAAGCTGGGAATCGCTAGAGCAAGGAGAAATCCAACAAGCAGAAGTTTTCTCACGGCGGGTCTCCGATCGAGGATTGGGACAACAGCCATGAAGTATAACGTCGGTTGGTGTCTAGCGGGTGACGCGATTTTGCGGAGAGCGGGGCCCTCACGTTAAGTGTCCCGGCATCGGGTCAGCCGTCGACTACAATGTACCGGCTCTTCTGGGAGGCTGCATGCGATTGCGAGCGGTGTCGGCTGTTTTCATATTGTTTGTCTTCTCGCTACAAGTTCAGGCGCAATCCACGGAACTGTCCAAGACTGTGAAGGAATTCGTGCGGGTCGGCACGGCGCGGGTCGTGCTTACTCATGTGCGCGTGATTGACGTCACGGGCGCGGCAGCGCTGGACGATCAGAACGTGGTCGTTGAAGCGGGAAAGATCGCCGCGATTCAGAAAGGAGCCGACGTCGCGGCGGCCGAGGGCGCTACGGTGCTCGATCTCCGGGGATACAGCGTGATGCCCGGAATTGTGGGGATGCACAACCATCTCTTTTATATCGTGCGGCCGAATCTGACAGGTCCGAAAAAATATGAAGAGCCCGTCCTGGTGCCGCAGATGACTTTTTCTGCGCCGCGACTCTATCTGGCGGGAGGCGTGACGACGATGCGCACTACTGGAAGCGTGGAGACGTACGCGGATCTGAATTTGAAGCAGGAGATCGACGGGGGGCACCTGCCGGGACCCCATATCGACGTGACAGGGCCGTATCTCGAAGGGGCTGATAGCTACTTTATCCAGATGCCGCATTTAAAAAGTGCCGATGAGGCTCGACAACTGGTGGAATATTGGGCCGATCGCGGAGTTACTTCGTTCAAGGCATATATGAATATCACGCGCAGAATTGAAGGCCGCGATCGAAGCGGCTCATCCAAGCGCGGGCTCAAGGTTACGGGACATCTGTGCTCGGTTACTTATAAGGAAGCGGCTGAAATGGGCATCGACGATCTGGAGCACGGATTTTTTGTGAACACGCAGCTTGATCCAGGGAAAAAGGCGGATGTCTGCAGCGACAGCGCCGGTGATTACACGCTTGCGCACATGGAAGTAGGGAGCGCGGAGGCTAAAGATCTAATCGACACACTGGTCAGGAATAAAGTTGCGATCACTTCGACTCTGCCGGTGTTCGAGCGCGACAGCGGATTGGGGCGCCCTCCGCTGCGGCAGCAGGTTCTGGATGTGATGACTCCACAGGCGCGCCAAGACTTTCTCTATCTGCGCGAGCGGCCTGCGCCGAAGGAGGATGCCGTCGCGCCCTTCAAACGCAATATGGAACTGGAACGCGCCTTCGTTGCCGCGGGTGGTTTGTTGATTGCCGGGCCGGATCCTACGGGGCCGAGCGATGTCATTCCCGGATTTGGGGACCAGCGCGAGATTGAACTGCTGGTTGAAGCGGGATTCTCGCCGGTCGAGGCGATCCGAATCGCTACTTTGAACGGCGCCACTTATCTTGGCCGGCAAGATCAGATCGGATCGATTGCTGCCGGGAAGAATCCGGACATGGTGGTGATGAAGGGCGATCCGTCAAAGCAAATTGCGGACGTTGAAAATGTGGAGATCGTGTTTAAAGACGGCGTCGGATATGACTCTCACAAGTTGCTGGAGTCGGTGCGGGCAGATACGGGCAATATTAGATGTCGCACGCATTCTCACTTCACGAGTTCGTCAAGACTTTTTTCAGCCTGCGCGCGGAGGTCAGGCGGCCGCCATAGTGAAGCGGGCGGCCACGGGGGACAGCCAGCGCAGCGCAGAACGCGAGAATCGTCAGGCCGGACAGGAGCTTTCCGGGAGTTTTCATTGTGCCCTCGCCATTGACGGAACATTGCGTCTGATCTTAGCGAGCCCACGCACAATCTAACTCACAGCTGAAGAATGTATGGCTGTTAGTCAACCTCTTTCGTGAGCATCTGCATCGAAGTTGCCGCCATTCGTCTGCCTCCCGGAAATTCCGGGCTACGGACCGGTTAGACCGGACGGGAGAGGGCCCGTGTAACTCACTTCTCCAGAGGAGCCCGTCTATGCGCAACAAGCTGCACATCTGCGCCGCGCTCGCTGTCGTCTTCTTGTTTGGCCTGAGCGTCTTGTTGATCTCAGGCAGGAGCACAGTGGTCGCCGCATCGCCCGTTTTCAGTCCTAATCAGGAATTACCCTTGCCATTGCTGGCGCCGATCGGGGGACCGAACGGTCCGGTTTCTTTTGTAGTGCGCGGGCTTGAGCCAAGCAATCGCACGGACGCTCAGGGAACGATTTACGTCTCGTCCATTCGCGGCGTGCCGGGCGGCGTGGATCTCCATCGCTGGTCGCCTTTGCAGGACGGGCCGCCGAATTCCGACGGCACTTTGCCTTTTGTTTATCTCGGGCAGCCCGACGGTTGCGGCGTACTTGCCAACGGCTGTGAGTTGCTAGGGGTTGCCGAAGGTGGCGGCGACGTGGACATTGCGGTCAATCACGCCAGTAATGGGGCTGTGCCGAACCTGCCGCTGACGAGCCTTACACTGGTTCCGGGAATCACCTCGACTCATTCGACCGATCGCGGGACTACATTCGCGCAGCCGAATCCGATCGCTTCTGCAATCCCTGGGGACGACCGGCAATGGCTCGATGCCGATGCACCGCTTAATAGTGGCGCTCCCGGGATCCATGACCAAACGGTCTATCTCTCTTTCCATGACGCAGCGACCTTTAACATCGATGTCCTGCGTTCTACCGACGGCGGCGAGACCTATGTTGCGGGCGCAGGCGAAGCCATCGATGCGGATACGTTTCCGAAGGCGGGATCGGTGTCGCCAGCCGGCACAGCGAACCTGCTGGGACAGATTGCGGTGGACAAGAGTTCGTGCAGCAGCGCCGGCAATCTCTATCAGGTATTCGTTGCGCCCGCGAGCGCGGCCGAAAATGCGCAAGGCCTTCCAATGCGCAGCGTATACGTGGGAGTTTCGAAGGACGCAAAATTGATGACCCCGGCATTCACGTTTACCGATTCCACGGTTTACACCGCGGTTCCGGGCACGAATAATGCGCAAATCTTTCCAGCATTGGCTGTTGATCAGAAGGGCAATACGTTCGCGGTATGGTCGGACAATTCGAATATCTGGATGTCCTCATCGACGGCACAGGGACGGGTATGGACGGCTCCGGTGCGCGTCAATTCCGGCGCGACCGTCGGGAAAGCCAATGTATTTCCTGCCGTAGCGGCGGACGGATTTGGACACTTGGTCGTGGTCTGGTTCGGCTCCGATCGCGCCGGAAATTCAAATGACGCCACAGTGATGGCGCCGTGCGATGGCAGCACGACCTGTATGCAGGGATGGGCGAACTGGAATGTCTATGCGGCAGAAACTGTTAAGGGCACGAAAGCGAGTCCCTCGTTCACGCAGTATACGGCCAGCGACCACGTCATTCATCGAGGTACTGTTTCCAGTGGAGGCCTTGGTGGCAGCGCCAACCGCGACCTTGGCGACTATTTCCAGGTTTCGCTCGATCCGCAGCATCGACCCGATATAGCGTTTTCGGACGACCACAAAGTCCATCCGGATTGCGCGACGATCGGATCGGGTGCTTGCGGGCCGGACGATCCGAATACGACTCGATTAATCCGCGCCAATTTCACACGAAAGCTGAAGGCCGCGAGTGGAATTGTGACGAATGGAGCGTGCGCTACCCAATAGCGCGCGGTCAGAAAATCACTACCCCGGGGCCGCACGGATCAGAATGCCGGCGGCCCTCGTTTATTCCAACCTGTTTACCTTTCCGCTCGCCGCTCGTCCATATGCTGATGCATTCGGAGGGATAGCCCGTGCGTGTTTTCACCCTTTCCTTGATTTTGCTCACCCTGTGCGCCGGAATTCACGGACAAACAAATACAGCGGCTTCATCTTCTTCGTCTGCCCGGCTTGAGCGGTTCGATCCGGCTATGGCGGACCGGGATTTAAATCCGTGTTCGGACTTTTTTCAGTACTCCTGCAGCAAGTGGCTAAAAGCGAATCCGATTCCTTCCGACCAGCCGGGGTGGGGAACATTCAATTCGCTTGCCCTGTGGAACATCGCTGCCGTGCGTGAGACGCTCGAGCAGGCGGCTGCAGCATCTGCGAAACGCACGCCCATCGAGCAGAAGGTGGGCGATTACTACGCGGCCTGCGCTGACGAGTCGGCGATCAACCGGGCGGGCCTCACTCCGTTGCAGCCCATGCTCGACCGGATTGCAAAACTCAATGACAAAGCACAGCTTCCGGAACTGATTGCTTACATCCATCAGAGGATTCGTCCGGCGAACTTGAATTTCATTGATGCGCAATATCAGGGAGTGCTGTTTGGGATTTACGCGGCGCCGGATTTCGATGACGCCAAGATGACGCTGGCCTCGTTGGACCAGTCGGGGATGAATCTGCCGGCTCGCGAGTTCTACCTCAAGGAAGACGAGAAATCGAAACAGATTCGCGATCAATATGTGAAACACGTGACGCGCATGCTCGAATTGAGCGGCGTGTCTCGCACCAAGGCTGTGGCGGATGCGCAATCGGTTCTCGCGATTGAGATTGCATTGGCTAAGGCGGCTATGGACATTGTGGTGCGGCGCGATCCCAAGAATCAGAACAACAAGATGACGCTGGCGCAAGTGCAGGCTCTGACGCCATCCTTCAGCTGGAAGAATTATCTTGCCGCAATGCACGCACCCGATTCTCCACAATACATCGTGGTGGCTCCTGAGTTTTTTCGGGGGATGGAAAAGCTGATTACTTCCGAGTCTGTCGAGTACTGGCGAGCCTATCTTCGCTACTCAGCTTTGCACAGTGCCGCGCCCTTCCTGAGCCAGGCATTCGTCGAAGAGAATTTTGACTTTTTCGGTCGCACGTTGAGCGGCACCCAGAAGATTCAGCCACGAAATCGCCGCTGTGCCTACAGCGCCGACATCGACCTTGGCGAAGCCGTGGGCCAGGCTTATGTGAGCCGCTATTTTCCGCCGGAGAACAAAGCGCGCATGCTCGACATGGTGAAGGCGATCGAAGTCGCGCTCGATGAGGACATCGAGAACGCGGCCTGGATGTCTCCCAAGACCAAGAAGCTGGCACAGGCGAAACTCGCGGAACAGATCGACAAGATCGGATATCCCGACAAGTGGCGGGACTATTCTTCGGTTGAAATCAGGCGCGATGACTTCATGGGAAACGTGCAACGCGCGTCCACATTCGAGATCAACCGGCGTATGTCGAGGTTCGGGCAGCCCACCGACCGGCAGGACTGGAACATGACGCCGCCTACAGTGAATGCTTACGAAGATCCGCAGTCCAATACAATCAATTTCCCAGCCGGGATTCTTCAGCCACCTTTCTTTGAGGCGGCGCAAGTAGACGCGGTGAACTTCGGCGCGGTCGGCGCGGTGATCGGACACGAGATCATCCACGGCTACGACGATCAGGGGAGAAAGTTCGATGCCCAGGGCAATCTGCGCGACTGGTGGACCGCGGAAGATGCGGCCAACTATGACAAGCGCGACGAATGCATTACCGACGAATACACGCAGGACGTCCCCGAAGCCGGAGTGAAACAGAACGGCAAGCTTTCAGCGGGCGAGGACACCGCCGACAACGGCGGCATTCACATCGCACTCGGAGGCTTGCAGGGCAAGCTCAAGGCGCAGGGCCGCGATCTCGACAGCATGACGAAAGACGGCCTCACGGAACTGCAGACGTTCTTTCTGTCGTACGCGCACGTATGGTGCGGTCAACAGCGTCCGGAAGCGGCCCGCACCGCAGTAATGTCGCAGGGCCATTCACTCGGCCATTACCGGATCAATAACGTGGTCGCCAATATGCCGGAGTTCGCCCATGCGTTCGGATGTAAAGCCGGACAGCCGATGGTGCACGTGAATGCGTGCAGGGTTTGGTAAGTGGTACTTAGCTCTAGCTCCTGGCTTTTAGCAGAGCGTCACTCACTGCCCTACTGCATTCAGAATCGCGCCGTTGATCGCGTACACAGTTCCGTCGGGACCGATCACCGTAGGTGTATATGCTTCGCCGATGCCGCTCGTCAGGCGGATCGACTGAGAGAGCGTATTGGTCGTGAGGTCCCAGCGATAGAGTTTCCCGTCCTCGCTGTTTGCGATCACCGATTTCGTGGCGGGATCGACGGCGGCCGTGTTGATGCACCACTCGCGTACGGCTCCGGGAAAACCGTTGTTGTCGGGGGTCACGCCGAGGACCGTTAAAACTTCTTTCATCACCACTGTTGCCGGCAGGATGGGGTCGTGCTCGGTGACATTGGGATCGAGAATGGCGATGCGGTTCTTGCCATCTCCCGTACCCGAACCAGCATAATTGTTGTACTTGGTCATAAGCAGGTAGCTGGAGGTGCCGGTATAACTCGGCACCATCGTGGCGCTCACAATGGATGCCGTGTCGTCCCATCCGAAGCTTCCCGGAATTTTTTCCTGTGTGAGATCGCTGTTGAAATGCAGCAGCCATCCACGATCGTTGTGGTTCGGGAAGGGATTTTCGAGAACACCGAAGTAAACGTCGCCATCGGGTCCGATCGTTGGAGCCGCGGTGCTGGCGTCAAAAATGAATGCGTCTTGATTGGAAGACGGATCCTTCAAACGCACTCGGTTCACGACAGCAAGGGTAGCGCTATTGAGCGCAACCAGATATCCATATCGGGCGTTTGCATTGGTGGTTGCAATATAGAGCGTATTGCCGTCGTGCGAAAGGGCTGGCGCGCAACTCATCGCGATGTTGGTCACGGAGGCATCTCCACTGATCGACGCGGCGGAAATCCAGGCCCCGGCGCCATTGGCGGCGATGCGCGCCAGTCCGCTTTGCAGACCGATGGGCGTGGGCCCGAGAACCAGAAATCCGAAGTAGATGTTGCCGCTCGCGTCAGTGGTGAGCGGAGTATTGATCTGAACATTCTGCTGATAGACGGTGGGGTTGGCAGTGTAATTCTTCTTGCCGTAGAAGATGAGGCGAGAAACGGCGCCCCTAATCTGATCTGGAGTCTGACGTACAATGACGCGGCCCGCGAAGTCGGGCACAAATAGCTGATTGCCAGAAAGTGTCGGCCCGATTGCAGGCAAAAAAAATGTCGCATTGGGCACCTGATACTTCGTGGCCTGCGTCCACATTTTCTTGCCGCTGGCGCCATTGTGCCCCTCGATGCGGAAGCCGGTTGTGGTCTTCACGGGCACAATCACGGTGTTGGCTGCCGTAACCAACGGAGATCCGTAGTGACTGAAAATTTCTCCCTGGGGAGGCGCAAGATCTACTGGCACGTGCCAGCGGATTCGGGTCAGCGGTTGAGAGGCCACAAAAGAAACTCCAGTGTGCTGTTCATCGTGAGAATGGGTCGACCATGCGCCGGTTTGGGCGGAGGCAGTAGTTGCAAACATCGCAACCGCCAAGCCGGCGTTGATTGCGAAGAAATTTGTTCTGAATTTATTTAGTCTTGCTGATTTCATGATCTGTCCCCCGTCGCTTCGGGCGCTGGACGCGGCAATTTGTGCCCGAAAGCGATTAGAAGGATAGCAGGCAGCAGGCGATTCGGTGTCAGCAGAAAGTAAAGGAATCCACTCTTCTTCCGCATCTTAGATCTTCACAAAGATGCGCTTGCGATATAGCAGCCACATCAGAGCCCAACAAAACAGTACCGCGCTCACCGCAAAGAGTAGAGAGGCGTTGGCAGGGCTGGCGAACTTCATGAATTGACCGTTCAAATACTGCTGGATCGTAATCACCGTACCGTCGGCACCGCGGAGATGGCCGTAGAACAATGGCGCCCATAGCAGTTCATCGAAGCAGAAGGCGACGATCGCATTCATTCCAAACACGAGGAGCGGAATCGTCCAAGCGCCGCGCCAGCGGCGAATTTCGATCATCCAGTAAAGCAGTGCGAGCACAACCAGTGCGAAGCCTGCCGTATAGACGGCGAACGAACTTGTCCAGAGATTCTTGTTGATTGGAAACCAGCGGCTCCAGACGACACCAATTACCAAGCCCCCTGCACCCATCGCCAACATCCCTACAGCCTTCACGCGTGAAGTACGTTCAGTCCGGAGCCATAGCCCGGTGAGGAGGCCAGCGAGAGCAGTTGCGATGGCGGGAATGGTGCTCAGGACGCCTTCGGGATCGCGGGTTTTGTTGTAGAGGCGTCCACTGAAGAGAGCACGATCGATCCAGTCATTGAGATTGAGATCGGGGACCAGAAACGGGACGTCGCGCCCGGGCAGACCGATCCCGGGCACCGGAACCAGGCGCATGAGAGCCCAATAGCCGAGCAGGCACGCAACCATGGCGACAATGATGCCGCGCGTGTCAGTCCACAGAAATAGAACACCGGCGATCAGATAGCAGATGGCAATCCGCTGGACCACGCCTTCAATGCGCCAGGTGGCTAGGGGAAATTCGGGGACGCCATTCAAAAAAACGCCAACAGCAAACAGAATCAGACTACGTTTGGCAGCGTGGAAAGCGATCTGACGGCGAGTCTCGCCGCGTTGCAGGCGCGTAGAAAATGACAGCACGATTGAGATGCCCATCAGGAACACAAACGAGGGAAAAATCAGGTCAGCGGGAGTCCATCCATTCCACGGTGAATGCCGGATCGGCCAGTACCCAGCAGATTCGTCTCCCGGATAATCAACGAGAAGCATGCCGGCGACCGCAATTCCGCGGAAGACGTCAACTGAGAGCAAGCGGGAAGAACGACGCGCAGTTTCAGCGGACCGAGGCGCTCCCTTCATGCTAGTAATGTCCGCGATTGTCATCAGGCTTCAGGATTCAAGTCGCGCAGCCGATTGTACTCGTACTCCGCCTGCCGGCGAAGCAACATGGCCACGAAAAAGAGAGCCGCCTTCCATCGCGGCTCCCAATTCCCTCAAATTCCAGTCGGATCTTGTATCTACTTGTTCTCCGCCGTCTCGCTCTCGATGAGATCGCAGTTCGCCAGGCACTTCAGCGTTTGGAATTCGATTTCAGCTTTTTTATGGGAACGAATCGGCGACTCCGGCAGTGCAATCAGCGATTGTGGGCCATCGCCTCGATTTACTTTGCACTCGAATTCGATCTTTTGCACGCCACGCTGCTTGCAGGTCGTCTGTGCCAGCGCCGAAGACAGCGTTTCGGGTTTGTCATATGCCTGATCGGCAGCCTGAGAAGGAAGTATGGCTAGCGTCATCGGTACTTGCGCTTTGATTTTCACCCAGATGCGCTGGCCGTCGTAGTCGGGCGTCACGCTGTAGAGTTTTCCTGACGCGGAGACATCGAATTTCTCTTTTGCCAGCAAAAACCACTTATATTCCGGCTGCACGCAGTTTTGCAGGCATGACCAGCTGTGATATGTGATCTGAACATCGTTGGGCGAAACCAGATCCCGCGCGCCACGCCTGTTCACGATCACTCCGATTCCCTTCATGATCGCGCGATCCGCTGTACGCTCGTCGTGCAGCACTAATACCATGGCCTGTCCGGGCGGAAGATGGCACTCGTAGGTCGTGTCGATGACATGCTCTCGCACGCAACGATACTCCAAGCCACCCAAAGTCTCGGGACGCTGCTGGGCCTCGCTCCACTCCCTCGCCCCTGTCATTGCCAGCGTGACCGGCTGCCTGGCGTGAATGATAACGTGCATGTTTCCGCCGTCAGGGCCGGGGCGATACACTCGGCCGGAGTGAAACTGCATCGGATCGAGTTGCACGATTTCATCGCTCGCTCGAACCCAGTCGAATGTTCTTGGCGGCTGCCCGAAGGAGGCGCAGGAAATGATGAGCAAAAGCCCCATCAGAGAGAGTCTTCGCATAATAGAAAAGTATTCCTGCGGGACGAGAGCGGAGCAACTTAAAATCCCCATTTTCAGTTACATAAGTACTAGAGGGAATAATGTGGCGACGGATTTGCAATTGGTGTTTTGTCTTGTTCGGCAGGCCACAAATCGGATGCAGAAAGGGATAACCAACCACTACCGGCCTGCGTCCAACGTGGATAGAGTAAAAGGAGATCGGGAGGCGTGGCATGAACCGCAGACGTTTCGTTCTGGGTAGCACGTCAGCTGCAGTCGGTGCATGGGTGGGTCTTCGGACCGTGGGTTATCGCGGTTTCTCGCGGGCCTTCGCATCCCCGGCTCCGCTCGTGAAAAAAGTCGCGGCCTCCGACATCGTGACCTTGGGAAACACCGGCATCCGTACCAGCCGCCTCGCAATGGGCACCGGTACTGTCGGATCCGGACATCACTCGAACCAGACCGCCCTCGGTCTGAGGGGTCTCTCTGATTTGCTCTTGAACGGCTACGACCACGGCCTGCGATTCTTCGATTCAGCTGATGTCTACGGCAGTCATCCTCATGTCGCCGAAGCGCTCAAGCACGTTCCTCGCGACAAGGTGACGATACTTACCAAGACCTGGGCTCGCGATCCCGCAACTGCCCGCGCCGACCTCGACCGTTTTCGCCGCGAGCTCGGCACTGACACCATCGATGTGTGCCTGATGCACTGCCTCACCGAAGGCGACTGGACCGAGCGTTACAAAGGCGTCATGGATGTCCTGTCAGAGGCCAAAGAGAAAGGCGTCATACGGGCACACGGGTGTTCATGCCACTCGATCGAAGCGCTGCGCGCCGCCGCCAAGTCACCCTGGGTTGAAGTCGATCTGGCGCGCATCAATCCCATCGGCTCACATATGGACGCCTCTCCCGAGGAAGTCGTCAGTGTGCTGAAAGAGATGAAGGCTGCAGGAAAGGGAATTATCGGGATGAAGATTCTTGGGCAAGGCGATCTTCGCGGGCGCGTCGATGATGCCCTTCGTTACGCCCTATCGCTGGGAGTTCTCGACGCCTTTACCATCGGAGCGGAAAGCAAGAGTGAGCAGGAAGATTTGATTCGTCGCGTCGCGGCGGCGTGATCTTCCTAGCGCGGTTCCATTAGTTGAGAGAGTTCCTGCAGTTGGTTTCGAATCGAATGCCATGACCACGTAGTAGTACGTTGGCGTCCGTAAATGTGGGTGCCGCTCACTCCAGTTGCCGAGGGGCCATAACTCCCCGGAGTCGTCCAACGATACATTTTGTAGCTGGAGCCGCCGTTTTCGCCACTGCTCAGTGAGGCGTCCCAATTAAGCTCAATGCGCTGCGCACCCTGACTTCCAATTGTGAGTGTTACCGGCCCCCGCGCAATCTGAAACGCCCCATCCCGCGCACCAACCCAGAAGCTGAAGCTTCCCGAACTCACCGGGGCAAACGAAACCAGGGACGCGTCCTTTGGACTATGCCCCGCAACATCCACGCCCGTCTGGGGACACGAAAAACTATTTCCATTCACTGCCGAGATGACACAGGTACCGTTGAACGATCCGTCGTTGGCTTGACTGCCCGTGCCATTCAGAAATCCTGTCATCACGATTGTCTGGCCGACCTGCCAGGTGCCGGCGACAATCGTCTGCTGCGGCGTGAATGAAGAAACGTTGGACGCCCGCGATACCGTTCCCACAATGAATGGCCCGTTCACCACGCCGCCGCGGCCAATGATGATCCCTGCACTCGAAGGAAATGATCCGCAATTCCCACCGCACTGCGTGGGATCCGTCTCAACCCACCATCCCTTGTGCGGCGATGCGCCAGTTGATGCTTGTAGTGATGCCTGATAGGCAGTTCCAACCACAGCCCCTGGAAGCGCTCCCGTCGTTATCGTCAATACCGGATAAAAGGTAGTGCCGTGCATTCCCTGGGTCAATTGAGTGAGGACAGTCAGATCCACACCGGGACTCTTGCCCGTCGCCCCTCGCGATGCGGCATCGGTGGCGGAGTTCAAATAGGTCGGGCTGGTCAGCCCGAAATTTCCGGTGCGTCCCGTCCCATAGCTTGAAAACAAATTTGTAAAAGCTGTGTCATCGAGGATGCAGCTTGCCGTGCCGCTCACTCCGCAGTTCGTATTGTTGCTTGCCGGATAAGGATCGTCAGTGCTGCCACTTCCCGCGAGACTAGTCCCAAGCAAATTCCCCGTGAAGGTCCATGGACAATTGTTTAGATCACGAACCGTGATGTCATCCCCAGCGCTCGCTGCCGTCTGCAGGGTAAAACTCGTAGAGGTGGGATTTGGAGAAGATGCCAGCGAGGAATACTGTCCGTTGACAGTCACCATATACAAAGCAAGCGACGGAGAGAAAGTAAAATTCGACAGAGCGCCGGCCACGACGATTCCGCCCGGAGCCTCGGCGGGATAGTACTGCTGGCAAGCATCCGTCTGATACGTGTTTGCCAGGCCGCTCTGGCCGCCGACTCCCTTGGTGACAATCGATCCGGTACTCCGCGAGATGTGCCATGGCGCAGGACTCACGTTGTCATGAATATTGAAGCCCGTGAACGACTCCACATTGGTATGGTCCACTTGGTGCCCAAGCCCGCCGAACCCCCCGCCGTTACCCGTCTCGACCGCACAAGTATTGTGGAAGATCCCAATCGCGCTAATGGATCGCTTCGTGTTCGATGAAATAGTCGTGCACACACTCATTTGATATGGATCACTTCCATTGGACATTTCCACAGAGAGGCCATGCTCCAGGTTGTCGTGGATAGTAACGTGATCCAGGCCTGCTCCTTCATCATGGCAGTGCGACGATAGCCCCGAATTGATTTGAAAGGCATTCGTGGTATTGAAGATTTCGTTGTAGCGATAGGTAATATTCTGTACCTTGCATGTCGGGCAATCGCCGGGAACACAGGCGTTTACGCCAATCCCGGTTCCTGCCGGTACGACAGAAGTCAGTCGGGCGTGTGTGACCAGATCCACTCCGCTTTGATCGCACCCATTCGTTCCATTGCAGAAAATATAGTCGAAGTTCTGATCGACTCCGCTGCGGGTAGTGTCGCTGATCTCGAGAACGCATCCTCCCGGCGGACAGTTGGCCGCATCGGCCGGACTGCCGTTGTGATGTGAGAAGCTGTTGGAATCAGCCGCGACCACCACATTAGTGCCATCGAAGTTGACCGACATCGCCTGATGATTATTCTGGTTGCCGGGGTTTAACAGAAGCGCATACCCCACTTGATCTGACTGGCATCCCTGCCACGAATTCTCGAAGTAGTTCCCTTCTACCAGCGCAAACGTCATGTTCTTGAACTCGCCCAGATTCTTAGGGATGACCGCGTTGTATACCGGGCAGCTCTCGATAGGAACCATCCAGCCGAGATTCTTCAGAACGTGATTTGATCGGGCCTCAAAATCCTTCGTGTTGGGTGTGGCCGCTCCTTGACCACCGCCTCCGAACAGCCACGCCTCTCCAGAACTTGCCAGCACGTTGTTATAGAGCTTGAAAGGACCATCCTGAAAAAGACCAGTCCCCGCTCCGAAGGCTTGTGAGTCCACACACCCTGAGTTGCAGTACGTGTCGTAGACCCACGAATTGACAACAGCAATCCACTGGGAGTTCTTCGCCTTCACAGCAACCTGTGTTTCAGTGTTCTTACTCGACAATAGTACCCATGGCTGGCCGTGAACAATTGATCGATCGAAGATAATGTGGTTGGCGCCCATCGTCACCGAGTCGGGAGACAGTTCCACAATGCCGGCTCCCAGCTTGGTTTCGGGAACCTTCGTGAGTTCGCCTCCGATGAACCGGTAATGGTTGGCTCCAGTGACAAATGTAAGAGCTGGCTGGTTGGCGGTGCCGACTGCAATTTTCGCGCTTAGGATCGCGGGATAGGACGGACAAACATAGTCGGGATATCCCGGACTGTTGTGTCCGTTCACCGCATCGTTAGATATACCCGCGATGCACGGAGTAGCACGTATGCCCGCCGCAGGAAAAGTGGGATCGCTGCTGCCGGAAGACTTCACGATAATCCAGTGTCCGCTGTCGCATGCGGGCGCTGGCATCGAGATCGTGCCCGTGTACGTACTGCCGGCAGTGAGCACGATCGTGTCGCCACACTGCAACGTGCTGAGCGCAACATTCAGTGCTGCCGTGTCTGCAGGCGTGTACGTTGTTGCGGTTCCTCCGGCCATGTGAGTTCCAGAAGGAGTCGATGCCATGGCGGTGTTCATACACCGCGTCGGCAATTGAGCAACCCCATCAACGGAGCCCCAGGTTGGCGTGCCCTCCGTCAATTCGCCTACCCCCGCCAGGCAGTAAAAGTTCTCCCCTGTCCCAATGGTTCCCTGAGCCTGATCCTGATAGGTAGCTGTTCCGGAATACCTTCCACCGCTGAATGTAGCCTGACCGTAAATTGGCGGACATAGCAGCAAGATCGCCGACCACGTCATCATTCCGAGATTCATTCCTTTGTGTCCTTTGTTCCATCACTGTCTGCGGGGCCAAGTCGTGTCTCAACTTGCTGGGCAATTGGTCTTTCTGCAATTCAAAAGGTCCCGCCGAATCACGGGACCTTGATCGTTCGCTATAATGTTTGTTTGCTCACATCCCGCCAAACGCGCCGGGTTTTCATGGGAAGGAAGCTATGACCGACGTAGTCATGCCCCAAATGGGCGAATCAATTTTCGAAGGCACGATTACCAAATGGTTGAAGAAGACCGGCGACAAGGTCCAGCGCGACGAGCCGCTGTTTGAAATCTCCACCGACAAGGTGGACGCCGAAATTCCCGCCCCCGCCAGCGGCGTTCTCCGGGAAATCAAAGTGACCGAGGGCAACACTGTTCAGGTCAACACCGTAGTCGGGGTAATCGGCGACGGCGATGGAGCCGCTGCTTCAGTTCCGGCGAAAGCCGGTGCGCCTGCTCCTTCTCCGGTGCCTCCAAAGAAAGACGTGCAGGCTCCAGCTACACTCCCCGTTGCAGCCCCGGTTGCCGGCGCGGACGATGAATCCGATGTTCGCTCCTCGCCGTTGGTTCGCAAACTTGCGCGCGAGCACAACATCGACCTGAATCAGATCAAGGGAACAGGAACCGGTGGTCGCATCACCAAGCAGGACGTCCTCGATCACGTCGAACAGCCGTCATCTGCTCCTGCGACCGCCACCCCTTCACCCGCATCGAGGCCGTCTGCTCCCACGCTTGCCACCATCCCGGGCGACGTTGTTCCAATGACGCAGATGCGCAAGATCATCGCGCAACGCATGATCGAGTCCCGCCGCACCAGCGCGCACGTCCACTGCATGTTCGAAGTGGACATGACCCGCATCGTGAACCTACGCAACAAACTGAAGAACAGCTTCGAGCAGCGTCATGGCGCACGCCTAACCTTCATGCCATTCTTCGTGCGAGCCGCCATCATCGCCCTCCAGCAGTATCCGATCGCGAATGCATCCATCGACGGCGATAACATTCGTTATCACCGCCACGTGAATGCCGGTATCGCCGTTGCTCTCGACAATGGACTCATAGTTCCCGTCCTCAAGAATGCCGACGAGCTCAACTTCCTCGGCTTGCAACGCGGCATCACAGACCTCGGTGAGCGCGCCCGAACCAAGAAGCTCATGCCCACCGATGTCGAAGGCGCGACTTTCACGATTACTAACCCTGGACAGTTCGGCGCGGTGTTCGGCTTGCCGATCATCAACCAACCCAACGTCGCCATCATGGGTGTAGGCGGAATTACCAAACAGCCTCTGGTCGTTACCGACAAAGACGGCGCCGACTCCATCGCTATCCGATCCGTCGTCCATCTCACTCTCGGTTACGACCACCGCATTATCGACGGCGCCGTCGCGGACCAATTCATGGTCGTCGTCAAGAAGACGCTCGAAAACTGGAGCGAAGAAGTCGGATAAGAAATCGAGCCGCCTTGGTTGGCGCATCGATTTAACGCTGCGTTCAACCATCATCGACCGAGGCTCTTCAGCCCGAGCTGGCCAACATCTCTACTACCATTTGGTTGTAACCCGCAGCTCTTCCAGTTGCGCGAATGTGACGGGCGTGCCCTGCACAGCAAGCAAGTTGGTCACCGCTGCTTCAATATTCGCGATCACCTCCGGTGCCAATCCTCCCACCCTTGCCGAGGCGAGAACTGACTGGAGCAATGTCAGGATCAGGCTTATCAATGTTGCTGCGCCCATTAGAGAGCTCCCTTGATCTGAAGTGTCAACGCTGCCGCGTTAGCAATCGCTGTCTGCAAAGCAGCCT
>QIAJ01000156.1 GCA_003225495.1 Acidobacteriota bacterium
GGGAGAATTGCGCGGAGTGGGGGCCGTAGCGGAGCTTACTTCGCAAGTTGTCGGCAAGGTGGAGATTGTTTTTGCCGGGCAAGTGGTGCCGGCGGCACTGTCAGGCCTCGGCGCGCAAGCGCACGTCAGCGGTGACGTGGTGAGTGCAGTGCTGTCGGAGCAGCATCAGGATGCGGCCCTCGAGATTCTCCGCCGCGAACGGCTGCGGCTTGTTTCCTTGACTCCGGTCCGCCGATCGCTGGAAGAGTACTACGTCCAGAAGCTTCAACCCACGGAGATCCGCAAGGGAGTGGGAGCATGAATTCACGGATTGCTCACATCGCGTTCAATACTTTTCGGGAGGCGGTCCGGGACCGCGTTTTATATAACCTGATTGCTTTCGCACTGCTGCTTTCGGGCGCAGCAATTCTGGTGGGGCAGATCTCGATCGACATCGAGCGGCTCGTGGTCGTGAACCTGGGCTTGACCGCGGTAACGCTTTTTGGAGTAGTCATCGCAATTTTCATCGGCATCGGACTGGTGTCGAAAGAGATTGAGAAGCGGACTTTGTTCACCGTATTGTCCCGGCCGGTGCGGCGCTGGGAATTCGTCGTCGGCAAATTCTTCGGGCTGACGGGCACGCTGGTGGTGAATACATTCTTCATGGCGATCGGCGTATTCCTCGCCTTGCTTTATGTAGGACGTCACTTCCAGGCCTCGGACCTCGGCATCTTGACGGCGCTCCTGTTCATCATTCTGCAATTCCTGATCGTGTGTTCACTGGCGCTGTTGCTTTCATCGTTTTCGTCGCCAATGCTGGCGGCGGTTTTTACTTTCGCGCTCTTCGTGATTGGAAATCTTTCTGAAGATTTGCGCGGCTTCGCGGCCGCTACCCATGGAATCACCCGCTGGATCACAACCACCATCGCGTATCTGGTCCCGAACTTTTCGGCGCTAAATGTCATCAGCCAGGTCGCGCACGGTGAAGGCGTGGCCGGCCGTCTGATTTTCTATGACAGCCTCTACGCGCTGCTCTATTCGGCGATGGCCATTTCGGGGGCGGTGTTGATCTTCCAGCGCCGGAATTTGAAATGAAGAGTTCCACCCGGGTCAGCGTGGTCGCATCGGTCGTGCTCGTGCTGACGCTGGCGGGCATTGTGGGCACGCTCGACGCGATCGATCACTTGCGTGGCGGGACGACTTTTCAGCAAGTTCTGTACATTCGCTCCCCCAAGGCGCTGAAGAGGATTAGTCTCGGATACACCGGATTGATTGCGGATCTCTACTGGACGCGGGCGGTTCAGTATTTTGGCTACCAGCACCATCAACATTCCAACGACTTTCATCTGCTTGCGCCGCTGCTGGAAATCGCCACACAACTGGATCCGCGACTGCTTCCGGCTTACCAGTTTGGCAGCAACTTCCTTGCGCCCCAGCCGCCCAACGGAGCCGGGGATACCGCGTACGCCATCGCGCTGACCGAGTTTGGCATTCGGAACAACCCTGAAAACTGGCGGCTTTACTACGGTCTGGGTTTCATTTATTACACTGAATTGAAAGACTACGCGAAGGCGGCGGAAGCATTCCAACGAGGCGCAAAGGTTCCGAAGGCGCATCCTTTCTTGCAGATACTCGCCGCTCGGATGGCGCAGCACGCCGGTGAATTTGAAACGGCGCGCATGCTATGGACCACGACCTACGAAACCAGCACTGACAAAGACATCCAACGCAACGCCGTCGATCATTTGCGCGCCCTGCGTGCCGACGAGGATGTTACGCAACTCGAGAAGCTCGTGAGTCTCTACCGCGAGCGAGCGGGTCGCTTGCCCGGAAGTCCGGTCGATCTGGTTAAGGCAGGCCTGATCGGCGGAGTTCCACTGGATCCCACGGGACAGCCGTACAAGTTCACAGCTGACGGACGAGTGGAAGTGCGTGATCCGGAACGAATTCTCTACATCACCAAAGGATTGCCGCCCGGCGTCGAGCCCCCGCAGCCCAAGTCGGCCCCACGGTAAAATCCCACCCGGTCATGCGCTCTCAGGAATTCGAGCGTCCGAAACCGTAGAAGCATTTTTCCGAAACAGATAGTTGTAGCGGCCGGCCGGGAACTCGTGGGGCCAGTAGCGGACCAACTCGAGACCGGCTAGTTTCGCCATCGCGATGAACTCCTGCGGTTGGGCGTAAAACGAAATCGACGCGCCGCTCCGGATGACCATCGGTTGGGCGGTCAGCTTCCAGTAGGCCATGCGACGCAACATCCCGAACCAGGTGCGAAGACCGTAGCGTCGATAGAGGTAGGAGAGAGTTTCTCGCGCGCTATTGAATTCCGGCTCGGGGGCAGGGCCGGGCGCAACCGGAATTTCGCCCAGGTAAATACGCGCCTGCGGCTTGGCAATGCGGCAGATCTCGCCGAGGCTAGCGGCCATCCGATCTAGCGGCACGATCAGCAAGACGCTGTTGCAAACCACCACCGACGCGCTCTCGTCGGCGATTGGAAGGCAATCGGTGAACCCCTGGTGCACGTTGAATCCGAGCCGCCGGACAACCGCGACCTCTTCTTCAGTCGCCAGAAACCCGACGGCGCTCGCTGTCCCGGAACTTTGCGCCATTCGCAGGAGCGTGCCGTCGCCGCATCCGACGTCAACCAGGTCGTCGTCGGCAGAGAGTCCAACTTCCCGGACGATCGCTTCGTGAATGCGCTGCGTGACGTCGCGCTTGTTCTTGCCACGCAACGCCAGATCCTGCACATCGCGAACGTTCCGCGCCAGTTCACGGCAATACTCGATGTAATCTTCGGAACGGGTAATCATGCGTCCGAAGAATAGCGTACACGATCGTGGATTTCCGGTTTTGAAAGTTCTTGAGAAGCCTTTTGTTAGCATGCAAACGTGACGCCGCCACGATTTCATCGACAATTCCGCAGCGCGCTTCGTGATTGGTGGCGGGAGCAGTCCGGACAGAAGGGGCCTCTGGCCGCGGGAGCGCTGCTGGCTCGTGAGTTGTGGGTTTTCCTGTGTGAATCCACTCCAGAACGCCGACGGCGCAGATATGGCGACATGGACTATGACTGGGAACATCGCGTCAATACCACGAGTGGCACGGTCGGGTGGCGCGAACGTTTGCTCGGAGTGTTCCATTCTCCCTACCAGCCGACGGACGCAGCGTTGTTCCGCGAAATGATGGCTAGCCTGCCCATCGACTTCCGCCAATTCACGTTCGTGGATATTGGCTCAGGAAAGGGCCGCATTCTGCTGATGGCTTCCGAGTATCCCTTTCGCCGAATCGTAGGTGTGGAGATACTGCCGGAATTGCACCGGACGGCCGTCGAAAATATCAGCGCATACACGAGTCCGACACAGCAGTGCACGCAACTTGAAGGGGTATGCGGGGATGCTCGAGACTTCCATCTGCCGGAAGGACCGCTGGTGATGTATTTATTCAATCCCCTGCCGGAAGCAGGATTGACGCAGGTGCTTGCCAATCTTCAAAGATCACTTCACCAAGATCCTCGACAGGCGTACCTGCTCTATCACAATCCCTTGCTGGAGGAGCGACTGCGCGGGTGCCGGTGGCTGCAACGAATTGACTCTCCGAACCAGTTCGCGGTCTACCGAAGTGACCCTGGAACAAGTTCCGCGTAAGACGGGGCATGTCCCGCGGCTCGCACGCCACCATAATTGTTAATTATTCAGTGGGAACGCGGCAGGGCGCGTCTCCACCACAGAGTGGCGCAGTCCGTGGCAGCATCTAAAATGAAGTGTCCATGATTAAAAGAATCAATCTTAGGCTTAGGCGAGTTATCTTCGTTGCTTCCCTCTTCGCCTCAATTCCCCTTAGCGTCCAGGCACAGGACGTCCGCCAAATGGCCCGCGCCGTGGACGAGCATTACAACCACCTGCGCAGCCTTCAAACAGACTTTACCGAGGTTTACAGGGGAGCC
>QIAJ01000157.1:0-284 GCA_003225495.1 Acidobacteriota bacterium
CATCCGCACGCCAATCGTTTCGGAGGTTAATTGTCGCCGTACAACTCGCTCAACTTGCGAAAGTGATAACCCATCGCGGCCAGCCGCAGTGAGTGGACGAATGTTGGGCGATGCCCGACGAGGGTTTGCGTGAAGAACCGCCAAAACTCCCTGCGCTCACGATCCAATACCCCGAGCCTGACCATGATGCGCGTAAATGAGGCGAGACTCTTGATCAGGTTGTAGCGTTGCGGCTCAGAGATTCGCCGCGCGGTCCGGCGCATCGAATCCAACGCACGCTCGTA
>QIAJ01000157.1:356-2431 GCA_003225495.1 Acidobacteriota bacterium
ACCTTCGCGCTCAAGTCGCTTCCACAGTTGAGTCTCCGGCAGGGCGTTGAGCAGCCCCACCATCGCGAGGGGGATAGCGCTCTTGCGAATGAAGTCGATCTGTCGCTCGAAAATGTCCTCGGGATCGTTGTCAAAACCGACGATGAACCCCGCCATCACTTCGATACCATAACTTTGGATCTTCTTTACTGAGTCCAGCAGGTTGCCGCGATTCTGGGATTTCTGAGCTTCTTTCAGACTCTCCTCGACCGGAGTTTCAATCCCGACGAACACACTACGGAAGCCGGCGTCGCGCATGCTTTCGAGCAGCGGTTCGTCGTCAGCAAGATTCACGCTTGATTCGGTAATCAATGAAAAGGGATAACCATTTGCCTTTTGCCATTTGGCAATTTCCGGCAACAGTTGACGCACATTCTTCTTATTCCCAATGAAGTTGTCGTCCACGATGAAGACCGTGCCGCGCCAGCCAAGATCGCGGAGCGCGTCAAATTCAGCGAGCATTTGCTGATTGCTCTTGGTGCGGGGGACACGCCCGTAGATCTCGATGATGTCGCAGAATTCGCAGGAGAAAGGACAACCTCGCGAGTATTGAGCCAGTTGAAAATGCGCCAGCGGCGTCGCGGAAAGTGGTGGCCGCTCCGTCGCCTGGTAGGTGCGCTTGGCCTCGCCGCGGGCCAGATCCGCTACGAACTGCGGCAGCGTCGTTTCGGCTTCGCCGAGAAAGATGTGATCGGCGTCCGGCAATTCTTCGACGGTGGTCGTAACGTAAGGACCACCGAGGACGACACGTTTGCCGCGAGCCTTGCATCGCTTTACGACTTCTCTGAGTGATTCTTTCTGCACCAACATCGCCGTGACGAACACCATGTCGGCCCAGTCGATGGTCGAATTCTTGAGCGATTGGACATTCAGATCAACCAACCTTTTCTCCCACGACGGCGGCAGCAAAGCCGAAACGGTTAACAATCCCAATGGCGGAAAAGCGGAACGCGTGCCTTCGAACGGCAACGCGTGGCGAAAACTCCAATACGTGTCGGGAAACTCCGGATTGATTAGCAAAACCTACATAGCTTCTCCTTTACGTCACAACCCCCGACAAGTATCACCCGTCGAGAGTTTACGTCACTTTTCGATCGTCAAGCTGCCGCCGACGGCATACCCATGCGCCGCAGCCAACGGAAATGGGATCCGAGCCCGGCGCGGAAGGAAATGTGCTCGCGGTATTTCACGCCGAAGTCTCGACATGTCTCTTCCACCAGTCTGGAAATGGCCGGGTAGTTGACGTGGCAGATGCGCGGGAAGAGGTGGTGTTCAATCTGAAAATTCAGTCCGCCCAGGAGCCAACTCTCCAACCGGCTGCGGCGGGCAAAGTCCACGGTGGTTTCGGCTTGATGGGTCGCCCAGCCATTTTCTATGGTGCCGGAGTCTTCTCGAGGTAGCGGGAATTCAGCCTCCTCAACACAGTGGGCCAGTTGAAATACAACGCTGACAACCACTCCGGCTACGATTACCGTTACGGTGTAGAAAAGAAACACAACCCACACGCGGTGCAGTAGCAGCGGAGCGGCGAAAGCCATCATGACGAATAGCGCCTTACCACAAATAAAGCCCGCCAATTCCCAACGCCTGGGCCGCGGCATTCGTTGTGAGCCAATGCGGCCAAGCAACACGTCCCGGAAATCATCAAACAGGTGCCACTTGATGACGTTCACACCGTATAGAGGCCACAAGTAGAATTGCTGCCACCGATGAAACCTGAATCGCTTCTGATGGGGCGTCAGCCGGCCGAGGAAACCGAGTTCGATGTCTGCGTCATGTCCGGTCAGGTTGGTATAGGTGTGATGGACCACCACGTGTTTCCAGTGCCAGACATACGAGCTGGCGCCAATCAGATCCAAAGTCATCGCCATCAGGCGGTTGATCCACGCGTGCTTCGAATACGCCTGGTGGCTGCCATCGTGTTCAATATTGAAACCGATCGCCGCCATCGATAGCCCGAGCAGAATGGCCGGCGGCAGGGCCTGCCACCAGTTAACGGCGACAAAAACCAGCAGGAAGTAGAAGGTAAAAAAGAC
>QIAJ01000157.1:2725-4335 GCA_003225495.1 Acidobacteriota bacterium
GCCCGGAGCGAACACCATCCACTTCGGAAATGTTGTCGCATATAGATAATCCCGAGGCGGGCCAATGACGGTCACAATGCCAATAAACACGGCCAGGCCGCGCCATCCAAACCGGCGAGCCAGTCGCCAGGTGACCAGATAAATTGGCGTCAGTGAGATCGCCAGGCCAACGTAAAAAAGCGGCAGAAAAGTTCGCGTTGGGGCAAACGGTATATGCCACCAACGCAAAGCCTCAGACAAGGCGATGGCCCCCATTCCCAGCAACCCGCCGGCAGCGCCACCGACTATCGCACCCTCGACGCGTCGAGCAGTCGCCCGCGTAAAATAGATCACGGCCACGAGGACAACTAGATACGCGCCAGTCCAGAGAATGATTTCCTTCGCTGTCATAGTCGTTGCGCCGAAATTAAACCGTGCAGCGCGGCGCGCTCACACAGAAAACTCCCAACGCGGATCTTGTTGCACCAGGGAATAGAGGCTCTGATTTTTGGGGGGTAGAAGCGGAGACAATATCCTCTCGTTACAGCCCTCTTTCCGGAAATTTACAGACGGCTCAAGAAGGAGGTTGCTGGCCCGGTCCCAGATGTCGAAAGTTATTTCTAAGGTAGAGCTAGTGAGGTAATAGCAGGTGAGTCAATCAGGGTCTGTGCGCTAACACACATAGACGACACATGGCGAGCTGAAGCCCCCAAAAAGACATCCCATCTCCACTGATTCACAAATCAGCCAGGTGAGGTATGTGGTCTAACGCACAGACGAGGCTTCCTCTTTGGTTGATCCTGCTAAGTGAAGAGAAACAGGAGATCAGCTCATGGCTTTAAAGCTTACTTGCTCAAATGTAATAGCGATATGCACCAGGGGGTCGTTGTCGATTTGAGCTATGCCGGGATACTTCGCAGCATGTGGGTCGAAGATCAGCCAGAGGCCCAGGTTGCAGGGAATTGCCGACAACCATAAACGAAAATTGAAGACAATAACCTACCGTTGCTCAAACTGTGGCTTCCTCGATTCTTACGCTAAGTGAGTCTGAGACATTCCCTGCGGTTCAATTAGTTCTATAGATTTCCGGATCCCACCCCTGTAAGGGTTTGGGATAATCCGGGGAGGAGACTGAAAAGTTACCAATGACCATAAATATTCAACCACTGCACGACCGCGTAATTTTGAAATGCATTGACGAAGGCGAGCAAGTTCGCGGCGGGATCATTATTCCCGACTCAGCGAAGGAAAAATCACAGGAGGGTGAAGTAATCGCTGTCGGTCTGGGCAAATACAAGGAAGATGGATCGCGCCAGGCGTTGGACGTCAAGGCCGGCGACCGCGTCCTGTTCGGCAAGTACAGTGGCTCAGAAATCAAAGCCGGCGGTGAAGATGTTTTGATTATGCGCGAGGACGAGATTCTCGGAATAATCACACACGCCGGCGCGGCTACCAGCGGCAAGGGCAAGTAGCAACACCGACAAGTGAAATCCTGGCGCTCGTCACTTGTCACTAAACATTAATTTGAAGATAAGGACAGAAGAATCATGGCAAAGCAAATAACTCAAGGTGGAGAATCGCGCGCGGCAATCCTGCGCGGGGTCAATCAACTAGCCGACACAGTAAAAATC
>QIAJ01000027.1 GCA_003225495.1 Acidobacteriota bacterium
TCTTCCGTCGAGGTCAACAAAAAGCAGGTACAGCCGGTTTCACTCCACACACGATGATCGACGCTGCCCACCTCGCTGTGGATGAAATCGCCGGGAAATAGTGTTCTATCATCAACCTTCAGTATGCCGTGAAGAAGATGGAGTTCTTCGTTGCCCGCATGCATGTGTCCTGGATAATCGGTTCCGGGATCAAGCCTGACCAACATGCTCACGCTATCGTTTTCCGCGTTCCTCGCGAGTATCTTGGCGTGGATACCTGGCGCCGCTTCTTCCCACTCTGGTTTAACCGGCGCCTCCAACGGAGGTACAAACGGCTGCGGGTCCCCTTCGCTGGCGATTCGCTTCGCCAGCCGGATCCACAGCGATTCCGTGGGGCGCAACACATCGGTGGACCAGCCGACAAACGACCGGACAATAGGCCGAAGCGTCTCGATTTCCTGGCGGCAATCCTCGCATGACGAGATTTGAGCTTCAACCGAAGCCATCTCGCGCAGAGGAAGCGCCTGCAATACAAACAGGAACACGAGATCCAGATGCTCTTGACTGTGCATGCCCGGTTTTGAGTTCATCCCCTTTTCAATTTTCTTTCAGTGCTTCTCGAAGTTTTCCCAGGCCAGAGCGGATTCGCGTCTTCACGGTTCCGAGAGGTTGATTCAACTTCCTTGACGTTTGTTCATAAGTCAATTCAGAGAAAAATGCGGTTTCGATCGCCTTTCGTTCTTCTGGAGTGAGGATCTGAAGCGCATTCCGCAATAGGCGGCTCTGCTCCTCAAACAAACAGGCTTGTTGAGGATCAACAATGTCCGTTGTCGGCCGCAAGCTGTCCGGATACGGGTTTACTCGTTTTTTTCTCTGATCGAACCGCAGGCGATCAATCGCCCTGCTGCGCGCCTGATTCATGATCCAGCCGACGACCGACCCGTTTGCAGGATCATAGCTCGAGGCTCTTCGCCACACTTCATAGAAGACATCGAGTGTGACTTCTTCGGCCGTTTCTCGATTCATGGTTATCCGCACGATCAACGTGAAAACGATTCGATGCGTTTGCTCGTAAAGGGAATACAGTGCATGCTGATCACCGCTCGCGACAGCTCGGACGAGTTGTAACCACTCATCCTCGGATACGCGAGACTTTGAGGTATCGGCGTAGAGAATATCCCCGAGCCTTTTCGTAACCGGCGCACTCACGCCAAAATTGTGCCCGGCGTAATGCTGCCAGTCAAGGCCGGAAAACGATCCAGTACTTGCCTACACCAGAATAAAACGCCAAAAGTCTGCCAGCGCCGAAAGAATATTGTTTGCCGGGTACAAATCCAAAATCTGATCGTTGACGTTATTCAATGTTGTTTGGGCTATGGTGTCGAATTGGTGCTTCCCGCCTCTCCGGTGAGGAGTTCCCGCAAGTTGAGAACTCCCCAACTCTGAGGACCACAGCTCAATAACGTCATCTGGAAATCGGAGCTCGAATGCCTTGTAATTCGTGTCGATCCATCAACACGCGCACATTCGGTGGGGAAATTGGCATGCATTTCCCTGGACTCAAGGGTCTGGACAGGCCCATTGTCTTCGTGTTCCCGAAGATTCAGGTCTGCTTAGATTGCAGTTTTGCGGGATTTCAGATTCCCGAAAGCGAATTGCAGGTCCTTAGACAAGACGTTCCCGCTTGAGGCAAAACGGTGCAGCGGACTAGTTTGGGGTGATTGAGAGGGCAAATTCATATGGAAGCGTCGAAAACACAGTCAGAGCAGATTCCGGTAGAGAAGGTGAAGGAAATTGCTAAAGAATTTCCTGAGAACAACTCGGCACGGAATGACAGTGAGAATATTGAAGCGCGAGACAGGGTCACATCTCCCCAGGAACGCTGGCGCGAAGTGGCGCAAAAAGTTCAACACGAGCAGGACCCAGCGAAAATGATCGGACTGGTCCAGCAACTCATTGCCACATATGAGGAAGAACAACTTCTCAAGGGTCTACCGCCTACGCGGGACGTTCGAAATCACTCAGGCTCTTCCGAGACCTAGTTCGATGACCGCTCGAAGGCGTTCTATCGCAATTCGATAAGGAACGGCGGGTGGTGCTCACCACCGCTTGGGTTTTCGTAACGTTTGCCGAATTGAAGACCCACCAGAATCAATTGCAGAATGACCCTGATTTAGCCTCCGAGTTCCATCAATTGTCAGACATGAGCGACGTAGCCACCCTAATCGCCAACAACGTCATGTTTCGTCGAGTACACTCAAGTCCGACGCAGATTTGGGGTGAATCTCCTGGTACCACGCTGGTGGAATGTCCACCTTATGGCAAAGCGCATGAAATAGTGAGAGTCCACCACAGGCACCAGGGAAATACTCCCGCAGATTGCGGGATATCGAGCTTGGGGGGAATCGCAGCTGCGGCTTTTCTCGTCGCATTCCTGAGCCGGTTTCCTTACGTCGCAGTTGGTCAAGCAGCCGGAACCATCGCGGCCCTGACTGGTGCAAGCTTGTAGGAAGGAATATTACGATGGCGCGGCTACGTAAACTCACGGTTGCAGTGGCTTTCGTAGTTGCGCTGGTGCTTACAGTATGGGCGACAGCAGCGCTCTATTTTGATTCGCCTTTTCCGTTCTTGCGCGCACCCGCTGCCGTATTCTATCTCGCAGGCGTGCTGGCAGCTTTGTGGCTTCTGCGCCGCGGGCCCATGGGGATGACAGTTGCATTCGCCGGCTTTGCCATCGTCACGATCTGGTGGCTCTCGCTCGAGGCGTCAAACGATCGCGACTGGCAGCCCGACAATGCGAAGACTGCCTACGCCGACATCAATGGCGATCAGGTCATCGTCCACGACCTCCGCTCCTGCACCTACCGTACCGAAAGTGACTACACCTGTGAGTGGCAGACCCGTTCGCACAATCTTGCAAACCTCAGCGGTATCGACTTGTTTATCACCTGGTGGGGCTCGCCGTGGATCGCGCATCCGATTATCAGTTTCGATTTCGGCGACGAGGGCCATCTGGCCATGTCAATCGAGACCCGAGATGTCGTCGGCCAGGGGTATTCTGCTATCCGCGGATTCTTTCGGCAGTACACGCTCACCTACATCATCAGCGACGAGCGCGACGTGGCTCGTCTGCGCACCAACTACCGCCATGAAGAAGAGGTCTATCTCTTTCGCACTGCGGCCTCACCTATCTTGGCTCGCAAAGTCTTCCTCGATTATCTGCAGCGCGCCAACAGTTTGCATGTGCACCCGGAGTGGTACAACGCGTTGACCAACAACTGCACTACCAACATCGCCGGCTCTGTCGCCGACGCCCGGAATGTGAATACAAGACTCGACTGGCGCATCTTGCTGAACGGCAAAATGGACGAAATGATGTACGAACGTAAGGAACTGGTCAGCGGAGGACTATCCCTGCCCGCCCTGAAAGAGCAGGCTCACATCAATTCTGCAGCGAAGGCTGCGGACGATAGCCCGGAGTTCTCCAATCTGATTCGCCAGGGGCGAGTGGGGTTCTCGCAATAGGGCCAGTCCCATTTCGAATCGACCACATACTCTCGCAGCTTACACCTCTTTGCCAGGTATCAACCCAACGGCAAGTACCCGTTCCGGGCTCAATCTCGCTAACACTGCCAGCGTCGCCGGGCGTGATCCGGTTCATGTACTCGCTCACCACCTTGAGATTCTCGCGAGCAAATGTAAGGGTCGCCCGCAGTCTCTTACGCGAGGGCCTACAGGCTTTCCCAGGACTAGTAGTGTTGACAGTAGTGGCTCGGATCGTGTGCTGCTAAGTTCGTTGCGAGATTCCTGTTCCCCGGATCAAAACAACTGGTCCACCATCAGACGAGTGCATGTGGTAAGGACACGCATCCTCCTGCTGACGATCGTCCGGGAATACTGAGCAAGCTTGCGGGTTCTGCGAGGCACCCACGAAATCGAGGGTAGTGTAGCCCACGGTCAGTCCCAGTAGATACGAGCGTCCGTCTACATCCTGTTGTTGTTCTGTTGGACATTTCCATGCCTGTCATGACTATGGCGCAAGAACAGCAAAAAACGACTCATGATTTTGCAGCGGGACGCACCAACCGGTATTTAACATTCCTATTGGCTCTGTCTCTGGTTATTTTGCCGGGATGCGCGGCGCGGGCGCGTCTTGCAGCCGTGCCTGATGCTTTCGATGACAGAGCACATGTACCTGGGATGGACACTGGAATACGGTATTTTCCCCGAGACCCTGCGCACGTCCAGTTATTTATCGACGATTACCTGAAGTCCCTTGAACTGGAAAAAGCCTACCGTGCCACGCAAGACCACACGGGCCCTCTTTCGGCAACAGCGTTCCTCGCAGTTTCCGGAGGCGGCGACAACGGCGCTTTTGCTGCCGGATTTCTCAACGGTTGGACCAAGGCAGGAACACGACCGCAGTTCAAGCTGGTCACTGGCATAAGCACGGGAGCTCTCATTGCCCCCTTCGCTTTTCTGGGACCAGCCTATGACAAGAAACTGAATGAGCTTTACACGAGTATTTCATTCAAAGATATCGCCAAGAAACGTTCCTTCCTTTCAATTGTGACGAACGATGCCATGGCCGACAACACACCTTTAAAACATTTGGTCAAGAAATACATCGACCAGGACGTGCTTGAGGCAATCGCTGCTGAGCATGCCAAGGGACGCATGCTTCTAATCGGTACCGTAAATCTGGATGCCCGTCGGCCAGTCATTTGGAACATAACCGAAATCGCAGCCAGCCACCGTCCCAAAGCTCTGGAGTTGGTTCAGTCGCTTCTGATCGCCTCCTCGGCGATTCCTGGCACGTTTCCCCCGGTGATGATCAACGTAGAAGTGGACGGCAAGAAGTACCAGGAGATGCATGTTGACGGAAATACGGCCGCTCAGATTTTTGTATATCCAGCCGCGATACGGCTCAAGGAAGTGGCGCAAACCGTTGGAGTAGAGCGGGAAAGAAAGCTCTACATTCTCCGGAATGCAAGGCTCGATCCGGAATGGGCACAAGTGGAACGTAAGACACTACCAATTGCCTTCCAGGCCATCACCACATTGATCCAGTCTCAAGGCGTCGGCGATCTGTACCGTATTTACAGTGTCACCCAGAGGGATGACATCGATTTCAATCTTGCTTACATCCCCCCGACTTTTAAAACCCCTCACACCAAAGACTTCGATACCGTCTACATGCGGGCCCTCTATGATTTGGCTTATGGTATGGCTGAGGAAGGTTATACCTGGAGTAAGAAGCCTCCGGTTTTAGTTCCAGGCTCTGAATAACAAGGGGAAGACAAGCTTCATTCGCCCACCGAGGCCGTTGGCCGACACGAACAAGAAAGAGATAATCGCGTTCACCTCGCTACAAGTGCGATGGTTGACGCCGTCGTACTACACGCGCCAGCAGGACGAACCGGTCACCATCATCGAAGGAACCTGCTATCTGGACGAGGGAACGAAATTCAATTCCACAAAGCTAAAAGGGTACCCCGCGGGCAGTCTCATCGTTATTCCGGCTGGCGTACCTCATTTTGTTGCGACGAAGGACCGTACCGTGATCGTTTAGCTCAACGGCCATGGCAAATCTCACACGGATTATGTTGAGAAATAGGAAGTGCTAACCGTGAGGGGTCCGGCGAGGCGCTGCTCATTGCCTCTTAACACGGCCCATAACGAGTGACAACGCGATTACACCCATTGACCCGTAGTTGGTGTAAAAGCCTATTAACAACAAATAACATGTCAGAGTTGCGCACTTGCAGGCAACTCAGCGGGGTTTGGTGGGATGCTCTTTTGTGCTAGGAGGATAATGGGCACAACCACACCAAAGGGAATCAGCGCCAGAAGTTGCCACCAACCACTTCGATTCGTATCATGCAGCCGCCTCGCTCCCACTGCGATCATCGGCGGCAGAGTCACGAAAGACCCGATGAACTTTCGCAGGGCACTGGCGGAATTGCTCTTAGAACTGGCAGAACAAATTCGCATACTTCGCGAGGCACGCCTTCACCGCATTAACAATTGGCATTCGAACTCCCTGTTCTGGACGCTGAGAGCGCTCGAAGCAACCCTGGGTACGGCGGAAAAGTCGCCGGGCATTCCTCGCGCCAGCACACGTGAATTGCCTTGGTTTTTCATCAGACTCGCCTGAAGTCTAGAGTGTAAAGCAAGTGTGGCTTGTTGGCGATAAATTGCGATTACACTGAAAACCCAGTGAGGGTAAGTCCGGGTGGTAGTTGGTGTAAATGCATATTTACCGGAAAGAAAGCGGTTTGGCGGCTGTCAGTTTTGACAGTTTCCGCTGAGATCGCTCGCTGCTTTAATAACCGCAAATTGGGCTGCAAGCCAAAGAGCTTCACGCCAATGCGAGGACAACACAACACTTGAAATGGGGCCGATCTTAAGAGGAGGCGGTCCCGTTTTTTATTTCTCCACCAACCGGCACGAGCCATTTTGCGACAGTATTAGAATACACAGAGGTGTAGGGTCCATGCAAGTTCGTGCAATTGTTCTGGACTGTAGCTCTGGCGCATACCGGATTCCTCCTGACTGGCCAGGGCCTGCGAACTTTTAACAGCCTCTCAATTACGGAAGGATTCCTCGGAGGGTTAGCAGGATTTCTCCTTGCCATCATGTTCACACTCCGGGAGGAGCGCCGACGAAGACCGACTTTGATTGCACATTCCATCGCACAAATCCTGCCGAACTGGAGCATTCCCTTCGATAACCGCAGTTCCGGTTCGATGCGAAAGCGCTGATCGAAACAGGTGGAACGAAGGCATGGGATTAGGATTGCAGTAATTGGTGTAGACGCCTCTTTTCATCAACAAAATAAGCATCGGTCTGTCGCAGCCGATGCCCGAAAACGAGTAACTCTAACAGTTCCCAAGTGTTTCATCGCCCGCTCATTCTTGAGCAAAGCCATTCTGTCGGGGCAAACACGAGTGCCGGCGTCAATGAGGGGTGTGGCGGTAACACCTTCGCAAACACATATGGACACATTCGCGCACGCGGTCGATGATGTGCTGATGATCGTGACTATTGTGATCGGCGTGGGGTGCATTGGGATATTTGCAGCAGCGCTGATGGCAAGTGCGGGCACCTATTGGCTCATTAAGCGTCTTAAAAGGCGGAAAGCAAATGACGCAGGCGAGCAAAAAGACCAGTTGAGGAATGTTTTCCAATGCCGCGTAATAGAGTTTTACGTTCCCGACAACCTTAGGGAAAATCGGCAAGGTGAAATTCGGTCCTATAACAGGCGCACTGGCCGCCCTGCTGCGAGGTAAGCTTAGCTTTCCCTTAGCTCACAAGCTAAAAGACAACCATTGTCGGCAAGTCCGAAGGCATGTAGTTCGAAAAATAGTCTTTACTCGCCATCCATGACCATTGTCGGCGTCTCCAAATTCACT
>QIAJ01000028.1 GCA_003225495.1 Acidobacteriota bacterium
GGACACGATCGGCACATACTTCTGCCTCAACTGTGCTGTCGCAATATCCATATCCAACCACTGTCGCATGAACAACAATGATTGATCGTTCGTCAATTTCCCCCAATTGTCGGCATAGTCCTGAATCAGCCCGAACTTTTTGTCGTTGATGG
Organism: Acidobacteriota bacterium; assembly: GCA_003225495.1. Taxonomy (GTDB): domain Bacteria; phylum Acidobacteriota; class Terriglobia; order Terriglobales; family Acidobacteriaceae; genus Acidiflorens. The sequence goes on from QIAJ01000028.1 coordinate 153, forward strand.
CAATCAACTCCGTTACGTATTGGTCGTAGACTGGCCAGAACTTCCCCGCATCTGTTTCCGTCAGTTTCAAGTTCGCAGCTATTAGCTGTTTCCTCTTAGAGCGAAGATCTTTCCGAAGCAGGTTCAACTCCTGGTCGCTGATAACGTGAGAAGTACTCCCTTTTGGCTGAGTTGTTTGTGCACGCGCCGTCGCCGCGCTCAGCATCCACGATCCGCCTATCAAAACTATTGCCATTAGTTTTTTCACGCTACTGCCCTCCTTGCGTGGTTGCCCATGTACCACCACATCCCTGGGGTCCTGATAGCGATGGGGCTGGCTAGAATATTTCTGGTATTTCGTATTTGCTTTTCGCGTGATCTGCTGTCAATAAGATCCTGAGCCCAGATCCACACGTCGCTCGGTTTGCTCATCTGTTTTGCTCTCCTCTGGCTGATGGCGTTCTCGCGTGCGAAGAACCACCAGCAAGCAAAGCCGATTACAATTTGCCAGTACGATGAGGAGAACTGTAACTTTTTACAGTGCTGGGGCTCCAATCAAGCAGAGTCGGTTGAAGAGCGCGGGAGCGGCTGACGGTGAAGGCTAG
>QIAJ01000029.1 GCA_003225495.1 Acidobacteriota bacterium
AAAGAGCAGCCAGCGTGGGAAAACGCAGGTAGTCGCTCTATCCTTCATTCCGTTCCGCCTTCAAGTCAATTCCCACCTGCTCCGCCTTCTTATAAAGATGAGACCGCTCCAGTCCCAGGGCGCGCGCAGTCTTCGAGATCTGGTGATGGTTGCGTTTCAGTTCTGCGAGAATGGTCTGCCTTTCGAACACACGCACGCGGTCCGCGAGAGGTCCCGTACTCGCGGCCGATGACTCGAGGCCCGTCGCAGAGAGTGGAAGTCCGAGGGCCACTGTTTCGGCGGTTACTTCGCCGGCAGCTAACAGCATTAGCCGCTCCACCGCGTTTCTCAATTCTCGGACGTTCCCCGGCCAGCCGTATTCCTGGAGCGCAGTAGTCGCGTCCGCTGTGAACGGCATCGGCTTCCATCCGTTGGCGCTGCTTACCTGCTGCGCGAAGTGCTCAACCAAGAATGGAATGTCTTCGCGTCTCTCGCGCAGCGCCGGTAATTGAAGCGGGAATACGAATACGCGGTGGAACAGGTCCTGCCGGAATTTTCCATCGCGGACGAGTTTTTCCAGATCATGATGGGTGGCAACGATCACGCGCACGTCAACTGTGATCGATCGGTCTCCACCGATGCGTTCGACTTCGCCCTCTTCCAGCACGCGCAGCAGTTTCGCCTGCATAGTGAGCGGCATGTCACCGATTTCGTCGAGGAAGATGGTGCCGTGCTGCGCCTGTTCAAATTTTCCGAGATGGCGGGCGCCAGCCCCGGTAAAGGAGCCTTTTTCGTGTCCAAATAACTCCGATTCAATCAACTCAGCCGGTACTGCCGCGCAGTTCAGAGTCACAAAGGGCCCGTTAGCCCGCGGACTGCGTTCGTGCAGCGTGCGGGCCACCAGTTCCTTTCCGGTTCCGGTTTCGCCCAGGATGCAGATGCGCGTTTCGCTGCCAGCAACTTTTTCCACCTGGGCCATGACGCGCTTCATGGTCTCGCCCTGCCAGACGATTTCGTGCTTGCCGAGACGGCGTTGCAGGTCGCGATTCTCGCGTTCCAACCGGCCCAACTTGAGCGCGTTCTCGACCGTGAGCAGAAGTTTGTCGGTTGAGATGGGTTTTTCCAGAAAATCGAGCGCGCCCAGGCGGGTAGCCCGTACAGCCATCTCAATATGCCCCTGACCGGACATCATGACAACCGGAGTTGAGACGCCTTGCGCCTTCAATTCTTCGAGCAGCGTCAGGCCGTCTTTGCCGGGCATGACGACGTCAGACAGAATGAGGTCGAAAGACTGCGCCTTGGCAAATTCGAGTGCGCGCGCGGCATTGTCGCAAACGGTGGCATCGTGTCCTTCGAGGCGGAAAGCGCGCGACAGCGAGGCCAAAGTGTTGGCCTCGTCGTCCACGATAAGCAGGTTCGCTTTGTGCGCCAACGTTCCTCCTAAGTCACGATTCACCAGAGAGACACTGGGTCACGGAGAAGATCAACAAAGGGTGCCTTTCTCCAATCTCTGTGACTCCGTAGTCGTGTCTCCGAGCACTCGAGTCATCTCACCGCGGCAATTCGATCCTGAACGTGGTCCCGCCTTGCTTCGTGCTCTCCACCGACATCCTGCCGCCGTGATCGCTTACCACCGACTGTACTATGGCGAGGCCCTGGCCGGTGCCGTGTTGCTTAGTCGTGTAATAAGGAGTAAATAGGCGCCCACATTCTTCGGGCGTGAGGCCGGAGCCCGTATCAGAAACCGAAAGCTCCACTCGATTCGCAAATGACTTCGATTGCACAATTATTTCGCCGCCCTGCGGCAGCGCGTCGATCGCGTTCAATATAAGATTTGACAGCGCGCGATGCAGAAGATCCGGATCGGCGGAGATCATAGGCAAGTCCGGCTCAAGTTCAGTGCGAACCACGATCTGACTCTTTTCCTTCAATTGCGCATGGAACACGCGCAGCACGGACGTTACGATTTCGTTGAGCTGCGTGGCCTTCCGCTGGGGCTGTGGCATTCGCGAGAATTCGCTGAAGCGGCCAATGATTGTCTTCAAGTTGTTCACTTCGGCAAGCAGGGTCGCAGTTCCCTCGCGAAAGACTTCTTCAAACATCTCAGGGGCTTTTTCTTTGGCGCGGATCAGATTCTCGACCGTTACCTGCAAGGGAAACAAAGGATTTTTCAACTCATGCGCCAGCCGCCGCGCCAGTTCTCGCCATGCGGCCACGCGCTCAGCTTGCAGGGTGCGTTCTTTTTGCTGCAGGAGATCTTCGGTCATGCGATTGAATGCCGCAGCCAGTTCACCGAGCTCATCGGAGGATTCGACATTGACTTTGGCATAGAGATCTCCGGCGGCAACGCGGCGCGCGGCATCCGCCAACGACACGACAGGCTTGGTTACGCGCGCGGCGAACCAGAGGCTCACCAGGATCGCAACTAGAATGCCCGTCCCCCCGACCAACATCGCCGCCGAGACGATCTGCTTTTGCAATTCGACCAGCGGACGCCGTGAGCTGCCGACCAGCAATACTCCCATCGCCTGCTGATTTGGCCCCGCGAGTGGCATAGCGTGAAAACTTTCGGCATCGCTCGAATCGGATGTCCAGCGAATCACGCTTCGCGCTTCCTTACCGGAGCGGCGCACCTGTTCGACAAGAGGCGCCAGCTTGTCGGCTCCGGCGGCGGCTCCGTTTAGATCGAGCAATGACTTTGGATTCCAGTTGGCATCCAGATTCTGGTAAAGCATCACGCGAGTGCCCGCTGGAATGTCGAGCGTCGAAAGAAAGCCCTGGTCGAGACGTTCGCCGCCGATGGCATACAACGGTTGCTCACCGACACCGGCCGCACGAATGGCAAACAGCCCGAGAGTCGATCCGCTCGGCAGCTCTTCGCGCTTCAGAAAAGCGCCCGCCGACGCAATTGACGATGGAATCGCGGGCTCGGGATATCCAAATTTTGCCTGCCACTGGGCGGATGACAAGATCGTTCCCTGATGGTCCACCAGTTCGAGGAAGTCGAGATGCTGCTGGCCGGCCAGGTTGCGCGCCTCGCTGACATATCCGCCGGAATCGACTGCTCCGCGGTTGATCTCAAGCGCGATGCGCTGCACCGATTCACTCGCAGCCGCGGCTTCGACTTTGCGAGCGACTTCGTCTCCGCGACGCTGAAACTCCGATCGGAACTGCGCTGCGACGGAGTTCGCGCGATCGTCATTGGCGTGCTCGAACGAACGCTGCATCGAGTTCCAGACCGACGCCGAGATCACGGCGACGCATAAGAAAACGGTGAGCGCAAAGATCAGGAGCAGCTTCTGGCGGAACCTCATCGCGAGTCCGCCTCGAGCCAAACGTCGGAAAGATTCCAGTTGCCGGTGCGCCCTGGCTGCCAATTGCGCAGGCGCGCACCGGCCGCGGTCGCAATCGGCAGGTGGAAGAGTGGAATCACATTGTGTAAGTCGAGCAATGCCCGTTCGGAGGAATATAAGTCTTCAACGGAATTGCCATGCAGCAGCGGTTGCGTCATTCCCAATTCGAGCGCGGCCTCGCGCAGACATGTGGCTGAATCGGAGCTTGGCAGGACGATGCGCGTCAGCGTCACATCCGCGACGCCCGACAATGAAACTTGCAGCGTGACGTCAATCTCGCGCGCATTCAGAGCAATTCGTTCTGCGATCAACTGCGCTTGCGGATCGCGCGGGTCATAGCTCAACGTGAGCGCCGGTTGACGTGAGCCCGCAAGCACAACCCGCGCGCGCTGAAGATTCGCCTGTACCGGGAAGACTCGGCTGTAACCGGTCATCCAGTTAGGCAGAATGCTGGCGGCAGGCTCGCCCGCGCCCTTTAGCAAGACCGACTGGATGGGCTTGCGATCGATGGCCAGCGCCAACGCTTCGCGAACACGCGCATCCTGCGCCTTTGAGCTCGAGGGAAAGACCAGCGCCATCAATTCGACGGGCAACGATGCGCGGACGCGTTGGGCGCCGCCATTTGCCGTGATCGCCTGTGGCGGCGTTTCGATCAAGTCCGTTTTGGTAAGTTCCAAAGCGATCGCCTGATCGCGCTGCGATTTGCCAAGTTCGATCTCGATTGCGTCCGCGAATGGCCGACCTGCCCAACTTTCTTCGTTGGCGGCAAGCTTCAGAAGTTTCCCCGGCTGAAAATCAGCCACCCGGAATGCTCCCGTACCAACCGGCAATCCACTTGCGCTGCGTTTCAAAATTGCATTTCGAGGCAGAGCAAGTTCTGCAAGCAGCGAAGGCATTGGAGATTCGCTCTCGACGGTGAGTGAGTCGCCGGCAGTGCGCACGGTCCAGTCGGAGTGGCGCTCGCCGAGAATCTGCGTGATGGTTGCGGGCAAAGCGGCGGTGCCATCGTGAAATTTCACACCCCGGCGAAGCGTGAATTGCCAGCGCTTGCCGTTCATATCGCTTTGCCATGACAGCGCCAATGCAGGCTGCGCGTGTCCGGCAGTGTCGATCTCTACGAGATTGTCAGCGATCATCGAGAGGATGCGAGCCGCATCCCAGTAATCGGCGGGTGTGCCGCCGGCCGGCAACTCCAAACTGGTCGGCGCCGACTGCAGCATGACGCGCACGGTCCCGCCATAGCGCGGACGAGTCGCTCCCTCCGCCGCGCCCAGCAAACTAGCTGCCGCAAGAAATAGAAATGCGATACGCCTCATACCAACCTGTATCCTGCCTCTTGACGATAGCGCTCGCGCCGGTGCCGCTGGCGTCCGTCCATAGCGCCACCACCGGACCGTCAAATTCCAGTGGCGAGCTTGCGAAGACCGGGTCGCGGTCGGGGATTTCGACGGCACGCACGCTATCCTGCTCGGGCGTTCCGCTTTCTGAAACGAGCAGTTGCGTACCGGATCCGCAACTCGAATGAACGGCCGCCATCTGGCTGCCCCACTTCGCGCCGCGGATCACCTGGTCGGTCATGCCGTCGAGCGCGTGGATCGATCCATCCACGGCAGCGAGTACCCATAGCGTGTATCCGGCACGCGGCAGGGCCGCAGCAGAATAAAACGACGGGGCGTTAGCAACTTTCCCGATGCCGGGCGCGAGTGTGCCTGTGAAGAAGTTGCGCGCCGGCGCGAAGAACGCACGCATGCCATTGTCATCAGCGCTTAACGGCCAGGGCTCGTCGCTCTCGTTACAAACCAACGTCAGGGGCGCGGTCACGCTCGAGCGGCAAATGACTCCGGGCAGATGAACATCGAAAAGATGATCGCGGCGCAGCAGCAAGCGTCCGCGAAGATCGCGTGGGAAGATACGTACGTGCGTAATCGCGAGCGAGGCCTCCTGCTCCCAGCGACCACTTTGCTGACGATAAACGGCAACCTGCCCGGCATCGAGTAACAGCAGACGCGGCCCGCCGCTCATTTCAATCACGGTCGCATCGAGGATAGGCTGCTCTTGCGTGAAGAGAAAATTTTTCCGCAGCACCAGCGGCATTGACGAGGACGGCGTACCGCCAGTTTGTGGCCGCGGCGCGGACACCAGGACAACGCCGCGCTCGTCGGATCCGATCACGACTTCCGCCGACCACACATACTCCCGGATGCTCTCCGACAGCGTGACCTGCACCGATCCCATCGACTCGTCGGCAGCTGCGGTGCGGACGCCACCTGTTCGCAACTCAGCCTCAAGCGCGCTGCGGGCTTCGCGCACGGCTTTCTCATCAAGTGACGATCGATTAGTGATGTCGAGAGTGATTGCGCCCGGCCCGGTGACTGATGAAATCTTGTGAGCCAGTTGCCGAGCGGCGTCTCCCAAAACGGAAGCAGAGAGAAGAGAAGGAGCAAGAGTGGCCGCAAGAAAGAATGCCGCCAGCCAACCTATCCGCAGACCGCCTGACCAGCGTCCGTACATGTTTGGGATGCGAAGATTATATCGCGCAGGTTGTGAGGCAACGGTCATGGTGGAGCTCTCGACGGTTAGCTATTAGCTGCCTGCTCTCAACTGTCAGCCCTCTATTATTGGGTCAGACCACACTTGTCCGCGAGTGCCCTAGTAAGTTAGACACCGGCCAGCCCAACCTCTTCCCTATTTATCCCCCGCGGCGTCATCCGCTTGGCTGACGTGATTCGATGTATTCATTCCGCGCATGACATCATTTGTAAAGAAGAACTTGCCGTCGGCCGGAACCATCATGATCTGCAACTTGTCGGACAGGCGTTCGGCAATGATTTTGTTAATCAGCAGTGGATTCTGTTTCAGTACAATGCCTTCATTCTTCATGCGCTCGGCATCGGCAATTGCCGTGATCCGAATCCGCTCGGCCTCCGCCTGCGCCAGCAGTTTGCGACGCTCCATTTCAGCCTTGCTGTCGATAATCTTCGCTTCTCCGGCCGCCTCCGCGCCCTTGACGGTCGTTTCCTTGCGCGCCTCGGCCTCGAGTTTCGACTGCTCAATCTGCTTCTGCTTCAACGGAAGCAGGTACTGCATCGCGTCCGCTTCGCCTTTCGCCTCAAGCACCCGCACGGCGGCTTGTCCCTCAGCTTGCTTCACCTGTTGCGCCTTGGTGGCCTCGGCGTCGGCCTCTGCAATCTTTACCTGCTTCTGGTGGATTTCCGTTTCCACTCCCATACGATCGTTCTCCTGCTCCTTCAGCAACAATGATTCCAGTCCCTGCGCATATTCTGCGGGCAACTGAATGTCGCGCAACATGACTTCTTTCACGACGATACCGTCGGCGGCGAGACGTTTCCGAATCATCTCCGAGGCGCGCTGGCGAACCTCTTCACGCTTGGTGGAAAACACTTCGCGCACCGTGTACGCGGGTACCAGTTCGCGCCATGCCGTGGCGACGACGGCGGGAACAATTTCTTTTTCCAGCGGCTGCGGCAGGTTGGCCTGTATGTAATCAAGGTGCTTCGGATCGACCTGGTAGCGCACCGTGATTGCAAGGCCAAGCGACAGGCCTTCTTTGGCCTGGACATTCAGCGCTTCACCCTTTGCCGTGCCCTTCGCAAGCGACTCTTCGCTTACCCCCGTGGTGAACACCTGATCGCGTGTGTTAAACAGCTCTACGTGTTCGGCCAGCGGCGTAACTATGTGCACCCCTGGATACAACGTCCCCGCGAGGGTTCCCTGCGTCAGGCTCACGCGGACTCCCGCCATCCCGCTGGGCACAAAAACGATCGCCGCTGAGATCAGTAGCGGCGCCCAAGCCAGCATGGCAAGCGCGACTGAAGTCCGCCAACGGATGGCGGGTGCCGGTGTTGGAGGCATCGGTTCCGTTTCCCCCGGCGCGGCGAGGCGCCTGTCACAAACATCAGGATCCCCGCACTCACAAGCAGATACTTAAGCAAAAGCATGTTGCACTCCTCTTAGCGATCCTGCCCGGATTTGGAAACTTCAGCGGGGCGGGCAAACACCACGCTGAAGAGGCGCCCAAAAATCAGTTCTTCGATCAGGATGGCGGTGGCCACCGAGAAAGTCAGTCCGCCCACAATCACCACGAATTCAAGTGCCGATTCCATGACTCGCCTCCCTAATGGCCTATGGAAAAGCAGCTTGGAAGCCACTCTCATCTATTTGCAAACAGGGAGGTTAGTAATTTGAAAACGCGGGAATGTGTGGGCGCGGAAACCCGGCCGTGTCAGGATCGACACGCAACCCTGGACAGAAACGCGCCTCAGCAGTAGCGGCGGAAGACAGTGTTTTTTGTCCAATTCAAGACTTAAAGAAGACTCCGCAATCCAATCTGCGCGCGAGTCGATGGAATCATCTATTCCGCCCGTGCCTGTCACGCGCTATCGTGTAGCCATGGCTTTCGGCCGTCCAAGAAAGCTCTACACGGAAGACGAACTCTACCAGTACGCCGTGGGCGCGCTCGGCCGGCGGATGCGCTCGGTTGCCGAACTAAAGCGCCTATTGCGCAACCGCGTCGAAGCTGACACCGAGATTGGCAAGACGCTGGTGGAACTGATCATCGTTCGCCTCAAAGACCGCGGATATCTGAACGACGCCCAATACGCCGCAGCCTATTCGTCCTTTCGTCGCGACAACGAGAAGTACGGACGCAGGCGGGTGATCACCGATTTGAAAATCAAGGGCGTCCATGGCGACGTCATCGAAAAGGCGGTCGATTCCGCCTACGAAGATGTGAGCGAAGAGAAGCTCGCTCGCGACTACCTCCGCCGCAAGCGTTTGCAGAAACCCAAAGACCAGAAACAGGCAGCCCGCATTTTTCGTCAGCTGATGCGCGCGGGATTTGGGTCAAAGACGATTTTCACCATCCTCAAAAAGTGGGACGTAGACGACGAAACTTTGACCACTCTGGAAACGGAAGCGCTGGACCAAACCGGCTGAAGTGGATTTGGCTGCAGCAAGCAATACTTGCGTCCGCTTCAATCCTCGCGCATACTCTAGCGATCCCAAGCTTCACATATGGAGGAACTATGAACTTGAAACTATCTCTGGCAGTGCTCGCCCTGGCTGCATTCGCCTATGGTCAGGACGTCGGCAGCGACGTCAAGAAAACCGCGGAAGATACCGGCCACGCGACCAAAACAGCTGCAAAGAAGACTGGGCACGCCACCGCGAAGGCCGCCGATAAAACAGCCGACGCCACCAAGGATGCCGCGGAAGACACCGGCCATGCCACCAAAGTAGCAGCCAAGAAGACTGGCCATGCCACCGCGAAAGCCGCCGACAAGACCGGAGACGCCACCGAAGGCGCGGCCAAGAAGACCGGACACGTCGTTAAGACGGGCGCCAAGAAGACAGCCCATGGCGTGAAAAAAGGCGCAGAAAAAACTGAAGACGCGGTAAAGTAGGCTCGGCTCTGTATCTGTAACGAGACCTGAATCCCGCACTTACCCGCGTCATCCGGGGATCTGCTTGCGAAGCAGGTCCTCGACGTCGCCGATTTTGTCTCCGATGAGATTGATCTTGTGCGCGAGGCCCTGAATTTCCGATTCCGCGCGCCGGTTTACGTCGAAGTCAAGCTCGCTGCGTAACCGGTCTTTCTTGTCCTGACGGTTCTGGCTCATCATGATGATGGGCGCCTGGATCGCCGCCAGCATCGATAGAAAGAGATTCAGCAGGATGAACGGATACGGGTCCCACGCCCGCCTGGCCAGCCCGATGTTCAACACGGTGTAGCTCACCAGCACAATTCCAAACGAAACAATAAACGTCCATGAACCGCCGAAGCTGGCGACCCGGTCGGCGATTCGCTCGCCAAGAGTTTCCTCTTCCTCAATCACCTCGTTGGGATTACGCGCAGCGCGCACCCGCACCAGTTGCTGCGAAGCGTGAAACTGCCGCCCGAGCACGGTGAGCATATCCATACCCGCATGCGGCTTGCGCTGTAGGAGCACCGCAATATCTTCGCGATCGACCTCGATGCAGACCGTTTCGTTCCAGGCGATGGCATTGGTCTGATGCGAGGTTTGCTCGAGCATGGACGCGAACCCGAAGAATTCCCCTTGCGCCGGTTGATCGACCAGGACTTCCTGATGATCTTCGTCGATAGTTGTCACTCGGACCATCCCCGACACCATCACGTAGGCACGCCCGCCGGCGTCGCCAATCTTCCAGATGCGCTGCCGCGGAGCGAATGTTTTGACTTCAACCTGACCGGCGAGAACAGCGGTCTCGTCATCGTCGAGCAAAGCAAACAGTGGAACCTGCCGGAGAATCTGTGGATCACAGGCCATTTTGTTTCTCCCGATACATTGGTGCCGAATGCGACCACAAATCATTACCACAGAGATCTCGGAGGAACACGGGGAAAAATCATGGGCTTATATGCGGGGATTCATCCGTGTCCCTCCGTGATCTCTGTGGTCAAGGTCGCGACTACACCGGATTTAAGTCCGCAATCTGACGATCGACCTCTCCATGGCTCGCGATCATTTAGAATTTAACTTTCCATGCTCACAGGCTCCCAGATCCGCCGTAAGTTCCTGGATTACTTTATCCAGAAGGGCCATCGCGAGGTTC
>QIAJ01000158.1:0-1519 GCA_003225495.1 Acidobacteriota bacterium
TACCTCGTCGCGATCCTCTTCATCATCTTCGACATCGAAACGGTGTTCATGATTCCGTGGGCGGTATACTACAAGCAGCTCTCCTGCTTCGTACCGCTGGTGAACAACGCCTGCCCCGTCGGAAACGTCTCGTTCTTCGGACTCGGCGAGATGCTCGTGTTCATGGTCATCCTTCTCGTCGGCTTCGTCTACGTCTGGAAGAAAGGGGCGCTGCAATGGGACTAGGACGCTTACAGATGGTGGCACTGCAGTGGGATTGAGCACACCCGCGGAGCACCGCACCGTATCGTACGCGCCTGAATCGCAGGAAGGCTGGGTCGCGACGCGTCTCGACTTCCTGGTGAACTGGGCGCGCGCCAATTCGCTGTGGCCGATGCCGTTTGGCACGGCGTGCTGCGCCATTGAGTTCATGGCGACGGCGGCCAGCGACTTCGATCTCGCTCGATTCGGAATGGAGCGCATGAGCTTCTCGCCGCGGCAAGCGGACGTGCTCATCTGCGCCGGTCGGGTTCCGTTCAAATTGGCGCCGATCATTCGCCGCATCTGGCAACAGATGCCGCAGCCAAAGTGGTGCATATCAATGGGCGCCTGCGCATCTACCGGCGGAATGTTCGACAACTATGCGGTCGTACAGGGAATCGATACCATCATTCCCGTCGACGTGTACGTGCCAGGCTGTCCACCGCGACCCGAAGGGCTGATCTATGGCATCCGCATGCTGCAGGAGAAAGTGAAAAACGAACGTGCAGCGGACAAGGGAACTCGCGACGAGATCGAGCCCGATCCGACAAGTCAGCTGTACATTCCGCCCTCGGTGATCGACGAGCTCGGTGAGCCTTTCGGGAACTCTGTCAACCAGACAAGGTCCGGGCTGTGAACCGATTCGAGCTCGTGCAAACCGGCGCCAGCGCGCCCGGCGGAGAACCGACTACTCAGAAAAACGTTTCGCACCGCGGCGAGCCAGCGAATCCGTCGGCGGAGGCGCTGCAGTCGAAGTTTGGCGCGTCGATCAAGCGCGTCGAAGTCATCTGGGGTGAGACCGTCGTTTACGTGGATGCAGCTGCGGTTCACAACGTAATCCAGTGGCTGAAGGACGACCCGTCGCAGCGCTACGATTTCCTGAGCGACGTGACGGCGGTCGAGTACCGCGATGCCGACGCTCCGATTGAAGTCGTCTGGCATCTGCGCTCGCTCCCGTTCCGTCGTTTCCTGCGAGTGAAGTCCCAGCTGCCCAAAGGCAAGCCGCTGGAGATCGACAGCGTCTACGATGTCTATCGTGCAGCTGATTGGCTCGAGCGCGAGTGGTACGACATGTTCGGCATTCGCTTTCGCGGGCACCCGGATCTGCGGCGCATTCTGATGTGGGAGTCGTACCGCGAGGGATACCCGCTGCGCAAGGATTTTCCGCTGCGCGGGCGCTTCAGTCGTTCGGAGCAATTGCGACAAGCGTTGGCCCAGAATCCCGAAGCTCGCTACTCGATGGAGGAGCTTAGCATCGCCGACGCCTTCGCCGAGCTGC
>QIAJ01000158.1:1726-2774 GCA_003225495.1 Acidobacteriota bacterium
AAGGGTGAGAGGACGGGCGAGTAGATGGCGAAACGCACCGTCGAAGTCGAGCTCTCGACGACGGGACTCGACGCGCAAGGCCGGCCGCAGCGCGTACCGATTCTCACCGATGATGGTGGCGGCGGTCTCGCTCTCCAAGCGCCGCCGGGAATCGAGCCAGATCTCGAAGGTGAGCACATGCTCATCAACCTCGGCCCGCAACATCCAGCGACGCACGGTGTGCTGCGACTGGTCCTCGAGCTCGATGGAGAGACCGTCGTGCGGTGCATTCCGCACATTGGTTATTTGCACTGCGGCTTCGAAAAGATCGGCGAGTATCGCCAGTACAATCAGATAATCTGCTGGACGGACCGCGAGGATTATCTCAACTCGATCGGCAACAACGTCGCGTTCTCGCTCGGCGCGGAGCGGCTGTTCGGCATTGAGATCACCGAGCGCTGCAAGGTGCTGCGCGTGATCGCGTCCGAGCTGTCGCGCATCATGTCACATCTCGTCTGGCTCGGTACCTTCTGCATCGACATCGGTGCATTTACTCCGTTCCTGTGGGCGTTCCAGCGCCGGGAAGAGATATACCGATTGCTCGAGAAGTGGGTTGGCGCGCGACTGACGACGACAGCAACGCGCGTCGGCGGGATGGCCGCCGACATTCCGAGCGGGTGGATGGATGGTCTGCGCCAGTTCATTCGCACCTTCCCGCATACGCTCGACGAGATCGACCGTGTTCTAACCAAGAACGCGATCTGGGTTGGGCGCACGGTCGGACTAGGCGTAATGACTCCCGAAGAAGCGATCAACTGGGGACTCTCGGGGCCAATGCTTCGGGCATCGGGCGTCGACTACGATGTTCGAAAGGACTTCCCGTACCTCGATTACGAGACCTACGACTTCGAAGTACCCGTCGGAACCAACGGCGATGTGTATGATCGGTACCTGGTGCGATTCGAAGAGCTGCGCCAGTCGAGACGCATCCTCCAGCAGGCCGCCGAGCGACTGCCGGATGGTCCCGTCAACATCGACGACCCGCGCATCATTCTGCCGCCCAAATCAA
>QIAJ01000158.1:2982-3513 GCA_003225495.1 Acidobacteriota bacterium
CCGACGTCATTGCCATCAACGCCAGCATCGACATCGTCATGGGAGAAATCGACCGTTGACGCCTTCCCCCAAGCTGGTAGGTGGCACGGAATCGCCGGATTACGCGTCGCACGATCGCGCCGGACACGAGCCGTACGCGCCCGTTTTCACCGGCGACGCAAAAAAGGAGCTGGACGAGCTCCTCACTCGTTATCCCGTTAAGATGGCGGCGCTGCTACCCGCACTGTGGATCGTCCAACGCGAGCGCGGCTGGGTGAGTGAAGAGGGAATGGTGGAGGTTGCCGGCCTGCTCGATCTCACGCCGGCATACGTCAAGGGCGTGGTGACTTTCTACACCATGTACCACCAGCATCCGGTTGGAAAATATTTCATCCAGGTATGCACGACTTCGCCTTGCGGAATCTGCGGGGCAGAAGACGTGGTCAAGGCTTTTCTGCGGCACACCAATACCGGTGAGCTCGGCATCACCTCAGCGGATGGAAAATTCACTGTCATCGAAGTCGAGTGTCTAGGCGCGTGCGGTTTCGCCAC
>QIAJ01000159.1 GCA_003225495.1 Acidobacteriota bacterium
TTTTGCAGCCGCCATTTTTCGACAAGTCTATGGACGACTCGGTGAATATGGGGGCAATTGGGGTCGTGATCGGACATGAACTGACGCATGGATTCGACGATCAGGGGCGCAAGTTCGATCCGCAGGGCAATCTGCGCGACTGGTGGACCGAGCAGGACGGCAAAGAATTTGAAAAACGAGCCAGTTGCGTGGCGGACGAGTACGGCAACTTTGTCGCGGTCGATGATCTGAAACTGAATGGCCGGCTGACGCTGGGAGAGAACACGGCGGACAATGGAGGCGCGCGGATCGCTTTGATGGCGCTGCGTGAAATGATCGCGGCGGATCAGACCGGCAAGGCTGGGGAAAAGATCGACGGCTACACGCCAGAACAACGATTTTTCCTGGGCTTCGGGCGGGTGTGGTGCGAAAAGCGGCGTCCCGAACTGTCGCGTACGCTGGTCAATACCGATCCTCATTCTCCGGGGCGGTATCGCGTGAACGGTGTGGTGCAGAACATGCCGGAATTTCAGCAGGCGTGGGGTTGTAAGGCGGGGCAAGCGATGGTCAGCGAGAATGCTTGCCGGGTTTGGTAGGGCAGTGGTTAGTGAATAGTGATTCTTGCCCTCCCCAACAAATGAGTAGAGACGTGGCTTGCGGCTGGCATCGCCATCGCGACCGCCTATGAGACGGGGCAAGCCCGTCTCTACCGGGGTTTCATTTAGACTTCCTTCCTATGGGCCTCGATCTGAAGCGTCTCTTCAAAAAAGAGAAACAGGAACACCGCATCTTGCGGCAGATCGAGCGTGGGGACCATCTCCAGCCGGAATATCATCGCGCGACCCTGGAGTGTCCGCGCCCGGAATGGTGGAGCATGTTCGACTCCATGACCGCCGAGGTCGAGGTTCTGGAGTTTCTTCGAACGGTAGTCACCACCATCAAGCCCGAACTGGTCGTCGAGACCGGCACGTTCAGTGGCATCAGTACCCTCTGGATTGCCGAAGGACTGAAGGCGAATGGCCGCGGGCGGATTGTTACCTGCGAATTTGATCCGAAGGTTTATGAGAGCGCGAAGGCGCGGATCGCGGCATCCGGATTGGCCGAGTGGGTTGAGTTGCGGAACGAGTCCAGTCTGGAGATGAAGGTCGAGGGCACGATTGATCTCTTCTTTAGCGACAGCGATATGCCCATCCGCGAGCAGGAGATCCGGCGGTTTCTGCCGCAGATCAATCCGTACGGATTGATTCTCATGCACGATGCCAGTTCGCATCTGAAAGTCGTCCGCGAGGCGGCGCTGAAACTAGAACGGGAGGGACTAATATCTGTAGTCCTTCTGCGGACGCCTCGGGGGCTGGTGGTGGCACAGAAGCGGGAGGGGCGAAAATAGTCGGGCTCTTACGCCTGTTTCCGAAATTTCTGTGATTCTCATCCTTGCGCAGGACGTGATTCGGCGGTACGATGCGCGCTGAAAATCTTTTCCCGTCTCAGGGAGGTTGCCATGCGCCGTGCAGCCATCGTTTTCCTGTTTTCATTCTCTGCTTTCGCTCAACTGGACAAGATCGTGATTCCTGCCGGTACGCCGGAAGATCAAGCTCTGACGGCGATCTCGAACGAGCAGGACGCTCAGAAGAAGATCGCCATGTACGAGGATTTTGTTCAGAAGTTCTCAGGGAATCCGGCGGCAGTCGCGTATGGGAACTGGCAGATCGCGCAGTCGTACCAGACGGACGGCAACATGGAAAAGGCGCTCGGCTACGGCGACAAGGCGCTGGCCGGCATGCCGAACAATCTCGACATCCTGGTTTCGCAGACCAATGTCGCGCAGCAAATGAAGTCAAATTCGAAAATGGTGGACTATGCCACACGCGGCGGCCGGGCCTACAATGCCGCGGCCCAGTCGCCGAAGCGTGAGGGTATGACCGACGAACAATTCGCGTCGCGGTTGGCCGAAGCGAAGGAGAGTAACAAGAGTTCCTACGAGTTCCTGGAGACGATCGCCTTCAACGCTATCGCGGATGAGAAAGACGCCAAGACTCGCATGAAGTACATCGAGGGCTTCACGCCGGCGTTTCCCTCGTCGCGATTTGAGGAACCCGTAACGCAATATGCCATGTATACACTCGGGCAGTTGAACGATTCGGCGCGTTTGTTTGCTTACGGGGAAAAGGCGCTGGCGGCGAATCCCAGCAGCGTGGCGACGATGTTGCTTTTGGCGAATGCGTATGTTGAGGATGTCCGGCCGGCCGGCTGGGCCAAAGCGATTACTTATTCGCAGAAGGTGATTGACCTGGTGAAGGCGGATGCGCCCGATGCCGACCGTTCGCGCAAGATCTCTGGGGGAGTAGCGCACTCCAGTATCGGTTGGGCTTATGTAAGACAGGGAAAGTTTACCGCCGCAGTTCCGGAGTTGAAGACCGCCGCAGCCACTCTCAAGGGGCAGGACGAGGTGTCCCACGCAACCGCGCTCTACCGTCTCGGATACGCGTATGGGAAGACGAACCGCGTCGCTGAAGCTCGGGCGACGCTCGAAGAAGCTGTGAAAATTCCGGGGCCGTATCAGGCGCCGTCCCGCGATTTGCTTGCGACCGTCAATTCGCTCGGGACCGCGAAATCAAAATAATGTGATTGTTTCAATCAGCGGGCTCTGCGCGGGCTATTTCGTTATCGTTTCAGCAGATCATCTGACAACCAGTAAGCTTTCAAGGCCAGAGTGTGCGCTCGCTGCGTGTCGCTTTCCTTCAGCGCAATACGCGCGCCATCCACGTATTGACGGATCTGTACGACTACTTCCTGTCGATTGAGATTCAAAGTGCGTCCGGCCAACTCTTTCAAATTGGACTCACTGGAAACCAGTAGCCGCTCGGCGTTCTCGCGTTGCTTTATCGCCTCTTCTTGAGTAATCCCGGGCAAGATTTGCGC
The DNA here is from genome assembly GCA_003225495.1 of Acidobacteriota bacterium. Lineage (GTDB taxonomy): Bacteria > Acidobacteriota > Terriglobia > Terriglobales > Acidobacteriaceae > Acidiflorens. The sequence continues at coordinate 2,899 of QIAJ01000159.1, forward strand.
GATCGCGTCGCTCGCACCACCGTGCCGGATGACGACTTTGCGTGGCTGCCCATCGTCCGCCGGCGCGGCTGATTTGTGGCTGCTTGAGCGGCGCTTGTGCCCGGTCGCCTTGGACGGGTTGCCGGCTGGCTTTTCCGGGGTCGGCTTCCCGGCTTCTTTGGCTGGTGGCTTTTTATCGGGGGCGTTTTCGGACTGCTGGGGTGCGGCCGGGGCGGGCTCAGGATTTGAGGCTTGCGGATTTGTTGGCGTGTCCTGGTTCGTCCCGCTGCTAGAGTCGCGCGGCGGCTCGGCGCTATCTTGCAGCGATGGCGGGGCGAGGAGCACGGCTGCGAGAATCGCGGTGAACCACATATGCCTTTAGATGCCGCTCCGCGTGCACAGGAAGCGGACGAGAACTATCAGGAGCGCGCGGGAACTTCCCTTTGCACTCCGGCTCGATTTTGACTTGCCGCAGGTACTCGTAAACGAAATGTTGTGCCGACACCGACTGTCGATTCGAAATCGACGGAACCGTAGTGCCAGTCCAGTATCTGCGAGGTCTGAGCCAGGCCGATTCCGGTTCCCTCTTTTTTCGTTGTGAAGTAAAGCTCGAAAACTTTTTCCTGGAGTTCCGCAGGAATACCGGCGCCCTGGTCGCGGATTTCAGCGACGACTGCATCGTCTTTGCGTTGCGCGGCGAGCGTTAAGGCCCCGCCCTTCGTCATGGCCTGCACCCCATTGATGACGAGATTCAGGATGGCCTGTTTCATGAGGTCGACATCCACGCGTACCAGGAGAGGCTGGGACGGAAATTCACGCACCACGCGCACACCGTGCTGTTCTGCATCGGGGGCGGCGAGGATGGCGACATCGTCCAATATCTTGCGCATGTCCACTTCCTGTTCGTGAAGTTCGCGGGGGCGGGTGAAATCTACCAGGGTCTGGACAACGCGGTCGAGACGGTGGATTTCATCGCCGATGACATCCATGTGGCGGCGGGTGTCGGGGTCGGTCTGGTTGAGTTTGTTCTGGAGAAGTTGCAGGTGCAGCACGATCGCATTCATGGGGTTCTTGACTTCATGAGCGACTTCTTTCGTGCGACGGCCGCTCGCGGAGAGGCGGCGGGAGATTTCGATTTCGTCTTCGATGCGCCGGACCGACTCGACATCGCGCATTGTCAGCAGAGCGCCGATTGAGGCTTCGCCTTCCTGAATGAAATCGAGCGACACCTGAACGCGGCGGTTGTCGGCGGCGTCAAATTCATATTGCGCGAGCGGACGAGACTTCATGAATGCGGGAAGTACGACTGCGCCGAGGGGGGAACCGTCAGAGAAGATTTCTTCAGCTGTGCGTCCGAGGATTTCGTGGCGCGGGCGGCCAAGAAATTTTTCGGCGGAAGCGCTGACCAGCACGACGCGGGAATCGGGCGTAAACAGCATCAGGCCATCCTGGAGATTGGCCATTACCTGCTCGACGTTGTCTTTAAGCGCAGAAAAAATCTGATTCGTATCGCGGATACGGCGGCCCAAGTGGGCGATCTTCAAGGACACGAGACCGACTTCATCGGCCGGTGAGTCGTCTGGAATCATCTCGGTCTCGCCGGCGCTTGCGATATCGAGATTGGCGGCAATTCTCTTGAGGGGACCGAGCGCAACGTTCGCGATCACGGCAGAGAGTACCAGCGAACAGAAAATTGCTACCACGCAGAAAAACGCCGCCTGCTGCAAACGCGGTGTCAGTTCGTTGCGTAGGAAAACTGTGGATACACCGACTCGCACGCTGCCGAAGGGCTGCCCGCCCAGTTGCAGTGGGATGCTTACGTCATAGACGGTGCCGGAGTTGTAGAGCAATCGCAACTGGCGGCGGAAGCCTGCATCGCGAAGCACAATAAGGTCGCGGCGGGGAGGAATCGGTTTGCCATTGAGGGTGGGATTCGTATCGAGAATGGCAATGCCGGTTGGATCGACGATGGCGGCGTCATAGACGATCTGGGAGTTTTCGATGACGGATTCGAGGATGTCATTGAGGTTCGCGTCGGTCTGAAGATATTCGGCGATAGCCCTGCGCAAGGCAGCTGGATTGGTAACGTCCACGCGCGTGCTGCTGAGATCCGGGACGGCCTTGGAGGCAACATATTGTAATTGCCGCGTAAGCATGGATGCGGTTTCGTCGACCTCAAACATGCGCTGACGGAGGAGTTGCGCCAGGTATATCCAGGAGAAGCCGAACACCAGCGCGGTGATGAGCGTGGTGATGACGAACACGATGATGGCTTTGCGGCTCAAGAACGGTTCTCGGTTTTCAGTTCCCGGTTCTCAGTTTTTAGTTTTCAGTTAATAGTTATCGTTTTCTGACATCATTCGTCTGCTCTACTAAGAACTGAGCACGAGGAACCCTGAGAACTGCTTCTACTCTTCCGCTGCCAGCACTGCGTCGGTCGCTCTACCGTATTCCTTCAGTTTGTTGTGAAGGGTCTTCAGGCTGATGCCGAGAATTTCTGCGGCGCGGGTCTTGTTGTTGCTGGTGGCCTGTAAGGTCTTGATGATCAGTTGCTTCTCGGCTTCTTCGACGGTAGTGCCCACCCCGAGATGAACGGCGTCCGGATCATGAACCGCGGGGCGAACATTCTGGCCAAAGCCGGGAGGCAAATGCTTGCTTTCAATAAGTCCGCTTTCGCAAACGATCACTGCGCGCTCGAGCGTGTTGCGCAATTCCCGGACGTTGCCCGGCCAGGAATAACTCTGGAAGATGTTGAGCACCGCCTCGCTGACGTCCGCAACTTTGCGTTCGTGCTTCTTGTTCATCTCCGCGAGCAGGGAGCGCACGAGTTCGCGAAGGTCTTCTTTGTGATCGCGCAGCGGTGGCATGTGAATATTGAAGACGTTGAGACGGTAATAGAGATCCTGGCGCAGTTCGCCTTTCTCGACCGCTTCGTCGGGAATCTTGTTGGTAGCGGCGAGAACACGGACGTCGACTGACGTTTCAACCTTGCTGCCCAAGCGGCGCAGTTTGTGATCTTCGAGCACGCGAAGTAGTTTCGCCTGCGTGGCCACCGGCATCTCGCCGATTTCGTCGAGAAGAAGAGTTCCTCCTTCGGCAAGTTCGAAGCAACCGGTGCGACGCTCAAGCGCGCCAGTGAAAGCGCCTTTTTCGTGTCCGAAGATTTCGCTCTCGATCAGAGTCTCTGGAATGGCTGCGCAATTGATCGGGACGAAGGGCTTGCCGCGGCGCGGGCTCATGTCGTGAATCGTGCGGGCGACTAGTTCCTTGCCGGTTCCACTGGCTCCGGTAATAAGGACGGAGGCAGTGCTGGGCGCAACCATCTCGACGAGGTGGAAGATTTCCAGCATTTTGGGAGAAGATCCGACCAGGCGGCCGAGGGCACCCTTGTCACGGAGTGAGCGCCGTAGAGTTTCGTTCTCGGTCCGAGTCTGGAGAATCTCGCCGAGGTTTCCGAGGATCGAGCGAAGCCGGCGGAAATCGATCGGCTTCTCAATGTAGTCCTGGACGCCGAGGCGGCCGGCATGAAAGGCGGTTTCGGTGGTTTTCTGAGCGGTGACCATCACTACCGCGATGGACTGTGAAAGGTCCGCCAGTTTTTCGACCAGCTCCATGCCATCCATGCGAGGCATCTTTATGTCGGTGATCACGATGGAGGGTGAAAAACTGCTGACTTTTTCAAGCGCTTCGACGCCATCGGCGGCGGTATCGGTGCGGTAACCCCAACTGGAAACCAATTCAGCCAGTCCGGTGCGCTCGTTGGCTTCGTCTTCGACGATCAGTATCCGTTCCTGAGTCATAGGCCCAATCCGCTATTATTCAGTGTGCGGCGCTACCCTGCAAGCGACTGCCACGGGCAATGCTCCGCGACGTGAATTTCATCGCCAAACGAGCGCCGATTGGCTCAACTAGTCGAGCGACCCTTGCCGATCCGGAATTCTGGTGCTGCATCCGATCGATCACCGCTGCAGTTTCTTTATCTATATCAATTTGAGACTATGCGAGGGACATTTGGCGGGGACCGGGCGGGCAGTAATCGGCAACTACAGTGTTGTTCGTCTTTCGCAGCGATGTGTAGTTGCTGTAGAATTCATGGTTCTCAAGAGCGGCTAATCCTTATTGTCCCGTTAGGCTCCGCTTGACTATAAGTTCTAACAGGTTTTTTTACCTGTGCATTCGGTACCTTGATCGTTGTCGATTCGATTCGGAGGATTCTATGTCACTCGGTTCGCAGGCTCACCGGAGATGCGCATCTCTCGCGCTGGTGTTGACCTTTGTCGTGCTGTTATTGCCGTCGTTGGTGAGCGCGCAGGATGAGGCGCCGCCTAAAGTAGATTTGTTCATCGGATATCAGTGGCTCAATCCTGGGGGCACGGTACCCGTAGGATCCAACCCTCCGTTTCAACCGCCGCCGCCGCCGGTGCCGACCAAGCTCCCGAGCATGCCAATTGGCTATGGAGTCACAGGTACATACAACTTCGACAAGTGGTGGGGATTGTCGATCGACGTAGGTGGAAACTTTCAGGACCTTGCGACTGAAAGCACCATTTCGGTCGGCCCTCGTTTCATGTGGCGTGGCGAAAACATCAACATGTTCGCCCACACTCTGCTGGGATTGAATCGTCTTAGTCCCAAGGACGTTAATTCGAGCAATGGAATCGGAGCAGTGCTGGGCGGCGGCATCGATCTGAAAATCTGGAAGTCCCTGAGCTTCCGGCTGATCGAAGCAGACTACGTCCTGGGTCGGCACAACTTTGCCGACGTCGTGCCGATCACCGAGTCCCACCTTCGCCATCCGGTGCTCGAGGGCGCACGGCTCCGCACCGGTCTTGTGTTCAACTTCGGTGGTGGCGGAAAGGAAGCGCCGGTCGCGGCGTCCTGCTCGGTTGACCACAACGAAGTGATGGTCGGCGAACCGGTGCATGCGACGGTCTCGGCGAGCAATTTCAATCCGAAACACACGCTCACCTATAACTGGTCGAGCACGGGCGGCAAGCTCGAAGGAAAAGATACGGGCGCGTCCATCGACACCACCGGCTTGGCAGGCGGAAACTACACAGTGACCGCCCGAGTGAGCGATCCGAAGGCCAAGAAGAACAATGAAGCAAGCTGCACTTCGAACTTCACGGTAAAAGAACCACCGAAGAACCCCCCGCAGGTTTCCTGCTCGGCGAGTCCGACGAGCGTACAAGCGGGTGCTTCTTCAACAATCTCGTGCACCTGCACCAGCCCGGATAACGTTCCGGTAACGGTGGGCGGATGGACAGCTACCGGCGGCAGCATTTCCGGCAGCGGCAACTCGGCCACTCTCAACACCACCGGAGCTCCCGCCGGCACTGTCACGATTAATGCGACATGTACCGATTCGCGCGGGTTGACGGCTTCGAGCACGGCCTCAGTGACGATCGAGAATCCGCCACCACCGCCGCCGCAAGCCAACAAACTGAACGAGTGTCAGTATCCGAACAAGATGAAGCCGTGGCGCGTCGACAATACCTGCAAGGCCATGTTGGACGATGCTGCTTTGAAACTGCAGCAGGATCCAGAAGCCAAGCTAGTGGTCGTCGGGAACGCTGATCCAAAGGAGAAGCGTAAAAACCTGGCGGCAGAGCGCGCGGTGGACGTGAAGGCGTACATCGCGGGCGGCGAAGCCAAGCAGAATATTGACCCGAGCCGTATTGAGACGCGTACCGGCAACGAGGGCACGATGACCTCGGAGCAATGGATCGTCCCGTCCGGCGCAACCTTCCCCGAGGCTGACAGCACGACTGCCGTCGATGAGACCAAGGTGAAGGCTATTCCGGACCATCCCAAACCGGCTGCGAAGAAAGCGGCTGCCAAGAAGACGCAGTAGGTAAACAATTAGGGCATGTCTAGGGCCGATGGGTACAACCCGTCGGCCCTTTTTCGTCTCTGTTCTTCAGTAACCTTGCCCGGTGCATGGTAGGCTGTCAGTCTCTGTGGACGGGCGAATACTGTTCGCAGGGGTCAATTTACGCATATGAACTGGGGATTCTTACGCAAGAGTTTGCTGGTAATGGTTTTGGGCCTAGTGAGCACGTCGCTTCTGGCCTCCGGCTCCTGGCAGGTGCTGGGTCCGGACGGCGGCGACGCTCGCAGCCTGGCCTATGATTCTCACAATCCCGACCACATGCTACTCGGGACCAGCACGGGACAACTCTTTGTCTCGAACGATGCCGGACACACCTGGTCGCATTTTGCCCGCTTGGGCGGCGACGATTATGTGCTCGACCATATCTCTATCGATCCCCAGAATTCAAAGCACATCTTTGTCTCGGCTTGGAGTGTTTCGAGCCAGCAGATTGGCGATATATTCCGAACTCGTGACGGCGGAAGAAATTGGGAACCGCTTGCGGCCATGCATGGCAAGTCGATCCGCGCCATGGCAATATTCCAGGCCAACTCTAAAGTAATCGTCGTGGGAGCGCTGGATGGCGTATTCCGCACGATGGATGGCGGCGACACCTGGGAACGTATGTCCCCAGCAAATCATGCCGACATAAAGAACATCGAATCGATTGCGGTTGATCCAAAAGATCCGAACACAGTTTATGCCGGAACGTGGCACCTCGCCTGGAAGACGGCGGATGGTGGCGCTACCTGGCAGCAGATCAAGAAGGGCATGATCGACGACTCCGACGTGTTCTCGGTGATCGTAGACCATTCCAATCCTTCGATCGTATTCGCCAGCGCCTGCTCCGGAATCTACAAGAGCGAGACCGCCGGCGGCCTGTTTTCGAAGATTCAGGGCATTCCGTTTTCGGCTCGCCGTACGCGCGTGCTGAAACAGGATCCGACCAACGAAAATATCGTTTACGCCGGCACGACTGAAGGCCTCTGGAAGTCGTCCGATCTGGGCAAGACCTGGAAGCGGACGAGCAACCCGGAGATCGTCGTCAACGATGTGCTGGTTGACCCACGCGACTCAAACCACGTGCTTCTCGCGACCGATCGCAGCGGCGTAATGGCCAGCACCGATGGCACGCAGAGCTGGAGCACTTCCAATAAAGGCTATGCGCATCGCTACGTATCCGCGCTTCTCGCGGATTCGAAAGATGCCGATACCTTCTACGTAGGCCTGGTCAATGATCGGGAGTACGGCGGGGTGTTCTATACGCGGGATGCCGGCCGCACCTGGCTGCAACGCAGCGCAGGACTGGGTGGACGCGACATCTTCGCTTTGAAACAGGCGCCGAACGGCACGCTGGTAGCGGGAACGAATCGCGGGATGTTTGCCCTCGACCACAATGCCACTCAGTGGCGTCCGATGAACTCCATTGTGACCGAGCAGGTGGTCAAGAGTACAAAGGCAACGAAGAAGGGTTCGAAGAAGGCCGCCGCTACGACAACAATCACCAAGAAGGCGGGCGACCTTGATGCGCGGGTGAACGATCTGGAACTGGGCTCGCAGCGCTGGCTGGCCGCGACCACTCAGGGAATTTATACCAGCACCGACCAGGGCAAGACCTGGAAGGGCGGGCCGATCATGGGGCAGAGAGACTTTGTCTCCGTGAGGGCTCAGGGAACATTCATGGTGGCTAGCACACATTCGGTCGCCATGGTCTCGAATGATTCAGGCGCAACTTGGAAGCAGGGTGGCTTGCCGTCGTTCATGACCGGCATCCGGGGGAGCGCTCTTTCGCACGACGGTGGAATTGTCATTGCCGCGCGCGAAGGCATCTACCGCAGCAGCGATAGCGGCGCTACCTGGGAACATGTCGTCAACGGACTGCCGAGCAAGGACATCACCTCAGTCAGCTTCGACGAACATCACAAACGTTTCCTCGCCACCAGCGATTCGACGGGCGTGATCTTCGTTAGCAGCGACAGCGGACGTTCCTGGCAGCGCGGTCCCGACACTGGATACCCCCTCCGGCGCGTGAGCGTCGTGGGCGGACGGTTTGTAGCCGCCACGCCATTCGACGGCGTGGTGTTGCAGCCGGAAAACGGCGACATCAGTGCCGCCGCGGGGAATGGCAGCTCGAACTGAGCACCATTTAGCACTCAGCAGTTAGCACTTACGCAGTTGGCATCGGGGGGAGCGGAGACGCTCCCCTTTTTGCCGTCGACATTCTGTACTTTCTCGACTTCCGGGAAAAAAGTACACTGTCTTGTCTTTGAAATCAGTTATAAGTCTCGTGTTTTCAGTTGATAAGGTGGCCTTCCTCGTGCCCTTAACAAGTTCATTGTGAATCGGTTTCGCGCTGCACAAATCGCGGGCTTGATCCTAATGATCGCTCTGTCGCTGGGATGTGAAAGAGCGACTGGCGTGCCCGACGACCCGACGGCGAGCACCGATCCTCCCCAAGAAGGACCTTTCCGCCGAGAGGAAGGGTCCAGGGGTATTTCGCCGAGCCGCTCTCTTGTACCGGGAGTCAACAAGATTCCCGAAGGCACGCCGATTACGATCCGCCTCCAGGACGCGGTTTCAAGTACATCTTCAAAGGCTGGCGACGGTTTCGGAGGCACGCTGGACGATCCCATCGTGATCGAGGGACAGGAACTGGTCTCTCGCGGAACCAGCGTAACGGGAAAAGTGCTGGCGTCGAAGGCATCGGGCGGAATGCACAACCCCGGTTACCTGCGCATTGCGCTGGTTAGCGTAAAGGCGAATGGACAGCCAGTGCCGATCGAAACCTCGAGCCTGTTTGTTAAGGGCGGATCTCACGGACGACGGCATCTGACGGCGATCCGAGACGCAGGAGCGGCTGGAACCGACGACGCAAGCACCAACGAAGTGACGTACGGAGTCGAAAGCAGACTCACCTTCCGGCTGGCGCAAGCAGTGGAACTCCACTAACGGAACGGAACTTCCCCGAAAAATTAACAGATTCCGAGCCGCCACACCTCCCGATTTAGGCATACGCCCTATTGCGTGCTTCGCCGACCTTCCAAAATCATCACAATCTGACGTGACGGCCCGCACTTAGCGCCGGTTGCCAAAGCTCTACACTTCCCAAAATAGGCCGCGCGCATTCACTAAGCGGAAAGCTGGGGCGAGATTTTCCCAGTTGAAACTGCTTTTTGCCGCTGTCAACGATCATGGCTGGTTCTGCGGACCTGGCACGGACCGGTTTTCAGGAGGAACGGATGGGTGGGACGGCGAAGGCGCCAGTTAGAGCCAATGGAAGAGGAGAAATCACGGCGCTGACGCGGGACCGGGAACAACATTTCCGGGCAATGTTTGAAGGAGCTGCGATCGGGATTTGTACCTGCAATCTTAACGGTCAAATCACGGAGGGTAATGCTGCTCTATCGAAGATGCTGGGCTACCGTCGAGAGGGACTAGCGGGACTTCACATGTGGGAGTTATATCGTGACGATCTCCCGGCTGACCGAAGACTCTTCTCGGAACTAGAGGGGGGAACGGAAGACTTCCTTAAGCAGGAGCGTTACTTTCGCCTTAAAAATGGGGCGTGCTTGTGGGGTCAATTGACGGTGTCGACCGTGCGCGATGCCGAAGGGAATCCTTCTTTCCTGATCGCAATGCTCGAAGACGCGACGGAATCAAAACGCAACGCTGAAAGATCGCGTACCGCCGAGAAGATGGAAGTCATCGGGCGGCTTGCCGGCGGTATTGCGCATGATTTCAACAATCTGCTCACAGGCGTTCTGCTTTACTGCGATCTGCTTTCGGAGGGGATCGAGCGCGGAAGCCGGCTCTTACGGCATGTGCAGGAGATCCGACTGGCGGGCGAGCAGGGAGCAGCGCTCACCCAGCAACTGCTGGCGATCGCACGCAAGCAGGTACCGCAGCCCCGGCCAATTCTGCTGAATGAGGTGGTATCGTCCACCGAGAATATGCTGCGCCGGCTAATCGGCGAACAGATCGAACTGGTGATTGCATTAGCCGCCGATCCTCGACCCGTTCTGGCCGATGAGGCGCAGTTACGGCAGGTGCTGCTGAACCTGGTATTGAATGCGCGCGATGCCATGCCCCATGGGGGGCGCATCACGGTTTCCACCAAGGCCGACAGGCGCTTCGGCGGAGGCCATGGCGGAGTTTGCCTGATGGTGGAGGATACCGGCTGCGGGATGGACGACGATACCCGCGCACATTTGTTCGAACCATTTTTCACTACCAAATCGCCCGGACATGGGACCGGGCTTGGACTGGTCACGGTCAAGCGAATCGTATCCGAGGCGGGCGGAACGATCGGCATCAAGAGCGAGACTGGACTCGGCACAGGAATCGAAGTAACACTGCCGGCCATTGAAGCTAGCCCCGCCGCCGGTACGCCGCAGCGGTCACGAGCCGGACAAACCATTTTGCTGGTTGACGATCATTCCAGCGCACGCAATTCGATACAACGCGTCCTGCACCATGCCGGCTACAGAGTCCTACAGGCGTCCGGCGGGAGACGGGCAATGAAAGTTTTTGCGGAAAGCGAACACCGTGTGGATCTTCTGATCGCCGACTGGATGATGCCAGGAATGAGTGGACAAGAACTGGTGGCGAAACTGCGCCAGCAAAACTCAGAGTTAAGAGTGCTGCTGATCTCGGGCTACCACAATCCCAAGGATGCAAAACCCGACCTTTCGGTGGAACTCATTCGCAAGCCCTTCGCAAGCTCGGCTCTGATCGAACGTGTGCGGGAAGTTTTGGATCGCAAGGGAGACTCATGATGGTTGCAACCGATACCGCTCTAAGGCGGCCTCAGCAAATTGAGGGAGCGAATTTTCTAAACCTGCTGATCGTGGACGATGACCGTGCGGTGCGCGAGGCGTGCCGCGCCGTGGCCCAGTCATTGGGCTTCACCCCGCAAGTAGCGGAGTCGGCGGAGCAGGCGTCGCGCTTGCTCGATAGCCGGAGCGCGGACGTAGTTCTGCTTGATCTCAAACTGCCGGGATCACGAGGATTAGACGCGTTGCATAGCATCCGAAAGAATCGGCCCGAAGCGCTGGTGATCGTGATCACCGGCTTCGGTACGATTCAGTCGGCGGTGCAGGCGATGAAGGACGGGGCCTACGATTACGTCACGAAGCCGTTCAGCATGGAAGAACTCCGGCTGCTGCTGGAACGTGTGACCGGGCACCTGCGGCTGAAAACTGAAAACCGCGTGCTGCGCGAGACTATCAAATCGCGTCAGGGGTTCGGCAATATCATCGGTCGCGCCCCCGAGATGGAAAAGCTCTATCGAATTATCACGAAGGCGGCCCAAAGCACGCATCCGGTATTGATTCTGGGCGAGAGCGGGACAGGCAAGGAACTTGTGGCGAAGTCCCTGCACTTCACCGGACCATTCCGCACGAAGCCGTTCATTCCGGTTGATTGTGGATCGCTGGTGCCCACGCTTATCGAAAGCGAATTGTTCGGACATGTGCGGGGCGCATTCACGGGAGCGACCCATCCCAAGGACGGGCTGCTGGCGATCGCGGAAGGCGGCACGGTGTTCCTGGATGAGATCGGAGAGTTGTCGATTGACCTGCAAGCGAAGCTGCTGCGCGCCATTCAGGAAAAAGAGATTCGGCCGGTGGGAAGCGTCCGCCGTATTCCGATCAATGTTCGTATTTTGGCGGCGACCAACCACGATCTGGAGCAGTCGGTGGTGCAGGGAACATTCCGCCGCGATCTGTTTTTTCGGCTCAATGTCCTGACATTGCGAATTCCTCCGTTACGCGAACGCCGCCAGGATATTCCACTGCTGGTGGCGCATGTACTCGACCGCCTCGGGCACGACAGCGGGACAGAAAGAACAATCTCCGACGAGGCGCTCAAGATCCTTCTCAACTATGATTGGCCGGGCAATGTGCGGGAACTGGAAAATTGTCTGGAGCGGGCCTGCGCACTCTCCAGCGCAGACGAGATTCAGGTTCGCGATTTGCCTACCCAGGTTTACAGCGTTCCGCCAGAAGCGACTGGACCGATCCATCCGGGCAATGGCGGGATCCTGCCAATGGCGGAGTTGGAAAAACAAACGATCCTGAACGCTCTGGCGCAAGTGAATGGCGACAAGATGCTGGCGGCCCGGTTGCTGGGAATCGGGAAGACTACGCTCTATCGGAAACTGAAGGAATACGCGCAAGCGTGAGGTGGAGGTGAATGCGCTTCCACGGCGGATTCCCACGGTGCTGGCCCGCGGTATCTCAAAGTCCCCGTCTACCCATGACCATCCGTGCTCCCAAATTCGCGCGATAGAAGCCGCGTTTGTTCCGAAAGCGGATTTTGCCGAGTGGGACGGACGGCTAAGTGCATTGTTTTCAATTTTCAGTCGAATGGTTAACCGCTTGCCCCTAGTTACCGCATGATCTTGATTGTGACCCCAAATCTGCGGGCTGACGAATCGACTGAGGCGTTACGTAAAGCCACCAGCGAAGAAGTGGTGGTCGCTGAGAGTTTGTGCCAGGCAGCAATCCTCTTGCGGGCAGACTCCTATCTGGCGGTAGTGCTCGATCAGTACTTGCTGGAAACTGAACCGGCGGAGACCGAAGCCGTGATGCGGAACCTCGGCACTGCGATCCCACTTCAGGTGAATCTTGCAGTCAGCGGAGTCGAACGCCTGGCGCGCGAGGTCCGGGCGGCTGTAAAACGGCGTAAACGCGAAGAACTGACGGCCCGCAACGCCGCGGTAAACACCTTACGAAGCGAGCTCAATGGGACTGTTACTGCGCTTCTGTTGTCGTGCGAACTGGCGCTGGGGCGCCCGACATGCCTTCTTCAGCACTCGTAAAGCTGCAATCC
>QIAJ01000160.1 GCA_003225495.1 Acidobacteriota bacterium
GGGGGCCGGGATCCTGGCGCAGGGTTTGGCGAAGTTTTTCGCCCATTTCGGAGCCGCTGGTCATGACCTGCATGTAGAACCACAGGAAATGGCGCATCTGATCGAGCGCGGATTTCAGGACATGTAGTGTTTCCATCTCGGGGGGGCCGGAGAGAGCTTCCATGAGTTCGGGATTGCTGGGCGCCTGCATGGCGACGCAGTTAAGCTCTCGCTGGACGGCGCGCAGGTCTTCGGTGATGCGCAAAATGCGGAGGTGAATTTCCTCCATGCTTTCCCGGTTCTCGCGGTCCATTGGGCCCTTTCTGTGCGAGATCGTGTCGTTCCTACGGGACTCGCTCGCCTTTGTTGATTGTCCCGGCACTTGCATGCCGGGCTTGCCTGTATCGCCTCTTCACGGCTGACCTGCGGTGTTGCATGCGGCGTCAGCTTGGTCAATTGATTCGGCTCTATCGAAACCGAACTTGCCTATTCAAAGATCGTTTGAAGCTGCATAGCTTGCGCACATACCGCGCTTGTTCTGTTCACCATCGCACTTCGACTGGCGGGCGCAAAGATTCCCCGTGTGCATGTGCTTCCGTAATTGAAGTTACCTGGTTTCTAAAGGGCACGCCGGACGGGCGATTTCATGCGGTCTGGCGGGTCACTTCGCTGGCGAGGGTGTTCTGGGCAGAACGAATTTCGGGAACCTCTATGACCCTTAGGCCCTGAACTGGTGATTCGACCGCTTCCACGAGGGCCATAATCATTTGCTCAAGGGTAACCAGGCCGAGACGCTTTGCGCTTTGCGACACGAAGGGGAGAAACTCCATGACTTTGTAGATCGGCAGGAGCGCGTAGGGCCAGTTGTGCCCGGGGCCGAGGACATACCAGGGACGAAGGATGGTTGCATTGAGGCGACGGTTGCGGATGAGTGTCTCGGCTTCCGCTCGGACGGCGACGTAGGCCTTCATCACCGGCGCCGGTTGTGCGACGCTCAGATAGATAAAATGAGCGATTCCGAGATCGGCTGCGGCGTTGATAGCTTCGCTGGCGGAGACCAGATCGATAGCGCGGAATTCGGCAGCCTTTGCGGGAGACGGCTGCGAAACTCCCACAAGATGGATGAATGTGTCGGACGGACGAACCAGGTGCTTGTAGCTGTTCGCGTCGAGAGCGTCGCCGGAGACGACTTCGGATCCGCTGGGCAAATTTCCTTTTGAAGTTGGACGCACGAGTCCGCGGACGTGGTGCCCGCGCTCCAGGAGCACCGGGATCAAACTGCTTCCCAGGTAACCGGTCCCGCCCGTGATGAATACGCGCCGCGGATGGCTGCTTTGAGGAAGCTGCTTGACCCTTAGAAGAAGACGAATATCAGAAATCGAGGCGGGCACTTCGAGGTACGCTCCGGGAGCTGTTTCAGATTGCTATCAGCCAGTAGAAGTTTAACCTGAAGTTAAGGTTGGTGTGATACAAACGGTCGCGGTGACAATCCAACCGAAAAGCGGCTTGGTGCGGGCCATTGGGCGCTGGAGCCTGGTGGCGCTGACCGTGAATTCGGTGATTGGAAGCGGAGTATTCGGACTGCCTGGGACGGTGGCTGGATTACTCGGAAAACGCAGCATTCTGGCGGTACTGGTCGCTGGGGCAGCGATCGGCGTGATTATGGTGTGTTTTGCCGAGGTGGCTTCGCAGTTCTCGGAGGCGGGCGGCCCTTATTTATATGCCCGTAGTGTGTTCGGGCGGGCGGTGGGATTGGTCGTCGGCTGGACGTTTTACTTGTCACAGTCGGCGGCGCCGGCGGCCAATGCGAATTTGTTTGTCATTTATCTGCAAGAGTTTTGGCCGGCCGCGAAGGCTTCGAGAGTTGTCATCCTCTCCATTCTTATCGGACTGCTCGCGCTCATTAATATTCTGGGTGTTCGGCAGGGCACGCGGGTCAGCAATGTTTTCACGATCGCCAAGCTGCTTCCCCTGCTGATGGTGGTGCTGGCGGGAGCTGCGGTCACGATATTTCGTCCGGTGTCGATGGGGGTAGCTGGTCCGGCTGATGGCAACGTCTGGTGGAAGGCGATGGTGCTGCTGGTTTTTGCGTACGGCGGATTTGAGACCGCTCTGGTACCGCTGGGTGAAGCGAAGAATCCGAAGCGTGACGTTGGGTTTGCGCTGATGATTTCTTTGCTGGCGTGCGTCGCGGTCTATGTGCTCGTGCAGTGGGTAGTGGTCGGAGTTCTGGGGAATGGCGCCGCGACCGATCGTCCTTTGGCCGAGGTGGCGCGGCACACCATGGGGAACCGGGGAGCGGCACTGGTGGCGCTGGGAGCATTGGTTTCGGTGTACGGATACTTGAGCGCGAAATTGCTCTCGATGCCGCGAACGACTTTTGCGCTCGCCGAAGGTGGCGACTTGCCGAGCCCATTTGCATGGGTAAGCCGACGATTTCACACTCCATGGCTTTCAATTCTGATCTACGCGGCGACGGTGTGGGGACTCTCACTGGCAGGAAACTTTGCTTGGAATGTTACGCTGTCGGCGGTCGCGCGGCTCTTCTACTACGCGGTGGTTTGTGCTGCGCTGATCGCTTTGCGAAGGGGCCGGCCAGGAGCGACGCGGTTCCAAGTGCCAGGCGGCCCGATACTCGCCGTGCTCGGCATACTGATGTGTATCGGGATGGCATGGCAGGTGGACTTGAGCCAGTCCCGGATCCTGGCAGTGACGTTGGGCGCGGCGCTGCTCAATTGGGCGTGGGCGCGGTGGTTGCGACCGGCTAAAGCTTGACTTGTCGCGATCGGTGAGGCGGTGATAGCCTCACCGCCAATGAAAACCGGGCCCCTGCAACTCTTATCTCTTTGCTTCGTTCTTCTTCTCGCCGCGATTTCTTTCTCGGCTGATCACGATTCTCAAACTGCCACTGCTCGCTCTCTATTTGACAGAAACGTCGCTGTCCGAATGCGGGATGGTGTTGTACTGCGCGCGGATGTGCTGCGTCCATCGGATGGCGGCAAGTTTCCTACCTTGGTCTATCGAACTCCCTATGGTAAAGATGCGGCGCAGGAGGAGTACACGACTTTTCGGCGGGCGCTGGAACGAGGCTACGCGGTGGTGATTGTGGATGTGCGGGGACGATATCACTCGGCCGGCGAGTTTCGTCCGTACGAGAATGAAGGGCGTGACGGGTATGACACGATCGAGTGGGCGGCGGCGCAGCCGTGGTCGAATGGGGCGGTGGGAACGTTTGGACTGTCCTATCCGGGAGCGGTGCAGTGGCTGGCAGCGGTGGAGAGTCCTCCACACCTGAAGGCGATGGTGCCGGCGATGACGTTTTCGACTGCGCAGAATTTTTTCTATGCGGGAGGAACATGGGATTTGTCCTGGATCGAGTGGATCTGGGACAACCTCGCCTGGGACGTGCGAGTGAAGAAGAATCTGCCGGGTCCGCGGACCGAGCAAGAAGCTCTCGGGGCGTGGAAAGATATGGGTACGAAGATGTTGGAGACGCTGCCGCTGAATGCGGTCGAGCCGCTGCGGCAGGTTGCTCCTTACTACAATGACTGGCTTAAGCATCCAGCGGAGGATCCGTGGTGGGATTGGAGTGAGCTGCGCAACAAGTACGGGCGGACGCAGGCGGCGGTGCTGAATCTTTCGGCATGGTACGACGACAACTACGGACCCGAGGGAGCAACTACTAACTTCGCGGGTCTGCTGAAGGCGCGGGCGGGGGAGAGAGATCCGCGAACGCATTTGCTGCTTGGGCCGTGGGTGCATGGCGTGGCCAGTACTGGGAAGACCAAGTCGGGCGAGCGTGAGTTTGGAACACCGGCAATTATCGACTATGACGACGTCGTGCTGCGATGGATGGATCATTATTTGAAGGGCATCGACAATGGCGTGGAACGGGAGAAGCCGGTGCGGTATTTCGTCATGGGACGGAATGAGTGGAGGGAGGCGGAAGCCTGGCCTCCGGCTGGTCAGAAAATGACGTTTCGTTTGGGTTCGGCGAAGACGGGCGAACGGATTGGGACGCTGGCGGTCCAGGCGGTCGAGAGTAGAGTGGGGTTCAGCCAGTTTAGTTCCGATCCGGCGAATCCGGTGATGAATGAGTATGCTTCTTCGGGGGCGCATGACTATCGGAAATTGGCGGATCGGGATGACGTGCTGACATTCGATTCGGCGATGCTGGATTCCGGCGCATATGTTCGTCTCTTGCGACTGTCGGGACTTCGATCTGTGGGTGCGGTTGCTCGATGTCGCGCCGGATGGAACGGCATTCAATCTGATGAGTCCGGGACTGGATGTTGTGCGGGCGAGCTATCGCGATATGTCGCGCGGGCGTCAATGGCTTCAGCCGGGTCGCGTGTATCAGATCTTGCTGCCGAATTTGATTACCAGCAATGTGTTTTTAAAGGGACATCGGATGCGGGTGCAGGTCTTCGGGAGTTTCGCGCCGAACTTTGCTCGAAACTTGCAGACAGGGAAGTCAGAGACCACGAGTGCGGAGATGAAGAAGGCGCGGATTCGGATTTATGAAGGTGGCGGACGGCAGTCGGAGATTGTAGTGCCAGTGGTGAAGTAGCGAGAGTCGGCCCCACGGGCTTGAGTCCGTGCCAATCAGCGCTACTAGCGTAGTGTTGAAGCGCCTCTCCTCGACGGTCGTGCACGCATTTGTGAAATTCGGAGGAGACTTGTTCAAGTCAGTTCAAAGCTGGATGGCGGTCGTCTGGTACGTCATGGCAGTTACTTGCTGTCTTGGGCAACGGGAGCCAGTGCTCAAGCAGATTGATCTTCCGCATCCCTATTACTTCCGGGAAATGTATTTGCCGCAGGTGCCGTCCGGCCCGAGTGCGGCAGCTTGGTCTCCTGATTCGAAGAGTGTCGTCTACTCAATGGCGGGTTCGCTGTGGCAGCAGGAGTTGGTTTCGACGACGTCGCAACAGCTGACGGCCGGGCCGGGATACGACTATCAGCCTGACTTCTCGCCGGATGGGCGCTGGGTGGTCTTCGATCGCTACGACCATGATGCGGTTGAATTGTGGGCTCTTGATTTGCGGGATGGGAAGGCTTTGCAGCTGACGTCGGGTGGAGCTGTGAATCTTGAGCCGCGGTTTTCGCCGGACGGAAAACGGCTGGCATTTGTTTCGACTTCTTACAAGGGTCATTTTCATATTTTTGTTGGGCAATTCAACGACGGACGGCTCAGCGAGGTTCAGCAACTTACTCCCGAGAGAGTTAGCGATCTGCCCCGCTATTACTACAGTAAGGTCGATCATGAGATCAGTCCGGTGTGGTCGCGGGATGGGTCGGAGATCTTGTTCATCTCAAATCGTGGAAATATTCACGGGACGGGAGGGTTCTGGCGGATGAAGGCTGAGCCAGGAGCCGAGGCGCGCGAAATTCACTATGAAGAAACGACGTGGCGGGCGCGTCCGGATATTTCGCCGGACGGGACGCGAATGGTCTATGCGTCGTATCTCGGAGGGCAATGGCATCAGTTATGGGCGATGCCGATTGGCGGCGGGGATGCATTTCCGCTTTCGTATGGTGATTATGACAATACCAACCCGCGATGGTCGCCGGATGGAACGAAGATTGTGTTTATTTCGAATCGTGCCGGGAACACTTCGCTGTGGGTTGAGACGATCCCGGGCGGGGCACAGAGGGAAGTAGCGGTACGCGACCGAAAATACCTGAAGCCGATGGGAAGGATTTCGCTGCGTGTGCTTGGCCCGCTCGGAAAGCCAGTGGCAGCGCGGGTTTTCATCACAGCCGCGGATAACCGCGCTTATGCACCGGATGATGCGTGGATCTATGCGGATGACAGCTTTACGCGGTCAGAGCGGCCGTTTGAGGCGCACTATTTCGATACACCGGGAGTCTCGGAGATTACGGTTCCTGCCGGGCGCGTCGAGGTCGACGTGATGCGCGGCTTCGAGTTTGGATTTGAGCGGCGATCGGTGGAGGTGACCGAGGGAAAAGCTGCCAGCCTCAAGGTTAAACTACGTCCGAATGTTCCATACGAACCGGCGGAGTGGGTAAGTGGGGATGTGCACGTCCATATGAATTATGCGGGAACCTACCGGAACACTCCGAAGCATTTGGTAGAGCAGTCCGAGGCGGAAAATCTGGCGATTGTCGAAAATCTTGTCGTAAATAAGGAGCAGCGGTTTCCGGATATTGCTTATTTCAGGACTTCAGGTTCGGGACCGATGCCGACTGAAGGCCTTGACCACGGACGGCACGCAGAAATGCCATCGGCCCCGCTCGAGCTCGATCCGGCTTCGAACCCGAATCATCTGTTGGTGCACAGC